>NZ_JARWOP010000181.1 GCF_029868745.1 Nocardia wallacei | reverse complement strand
TTGGGGTGAGGGTGTGGGTGTTCTTGTGGTGGAGAAGCTTTCGGATGCTGTGCGTAATGGTCATGAGGTTTTTGCGGTGGTGCGTGGTTCGGCGGTGAATCAGGATGGTGCGTCGAATGGTGTGACGGCGCCGAACGGACCCGCACAGCAGCGTGTTATCCGGGCGGCATTGGCGAACGCGGGCTTATCGGTGAGCGATATCGATGTACTGGAGGCGCACGGCACCGGTACGAGGCTCGGCGATCCCATCGAGGCGCAGGCGGCACTGGCGACCTACGGTCAGCGCGACCGCGACGGCGAACCGTTGTGGCTCGGTTCGGTGAAATCCAATATCGGACATACGCAGGCCGCCGCGGGAATGGCGGGGGTGATCAAGATGATTCACGCTATGCGGCACGGGATATTGCCGAAGACGTTGCATGTGGACGAGCCGACGCCGCATGTGGATTGGTCGTCGGGTCATGTGCGCCTGTTGACCGAGCAGCGGCCGTGGCCGGATCTGGGGCGTCCGCGGCGGGCGGCGGTGTCGTCGTTCGGGATATCGGGCACCAACGCCCACGTCATTCTCGAGGAACCTCCCGCGCGGCCGGAGAAGCCGCGCTTTGCGCCGCCCCTCCGCCGAGCTGGCACCGCGGATGGTGAGACCGAAACTCCTACGCCGCACGTTATTCCGTGGGTAGTCTCGGCGCGCTCGCGGGCGGCATTGTCGGCCCAGTGCGAACGATTGCGTGAGTTCGTCGATGAGCGGCCCGAACTGGATGTGGCCGACGTCGGCGTATCCCTGGCGCGGCGGACCGTGTTCGAGTACCGGACGGTGGTGCGCGGAACGGACCGCGAGTCGTTGCTGGCAGGGTTGCGGACAGCCGACGCACAGACGCCCGCCTCGGCCTCGGCGCGCGCCGCGTTCGTGTTCCCCGGCCAGGGCGCGCAGTGGCCGGGGATGGGCCGTGAACTGTACGAACGGTACCCGGTCTTCGCCGCCGCGTGGGATGCCATAACAGAGCAGTTCGGGTATCCGTTGCGAGAGACGGTGTGGGGCAACGACTCCGAGGTGCTCGCGCGGACGGAGAACGCTCAGGCGGGTCTCTTCGCGATCGAAGTGGCACTGTTCCGGCTGCTCGAATCGTGGGGCATGGTCCCCGATGCCGTGGCCGGGCATTCGGTCGGTGAGATCGCCGCCGCGCACGTCGCGGGTGTGCTGTCGCTCCCGGACGCCGTGCGGGTCGTGGCGGCACGGGCCGCGCTGATGCGGTCGCTGCCCGGCGGCGGGGCGATGGTCGCGGTGCAGGCGGCCGCGGACGAAGTGCGGGCGCGGCTGCGTCCCGGAGCGGAGATCGCCGCGGTGAACGGCCCGCGCTCGGTCGTGATCTCCGGCCGCGCCGAGACGGTCGAAGAGGTCGCGGCGGACTTCGCCGCGCAGGGCCGCCGGACGAAGCGGCTCACCGTCTCCCACGCCTTCCACTCCCCGCTCATCGATCCCGTGCTCGCGGACCTCGCCGCCGAACTCCGCGGCATTTCGACCAGCGCTCCGGACATTCCGGTCGTCTCGAATCTCACGGGCGAGTTCGGTGCCGCGGATTACGGCTCGGCGGACTACTGGGTACGGCACGCCCGGCAGACGGTCCGATTCGCCGACGGCATCGCCACGCTACGCGGAAGCGGCATATCGCAGTTCGTGGAGATCGGCCCCGGCAGCGGGCTGACGGCCGCCATCGGTGAGATCGCCGCGGACGCGGTGGTCCTCGCGACCATGCGCAGAGATCGCGGCGAGCAAGAAGCGCTGCTCGACGGCGTAGCGAGGGCCTTCGTCCACGGGCGCGACGTCGAGTGGCAGGCGTTGTTCCGCGAATCGGACGCCCGCCGAATCGCGCTGCCCACCTACGCATTCCAGCATGAGCACTATTGGATTCCCGCCCGGCGCGGCGCGGCCTGGGATGTCGATGAAGCGGCGGGCCGAGCCCACGATGAGGTCGGTGCATTCGCGGCACCGACCGGGACAGCGCCTCATCGAACGCAGCGTGCTGTCCCCAGCGACGACCAGCACGGTGAGGGCGACGATCAGCACGGTGAGTCTGGGCACGATATCCAGCTACCCGGGCCGCAGACCCCAGGCGAATCGGAACGCGCTGCCGCACAGACGGAATCGCTTTATCACGTGCGTTGGCTGCCCGTGGAATCGGAGCGACATCCGGTCGGCGACACGGGCTGGGCCGAGGATGCCGGTGAGCGCGCCGGAATCTGTGCGGATTGGGACCGGGTCCGCACCGGCGGCCCGGTGCCCGACCTGGTGGTCCTGCGGATCGACGCCGCGGCGGAGGCAGTTCCGGAGGGAATGCGCAAATCCACCGGCCGGGTATTTGCCGTACTGCGGGCCTGGCTTACCGACGACCGATACGCGCGCGCCCGCCTGCTCGTCGTCACCAGCGGCGCTATCGATGTGGCGGGAAAAGACGTCACCGACCTCGCCTCCGCACCCGTCTGGGGCCTCGTCCGCGCCGCCCAAGCCGAACACCCCGGCCGCGTCCAGCTCGCCGACACCGACGACTCGGCCGACCTCACCGACCTGGTTCCCCCGGACGAGCCGGAACTCGCCCTCCGCGACGGACAACTCCTGGTCCCCCGATTCGCCCCTGTCCCACACGCCGACCCCGAGCCCACACGCCCCGACCTTGGACCCACACGCCCCGACCTTGGACCCGCACGCCCCGACCCTGGACCCGCACGCCCTGAGTTGGGTTCTGCGAGTACAGCGTCCGGGTCCGGCCTGGATGTGACCGGGACCGTGCTCGTGATCGGGGGGACCACGGGATACGGCGCGCAGGTGGCGCTGCATTTGGCCGCCGCGCTTGGGGCGCGGCGGCTTGTCCTGACCACCTGTGAGCCGGCTCCCGAGGAGGTCGGGAGGCCTCTGCTGGGCGACCTCGCGGACTCGGGCGCCGAGGCGCGGATCGAGGTCTGTGATCCGGCGGAGCGGGATGCTTTGCGGCGCTTGCTCACTCGGCTCGTCGTCGCCGGTGCGCCGCTCGGAATCGTCTACACGGCACCGTCGCCACCGCTCGCGTTGGTGCGCACCCTTGCCCCCGCCCCGTTGGACGCCGCGCTGCGGAACCACGCCGGGGCCTGGCATCTGCACGAACTCACCGCGGATATGGACCTGTCGTTCCTGCTGTTGCTGTCGGCGGCGACCGGATCGGTCCTACCGGCGGCACAGGCCTGCGATGCGGTGGGTAGCGCCTTCCTCGCCGCACTGGCATCCCACCGCAGCGGGCTGGGGCTGCCCGCCACGGCGCTGGCATGGGGGCCGTGGGCCGAACTCGGAGTCGGCGCCCTGACCACCGACCTGCAGCTGGAACGCGTACGGCGGCAGGGTATTTCGCGATTGAGCGGAGAGGAGGCCCTCGGTCTGTTCGACCGTGCCGTCCGGCGCGGCGAACCGGTACTGCACCCGGTACGGATCGACGCCGCCGTCCTGGCCGACCGCACCGACTATCGCCCCGCACTGCTCCGGCAGCTCGTCGCCGACGCCGTGCGTGCGAGACCGGAACCGGAATCCGCGCGAGACCTCACCCATGCCGGGCCGGACGTGCGGCGGGACATCGCCGCGGAGGTGCGGGCCGTCGTCGCGGCCGCACTCGGACACCGGGATCCCGGCGCGGTCGAGCCGGATCGCCCCTTCCTCGAACTCGGGGTGGAATCGCTGAGTGTCATGGACATTCAGGCCGGGGTGCGCCGGAAGAGCGGAATACGGCTGTCGCCCATGGAAATCCTGGATTCCGGCTCGGTCACCGGTCTCGCGGACCTGATCATGTCGCGCCTGGCGCAACCGGACACGTCGAACACCGAAGCCAAGGCCCCCGTCGCCGCGGATCTCGGTGTCGCCGAACTGTTCCGGGCCGCCGTGCGGACCCGCACCGTAGACCGGGGACTGGCACTGATCAGCGCGGCGGCGGACCTGCGCCCGACCTTCGAGGCCGCGGGACCGCCGCCCGCACCGCTGACGCTCTCCCAGGGCCCGGCCGACCCGCTGCTGGTGTGTGTCAGCGCGCCGATCATCACCGGCGGCATCCATCAATACGTGCGTATCGCCAAGCAATTCGAGCGCCGGACACCCGTGAGCGGAGTGCCGTTGGCCGGGTTCGGTGCGGGCGAACCCCTGCCCGCCACCCCCTCGGCCGCGGTCTCCTGGCTGTGTGACGCGGTGGAACACGCGGCGGGAGGACGGCCGATCGTGCTCGTCGGCTACTCCTCGGGCGGCGTCCTGGCGCATGCCGTCGCCGGAGAATTTGCCGCCCGGCGCCCAGGAGAGTTGCGCGGGCTGGTGATGCTCGACAGCTTCCGGCCGGACGCGGCGGGCTGGGGCGCCCCGATGGAACCGTTGTTCGCGGGCATGCTCGACGGCGAGGACGGAACCGGCGACAGCGGTCTCGCGGTGAAGCTCACCGCCATGGCGATGTGGGGCCGCCACCTACGCGCGCTGCCGCTGAACCCGCTGCCGCTGCCCGTGCTGTTCGTCCGCTGCACGGAGAACTACCGCCCGCCCGGCGGCGACCTCCCGGAGTTCCCGCTCGCTTCCCCGTGGCAGCCCGAACACACCGTGCTCGAGGTCGGCTACGACCATTTCACCCTGCTCACCGACGGCGCGGCCGACGTCGCCCGCCACATCGCGACGTGGCTCGCGCAGCACTGACACGGATCGGATTTCGGCATGGGATTGTTCCGCGACATCACCTCCACCTACAGCGGCTTCGAATCGTGGTTCTACGACCGGACGGTGGCCGGCAGCGTGCTGGCCAGCCAGGCCGGTCTCGTCGACAGCCTGCTCGCGGACGTCGCCATCGGCGGCTCGGTCCTCGACGTCGGCTGTGGCGGTGGGCATCTGGCGCTCGCGGTCGCCGAACGCGCCGACGACGTGTCGGTCGTGGGGGTGGACCTCTCGGCGGATCAAGTGGAACGGGCCACCCAGCGGGCGGCCCGGCTCCGTGACCGCGTGACATTTCGCGTGGCCTCCGCGACGGACCTGCCGTTCGCCGACGATCGCTTCTCGACGGTCGTCAGCGTCGGCTCGATCAAACACTGGCCCGACCGGGCCGCGGGAATGGCGGAGCTGGTGCGGGTCCTGCGGCCGGGCGGGCGGCTCACGGTCCTCGAGATCGACCGGGGCTGCACCTTCGAGGCCGCACAGGGTTTCGTCGCGCGCATGAACGCGCCCAAGCTCGCGCGGGGCCCGTTGCTGTGGCATTTCCGGACCTATGTCGCGGGCCAGGGACTGGAACTGGACGAGGCCCGCGCGATGGTGCGGGACCTGCCGCTGCACGATGTCAGCGTGTCGCGCATCCCGCAGGATCCGACCCTGCTCGTGGTGGGGAGAAAGGCCGCGGCGTGAAACCGGCGAAGCGACCCTCCGCGGCCGGAGGGTCGTCGCCGTCGCGGCTAGGACGTCGCGGCCACGGGCGTGCGGTCGGCCGCCGTCTTGGGCTCGTGCACCACCTCGTCCTCGGTGAGTTCCCGGGTCCAGCAGGCGAATTCGAGTAGAACCCCGTCCGGGTCGCGGAAGTAGAACGAGCGGCAGTACACGCCGGGGTGCAGTTGCTCCGCCTCCTGGGTCTCGCTGTCGTCGTGATTGCGGATCGGCCCGACGCCGACCCCCTTGGCCTTGAGCCGCTCGTAGTACTCGTCGAACTTCTCCGGCGGCACATCGAAGGCGATGTGGTTGAGCGAGCTGACGGCGGCGTTCCACTGCGGCGCCTCGGACTCCTGGTCGCCCGGCGGCGGATTGAAATTGCCGGGCCGGCCGTCGGTCCGGTTGGCCAGCCAGAAGATCGTCAGCGACGCGCCGTTGCCGACGTCGAAGACGAACTGCTGCCCGCCGCCGGGCCGTTTGGGCAGGTCCACCGTCTTGATCAGGGGCATCCCCAGGATGTCGCGATAGAACTCGACGGTGCGCTTCATGTCGTCGCACAGCAGCGACACATGATTGAACCCGCCGAAGCTGAATTCATTGTTTGTCCGCCTGGTCATGACCACCTCCGGCTATTGTCTGACACCGAGACCCATAGTAGCTTGAATTGTCGAGCATTGATGGCCGATCGAAGTCCGGACGAAACACGCTGTGGTGCAATGGTTCACACGCCACATGTGTCGATCGCGCTGGTGACGAGCCCGGGTTGGAGGGACATTTCCGTGAATGGTACGAGCCGATCCGGAACATTGCAGGTGCCCGGCGCGGGATTGTTCTACGAGGTCTCCGGCGCCGGGCCGCTGCTGCTCATCTCCGACAACGGCGGCGGGGAGTCGCGCCGCCGCGCGGACTCGATCGCCGAACTCGGCGAGACGTTCACGGTGATCACCTACGACCGCCGCGGCTTCCACCGCAGCCCGCTCACCGCAGACCCGGGCGGGCTGGTCTCGCACCACACCCACGCCGACGACGCGCACATGCTGCTCACCGCGCTGGGCGGACGCCCGGCGACCGTATTCGGCGTCGGCCTCGGCGTCGTGACGGCGCTGCTGCTGGCGGCGCGGCATCCGGAACAGGTCGCCGGCGTGGTCGCGCACACCCCGCACGCCCCCTTCCTGCTGCCCGAACCCGAACGGGGGCGGCACGTTCGCGAATTCCTGGACCTCGCGCACACCTATCGGACGGCCGGCCTGGTCCAGACGATCGTGCGCACCGGGGAGTTCCTCGGCATCGATGTCGCCGACCAGCGCCGCGGCGCGGAAAGCGGCAAGCGGGGACCGGGCGGCGGCCAGACGGCCAAACTCAACCTGAAGTCCCAGGTGATGTCGGCCGAGCGCACCCGCAACTTCGAATGGTTGTACGTCAACGAGATCCCGGCCGCCTGCGAGACCGCCCCGGAACCGGGCGAGCTGTCCGCGTCGGGGGTGGAATTCATTGCGGCCGTGGGTGAATCGACGCCACCGCAGATGTTCGGCAGCCGCTGCGCGCACGCCCTGGCCGATCTCGTCGGCGGCGAGGTGTTCGTGTTCGACGGCGGCTACAACCCGCACATCACCCACCCGGTGGAGTTCGCCGGGCAACTGCGCGCGCTGCTGCGCCGGCAGCCCGCCTGACAGCTCGCCGGGCGCATTGTCGGAACATTGCCGAAGAATGCTCTGACAAAGCGCGGAAAAATTGGATATCGTCGAGACCGGACGTTCGTTCATCCGCCGCCGCGCGGAACCTGCTGGGAGACAGCGGCATCGGATCGGAAACAGGAGACAGCGATGACCGACACGACTTCCTACCAGGCCCACATGGACGAACTGCGCGAGATCGTGTGCGACGTCCTCGAGCTGGAACCCGACGAACTCACCGACGACAGCCTCTTCGTGGAGGACCACGAGGCCGATTCGCTGCGCGCCATCGAGATCCTGGCCCGCCTGGAGAAGACCTACAAGGTGGAGATACCGCAGTCGGAGCTGGCGAAGATGGTCAACATGAAGGCCGTCCACGACGTGGTGGCCGAACACGCGGGATGGCGTTGATGCCGCGTGTGCTGATCGTCGGCGGCGGGCTGGCCGGCCTGTCGGCGGCATTGTTCCTGAACTGGTACGGCGCGGAGGCGGTACTGGTGGAACGACGCCGGGAGACCTCGACACTGCCCAAGGCGCGGCGGATCAATGTCCGCACCGTCGAGATCTTCCGTCAGATCGGGATAGCCGAACGCATCCTGGCGGCCTCCCGGACAGTGTCGTTCCGGGGCGGCGGGCAACTCGCGTCGGCAGGTCCCTCGCTCGTCGCGGCGAAACCTCTCGACCTGCCGCGCCCGCCCGGTCCGGGGCCGTCGGCCGTCACGCCCGTGCAGACCTGCCTGTGCGCGCAGGACCTGCTCGAGCCGGTGCTGCGCGAGATCGCGGCGGAGCGCGGCGTCGAACTGCGCTTCGGCGTCGAATGCGACGACTGGTCCGAGGACGCGGACGGCATCACGGCCTCCGTGCGGGCGGCCGCCGGTGGCATGGAGACGATCCGGGCCGACTACCTCATCGCCGCCGACGGGGCGCACAGCGCGATCCGAGACCGGCTCGGCATCGCCCGCAGCGGCCGCGGGGCCATGGAGACACTGGTCAACATCGAATTCCACGCCGACCTCGCCGCGCTGGTCGACGACCGGGAGAACCGCATTTTCCAGATCGACAACGAGCAGGTCGGCGGGGGACTGGCGGGCGCGGGCGGCGGGCGCTGGTTCTTCACCACCGCCGTGTATGCCGATCGCTCGGAACGGGAATGGGCCGACGCGATGCGGGCCGCGATCGGCGTCCCCGGCATCGAGGTCCGGGTGGCTCGGGTCATGGAATGGACACCGGGAATGTTCATTGCCGACCGATTCGGCGCGGGGCGGGTCTTCCTGGTCGGCGACGCGGCACACGTGATGCCGCCGTACGCCGCGCTGGGCGCGAACACCGGCATCCAGGCCGCGCACAATCTGGCGTGGAAGCTGGCCGACGTGCTGCGCGGCGCCGCCTCGGCGCGCCTGCTCGACACCTACCACGACGAACGACATCCGGTGGGCTGGTTCACCGCCGATCAGTCCAGCCTGCGCAGCGCCGCGGATCTGCGCCGCAAGTACGGCACCTCGCCCGATGGCACGGCGCTGGCCGATCCGACGGTGCTGATCCTCGGCGCCCAGTACCGATCCGCGGCGGTCATCGACGATGGAAGTAGTGCCCCCACAGACCATTTCGCGCTGTCCGGCCAGCCCGGCACCCGGCTCCCGCACCGGCCGCTGGATCACGACCGTTCGACCCTCGACCTGATCGGCCCCGATTTCGCACTGCTCACCGGACCCGATGCGGCGCACTGGAAACCGGCCGTCGACGCCGCCGCGCGACCGGGACTGCGGCTGCACAGCCTGGACGCGCCGTGGGCGGAGTCGGTGGGCCTCGAGGACACCGGCGCGCTGCTGGTCCGCCCGGACCAGGTGGTGGCCTGGCGGGCCCGGCGCGCCCCGGACGACCCGGTGCGGGCGTTGCGGGAGTCGCTCGACCGTGTGCTGCTGAGATCGAGAGTCGTTGCGGTGGAGGACATATGAGCGAGAAGAACACACTCCGATTCGGCGTCAACACGGTGTGGTCGGGCGACCGCACCGCATTCGTCGAGGAATCGCGGCGCGCGGAGAAACTCGGCTTCGACGTCATCGGGCTCGCCGACCATCTCGGATACCCGGCCCCGTTCCCGGCGCTGGTCCTGGCCGCCGAGGCGACCGAACACGTGCTGGTCAACACGTTCGTGCTGAATGCCGGGTTCTACAACCCGGTACTGCTGGCCCGCGAGGTGGCGACGGTGGATCGACTCACCGGCGGCCGCCTCGAACTGGGCATCGGCGCGGGCTACGTAGGGGCCGAATACCGCGCCGCCGCAATACCGTTCGGCACGGCGGGCGACCGCGTCCGGCACCTCGGACGCACCGTCGCCGAACTGCGGCGGCTCTACGCCGACCCCGAATACGCGCCCCGCCCGCACCAGCCGTGCCCGCGGCTGCTGATCGCGGGCGGCGGCGACCGGTTGCTGCGGCTGGCGGCCGAATACGCCGACGTGATCAGCTTCAGCGGCGCCGCCAAGGGACGCGACGGCGGCCGGCTCCCGGCCGGATCGGCGCAGCTGGCCGAGCGCGTGTCCTTCGTCCGGGCGGCCGCGCGCGACCGCCTGAGCGAGGTCGAACTGAACCTGCTCGTGCAGCAGGTCGCCACCGACGCGGGACCGCTGCTCGAGCGGCTGCGGCCGCGGATGCCCGGCATCACCCGCGAAACCCTCGACGACTCACCGGTTTTCCTGCTGGGCACCCCGCGCGATATCGCCGACCAGATCGCGGAACTGCACGAGCGGCTGGGCATCAGCTACTTCACCACCTTCGGCCATTCCATGGACCTGTTCGCCGAAGCCATGGAACTGCTGCGTTGACCGGACGACGGAAATACCAAGGGAGAACGGAACAGCCATGGCCGAACTGACCGCCGAAGCGATGTGCCCGCACTGCGGAGCCGACCCGGACACCGACACGATCACCGACCTGCTCGCCACCCGCTGGATCGGCTACGCGATGACCACGGCCGCCGAACTCGGCGTCGCCGACGCGCTCGCCGACGGACCCCGGTCGGCGGCCGCCGTCGCCGCGGCCACCGGGGCCGACGAGGTGGGCGTGACCAGCCTGCTGCGCGCGCTCGCGACCATCGGCCTGGTGCGCCAGCTCGACGACGGCGAGCTGTTCGAGGCGACCGCCGCCGGCGCCGCGCTGCGTGCCGACGCGCCCGGCTCGCTGCGGGACGCGGTACTCGTCTCCGGCGGTGAACGTTTCCTGCACGGCTGGATGCGGCTCACCGAGCGTGTCCGGGCCGGGCGCGCGCCGATCAGCGAGCAGGAGCGCGTGGACGATCCCTTCGACCGCCTGGCCACGCTGCCCGAGGCGCAGGACCGGTTCCACACCGCCATGGCCGACGCGACCGCTGCGGTCGCACAGGCCGTCGCCGACGCCTACGACTACACCGGGATCGGCAGCATCGTGGACGTCGGCGGCGGGTACGGCACGCTGCTGCCGCCGATCCTGCGCCGCTACCCGGACATGACCGGCGTGGTCTTCGACCGGTCCTATTGCCGGGCGGGCGCGGAGCGCGTCATCGCCGACGCCGGTCTGGCCGACCGGTACCGCTTCGCGGGCGGCAGTTTCTTCAGCGATCCGCTGCCGCAGGCGGCCGACGCCTACGTGCTCAAGAGCGTGCTGCACGACTGGGACGACGACCGGGCGGTGGAGATCCTGCGCCGCTGCCGCGCGGCGATGGGTGCGCGGTCGCGCTTGCTCGTCGTCGAGGTCGTGATGCCCGACCGCACCGAATCGACCCGCGAACACCGGCAGAAGATCTGGGCGGATCTGACCATGTTCGTCGCCTCCGGGCGCGGCGAGCGCACCGAACGCCGCTACGCGACACTGCTGGGCGCGGCCGGACTACGAATCGCACGGATCGTGCCGACCGCGACGCTGGATCGCGCCGACATCATCGAAGCGGTTCCGGCGTAGAAGGGAACACCCATGTCACGACGGATCACCGAACTGCAATCGCCGGAGATTCGGGGCTTTCTCACCGGCATCCGCTCGTCGTGGTTCCGCCTCGCCACGCTACAGCGGTACGACTTCGATTCCGAGGCGGAGCCGATGCGGGAATACCTGCGCACCGGACGGATCGACAATCTGCCCGACACGTTCCTGCGCGTGATCTCCGGTCACGTCGCCGAGGGGCGCGTGCTGCAGCGGGTGTTCGTCGCCCGCGAACCGCTCGGCGACTACCTGCGTTTCGCGCTGGCCGCGTTCGTCCAGTGTGTGGACGCGGGCGAGGACATCCGGGTGCTGCCGGTGCCCGACGGGCCGTGGCCCGCGGACCTGCCGGAAGGGTTCGACTACTGGCTGTTCGACGACACTGCCCTGTGGTCGATGGAATTCGACGCGGACGACCGGTTCGTGGCGACGCAGGAACTCACCAACCCGGCCCTGGCCGCGCAGTGCCGGCGGTGGCGCGACCTCGCGGTGGCGCGGTCGCTGCCGCTGCGGGAGTACCTCTCGCCCGGCGTGGCCGCGGTGGGCGCGGAAACCTCAAGCGCCCCGCAGTAATTCGACGACCGGAGCGAACTCGTCCTGGTGCCGGTCGGGTACGGCGAAGTAGGAGATGCCGAACCGCTCCCGGAGGTCCTCGACCTGTTTCGCGATCTCCGGGATCGTCCCCACCAGGAGTATCGGGAGGTCGGCGAGGACCTCGGCGGGCAGCCGGAACCGCCGGGTGAGGGCGCGCAGGGCGGCGTCGCGGTCGTCGGTGACCACCACCGCGCGGAGGGTGAGATTGCGTTCGATCGCGGCCGATCGGTCGGCGGCGACGCGGTCGAAGTAGGCCACCCGCTCGGCGAAAGCACGCTGCCCGAGCGGGCTCAGCCCGCCGGCCGACGACGGGTCGTAGCGCATGCCGAGGAAGCTCACGATATCGGCGTGGCGGGCGGCCAGTCGCAGGACGCGGTCTCCATTGCCCGCCACCAGGATCGGTACGTCCGTCCGTCCGCCGAGCGCCGTGCGGGCGGTGTCGAGGGCGCGGGCCAGATCGTCCACTCGATCCCGCGGCGAGCCGGGGTCGATGCCCGCGGCCGCGAATTCCTGTGGCAGATAACCGGTTCCGAGACCCAGTTCGAATCGTCCCGCGATGTTCCCGGCCGCCGTGGCTACCTCACGGGCCAGCAGCGCTGTCGGATACAGGCCGGTGTTGAGCACGTAGGTGCCGACGCGCAGCGGCGTGGCGGAAGCCGCGGCCACGGCGAACGAGAAGGGTGCGGGAGTCGCCAGATGGTCGGGCGCCAGCAGGATGTCGTAGCCCTGCGATGCGGCGCGAACCCCGGCCGCAATCCATTCCCGGTCCGCCGGAGCCGTCATGATGCTGATCCCGAACCTGAATGCTCGTGTCATGCCGCCGAGCCTCCCAAATCATCGAACTGTGCACGAAAACAGCTGGCCACCAAGGTATGTGGCGTCCACAGTGTGGTCTGCGGTGGCGTTCGCCGCGCAGCGCAGCAATGATCGAAACAATGCACTGAAATGTTATCCGATGCTTGCCCCCGGCCGCCGCGCTCGCGTACTGTCATTTATCGAGCAGCTGCCCGGCCGACGGTGGTCGTGACATTGTTCGTCCGTGACCGGAGGTGGGATCGTGGAGTTCGCGTCGACCCCGTGGTACGGATCGCTGTTCGTCATGCTCGCGCCGTGGGCCTGGGCGCACGCGGCCGCGGTGATGCCGATCTGGCCGTATCCGGCACCGGAGGAGAGGTTGCAGTCATGACCAGTTCGACCAGACCCGACATCGAGGAGCTTCGCGAACTCGTCTCCGACGTCTTCGATATCGATCCCGAGCAGGTCACCGCCACCGCGCATTTCAAGGAAGATCTCGGCGCCGACTCGGCCAAGGGCCTGGAGCTGGCGGTGCATCTGGTGCGCCGGTACAACGTGGAGGTCAGCGGCGAGGAACTGCTCGAACTCGGCAATGTCCAGGGGCTCTACGACCACCTGCTCGGCCGGCTGCCCTGACCGCCGGCGGGGTGAGGTCATGACCGTCGAGGAGGTCCGGGCGCCCGGCGCCGTCGCCCTGCTGTTCCCGGGACAGGGGGCGCAACGGCCCGGAATGGGGCAGCCGTGGACCGAGACGGAATCCTGGGCTCTGGTGGCCGCCCTCGCCGAGCTGACCGGGCGTGACATCGCCGGACTGCTGCTGCACGCCGACGCGGCGACCCTGCGGCGCACCGACAATGCGCAACTGGCCACCTTCGCACTGGAAATGGTGGTGCTCGCCGAACTCGCGGCCGCGGGACTTCCGGTGGACGGTGTGGCCGGTTGCGCCGGGCACAGCCTGGGGGAGTACTCGGCGCTGGTCGCCGCCGGAGTGCTCGGTCTCGCCGACGCCGCGCGGGTGGTGAGCGTCCGCGCGGAGGCCATGGTCGTGGCCGCGCGAGAGCGGCCCGGGACCATGGCGGTCGTCGTCAATGCCGATCACGCCGACAGCGCCGGTCTGGTCACGCGGGTGCGAGAGACGGGTGCGGAGGTCTGGGTGGCGGGAATCAATGCGCCGCAACAGATCACCGTCGCCGGGACCGAGCCCGGGCTGGCCGCGCTCGATGCCGGAGTCCGCGAGATCGGCGGCAAACTCATCGACCTGCGGGTCGGCGGCGCGTTCCACACACCGTTCATGAGCCCGGCGGTGCCCGCCGTCGCCGCGGCGCTGGCCGCGGTCGCGGTGACGCCGGGCCGGACCGCGGTCGTCACCAATGCCGACGGCCTGGTCAAGAAGGGGCCCGCCGACTGGGCGGAGCTGGCGTGCCGGCAACTGGTCGAACCGGTGCAGTGGCACCGCACCATGCAGAGTCTCACCGGCGATCTCGGCGCTCGCATTCTTGTGGAGGTAGGCCCCGGTAAGGCGCTGTGCGGCCTGGCCCGGCTGCACGACCGCGCATTGGTCGCGCTCACAGTGAATTGTCCCGCCGACATACCGGCGGCCGCGCGAGCGGCCGAGGCGGCACGGGAGTCGCCGGGCCGCTGAGCAACCGACGGTCCGGCCCGCCGCGAGCCGGAGAGAGAGGTGACGGAGATGAGCGACGACGGGGCGTGTGCCGTCGTGACCGGCGGATCGCGCGGCATCGGCCGTGCGATCGCGGTGCGGCTGGCGCGATCCGGCTACGACATCGGGCTGTGCTACCGCACCGACGAGAACGCGGCGCGCGAGGTCGCCGACGCCGTCACGGAGGCGGGCCGGAAATGTCACTACGCGCGGTGCGAGGTCGCCGACGACACCGCGGTGCGGCATTTCCTCGACGCGGTCGAGGAGTCGATCGGGCCGATCGAGGCGCTGGTCAACTGCGCGGGGGTGATCCGGGACAAACCACTGGCGCTGCAGTCGGACGCGGACTGGCACACCGTGCTCGACACGAATCTGACCGGCACCTTCCACTTCTGCCGACGGCTGGCGTTCAGCTTCATCAAGCAGCGGAAGGGAGTGATCGTCAATATCTCCTCGGTCGCCGGGGAACGCGGCAACGCCGGGCAGACGAACTACGCCGCCGCCAAGGCGGGCATCGACGGCCTGAGCCGGTCACTGGCAAAGGAGCTGGGGCCCTACGGTATTCGCGTCAACTCCGTCGCGCCCGGCTGGATCGAGACCGAGATGACCGCCGCGTCGAAACAGGCCGCCCGCGAGCGCGCGCTCGAGGCGATCACCCTGCGCCGCTTCGGAACTCCCGAGGAAGTCGCCGACCTGGTGCACTTCCTGGTCTCGGACGCCGCGAGTTTCATTACCGGCCAAGTCATCCGGATCGATGGGGGGATGGTCCTGTGACCGGGACGGTCGCCTCGCCGATTCCCGCCGCGGGGCTGACGGTGACGGTGCCGCGCGACGGCGAATTCGAGGCCGTGCGGTCCGTCGTCGCCTCGGATCCCTATCAGGCGGGGCACTATCCGGACTATCTCATCTATCCGGGCGTCTTCATTGTCGAGAATGTCGTCCGGGCGGCGGAAGTAGCTCTGGCGCAAGGGGTTCCCGGCGGGGCCGGGCCGCTGCGGCGCCTGCGATCCGGACGTTTCACCGCGCCGGTGCGCCCGGGCGATCGGCTCGTCGTGCGCGGGAAATTCTCCGTCGACCGATCGGGAGGGCGGATCGAGGTGCGGGCGACCTGCGTGCGCGGCGACGGCGTCACCGCCGCCACCGTGCGCCTCGTCTTCGCGCTGAACGGAGGCGCGGATGCTGGAATACGGTGAGATCGGGCGGTTTCTGCCGCACCGGCATCCGATGCTGCTGGTGGACCGGGTGCTGTCGTACGCCGCGGGTGAGCGCATCTCCACGGTCAAGGCGGTCTCCGGGGCCGAGCCGTGTTACGCGGGCCTGCCCGCGGACGCGCCGCCGGCGGCGTTCGGCTATCCCGAGACCCTGCTGGTCGAATCGTTCGCGCAGAGCGGCGCGCTGCTGTGGCTGCTGACCGCGCACGACCGCCGGGAACCGCTCGGCGGCGTCGGCATGGTCGCCGTGCTGCGCGAGTGCGTCTTCGAACGCCGGGTGTGGCCCGGTGACCTGGTCCGCCACGAGGTCCGGCTGGAACGGATGATCGGCGACAACGTGGTGTTCTCCGGCGAGATGTCGACGCCCGCGGGCCGGGTGGCGACGGTCGATTCCATCATCGCCGCATTCCGTCCGGGGGACTCCCTCGCGGCGTCGGAGAATGTTACCGAAACAATGTCGCGAACATCCGATGACGTTGTGCCGCAAGCATTGCAGTGAATGTGGGACTGCGGTACCGTCGATGCGGTGCAGATCATTTCCATGATCGGTGGCTCGGGCGAGGACGGGGACGATGCCGCCGGGAAATCCGCGCGGCGCGCCGCCACCCCACCGCTCGTTCCGGAGCGGTCCGCCGACTCCAGCCTGAAAAGATCTGAGCTACACCAACTCCCGCTCTCGCCGCACTCGCTCACCTGGCGGTACATGGGTGATTTCCGGCATTTCGGCATCGCGCTGCGGAGCGCGGTCACCCAGGCGGTGCACCCGCAATTCGCGCAGGCGGGTATGCAGCATTCGCGGGCGCACGGCCCGATGGAACGGCTGCGCGTCGCCTTCGCCCCGATCTTCGAAACCGTCTACGCCCCACCGGAACAGGCCCGCAAGCGTGGTCTGCAGATCCGGAACTACCACAAACCGTTGTCGGGGACCATGCCGGGCGGCGGCCGGTACCACTCGCTGGACGCGAATACATTCTTTTTCGCGCACGCCACATTTCTCGACCACCTGGTGACCGGCATCGACCGGTTCGTGCGAAGGCTGAGCCCGGCCGAGAAGGAGCGGCTGTTCCGGGAGAGCCTGGACCTGTACTCGATGTGGGGCGTCGCCCTGCCCGCCGACGCGCCGCGCAGCTGGGCGGAATTCGAGGAGTACTTCGAGCGCGTACTGCGTGAGGAGAGCCGGGGCAATATCGGCGCCCGGCACGTGGCCCGCCGGCTCAACAGCCGCACGCTGCCGCATCCGCCGGGCGGAAAGATCCCGCCCCGCGCTTGGAATGCGTTCGTCGCCGTGCTGATGTTCCTGACCATCGGCGGCACCCCGGCCGCCGTGCGGGAACAACTGGAGATCTCCTGGTCGGCCCGGGAGGAGCGGCTGTATGTGGCGGTGTGCGCGGTGAGCCGGGCACTGAGTCCGCTCTGGGAGCGGCTCGCTCCGCTGTCGTGGCGTTACCCGCAAGTCGCGGTGGCGGCCTTCCGCCGCGAACGCATCAATCCCCGCCGCATCACCGTGCGGCGGGCAGACGACGCCGATCCGCGCCCGGCGGTGGTGGAGAGGAAGTGGAAACGGTGAAGAAGACCTCCACCAGCACCCTGCCCTACGAGATGTATTACCGCCTGGGACTGGCGTTCTGGGATACGTTCGACACCGATCGCGGGTTGGTCGAACTGGTCGAGGGCGCCGACGCGCTGCCGCCCGGCCGCGCGCTGGACCTCGGCTGCGGCACCGGCCGCAACAGCGTCTACCTGGCGAAGCACGGCTGGGAGGTGACGGGGGTCGAACTGGTCGCCGAGGCCGTCGAGCGCGCGCGGGAGCGGGCCCGTACGGAGGGCGTGACGACGGCCCGGTTCGTGCACGGCGACCTTCTCGCCCTCGAAGACGCCGAGATCGGCGCCGACTACACACTGCTCGTCGACTTCGGCTGCCTGCACAGCGTTCCGTGGAATTCGCGCGACCGGTATGCCGAGGTCGTGACGGCCCATGCGGCGCCCGGCGCCGTGCTGTGGATCTGGGGCCGCGAGGCCTACGGCGAGGTGGGGATGACCGCGGAAGAACTCGGCCGCCGGTTCCCGGCATGGGATGTGGCGCTGGCCGAGGAGGTCCCCAACGAGGAGATGCAGAGCCGAGTGGGGGAGGTGCCCGCTACGCAGCGACCGATTCGCGCCTTCATGACCTCGTCGAAGATCCCGCCGGCCTGGCGATTCCGTCTTGTGAAACAGGCCTGACCACCGAAGGAGGCTCGGTATGCCGGTTACCGAGACACTGCCGCGGCTGCCGTTCCCGCGTGCCAGCGCACTGGAACTCGCGCCCCTGTATGCCGCCTTGCGCGCGGAGACTCCCGTAGCGCGCATCGTCACCCAGGCCGGGTACGAGGCCTGGCTGGTGACGGATTACGAACTGGCCAAACGATTGTTCGCCGATCCCAGGCTGATTCGTATCCACCCCGACGACCCGAACCAGGACCGCAAATTCACCACCTCGTCCTCGGGCGCGCATGTGCCGGCCGACCGCTCGCACGAGCAGACCGACCACGCGAACATCAGAAGGCTGCTGGCTCCGGCGTTCTCGGCGCGCCGGATGCAGCGGCTGCGGCACCGGATCGGCGAACTGGTCGAGGAGTACATCGATCTGCTGCGGGAGCGGCCCCGTCCGCTGGACCTGCACGCGGAGTTCTCCGTGCCGCTGCCCGTGGCGGTGATCTGCGAGATCGTCGGCATCCCGACCGGCGACCGGGACCGGTTTCTGCCGTGGTGTGATGCCATCGGACTGCTCGACGATCCCGCGGCGGGCGTGCGGGCGACGAACGAACTGTTCGCCTACATGATGGATCTGGTGGACCGCAAGCGCCGGGAACCGGGTACGGATGTGGTGTCCGATCTCATCGCCGCCGAGTCCGCCGAGGGCCTGGACGCCACCCTGATCGCCCGGACCGCGGCGGTGCTGTTGTTCGCCGGGCAGACCACGACCGTCGGCCGCATCGACTTCGGCACCTTGTTCCTGCTCGCCGAGCCCGCCCGGTATCGGCGGCTGCGCACGCACCCCGAATCCGTGCCGAGCGCCGTAGAGGAAATCCTCCGCATGGCCGCACCGTCGGACAACGCGATCCATCCGCGGCACGCGCTCGAACCGCTGGAGGTCGGCGGCGTCACCATCGAGAAGGGCGAATTGGTCGTCATCGCCCCGGCCGCCGCCAATCGGGACCCGAACGTGTTCGACACTCCCGACGAATTCGACCCGGCCCGGAACCCGAACCCGCACATCGCTTTCGGGCACGGCGCACACCACTGCATCGGGGCCAACCTGGCCCGCGCCGAGTTGAATGTGGTCTTCACCGAACTACCCCGGCGACTCCCCGGTGTGCGGTTGGCCCGCCCGGCGGAGGCCGTCCAGCTGTATACCGACAAGCTCAACGGCGGCCTGACGGAATTGCTGGTCGACTGGTAGCGCGGCCGTGCCCCGCGAATTCGGGATATCCGCCCCGGAATTGTTTTCCGATTCGTTCCCGGTTTAGTGTTGTCGTTCTTGTACTTCGGCGAAAGAGGCGGGTGTATGGCACGGAAAGTCATCGTCGAGCTGGTGGACGACTACGACGGCAAGTCCGAGGCGAAGGAGACGGTGCGGTTCGCTGTCGACGGCGTGGAGTACGAGATCGACTTGTCGGTGCAGAATGCCGGCAAGCTGCGTGAGGTGTTCGAGCAGTGGGCGGGGCCGGCGCGGAAGGTCGGCCGCATTCCCAAGGGCAAGAGCAGCGTGGTGGCGCGTTCGTCGACCGATCGCGAGCAGACGGCGGCGATCCGGGACTGGGCCCGGCGCAACGGCTACAACGTGTCGAGCCGCGGCCGCATCCAGGCGGATGTGGTGGCGGCGTACAACAAGAATTCCTGACGTCCGCGGGCTCGGTCACGGGGTCCGCGCACGGCGGTTCATCCTCGTCGGGTGAGGTCGCCGCGCGGACCTCGTGATCGAATCCAGCCGCATCGCTTCTCGAACGGCGAGGAGTCGCGACGACAGGGGTTCCGCAATGGGTCCGGTGCTCGGCGAACTGCTACCACTGGCGGTCGGGGTCGCGATCTCGCCGATTCCCGTGGTCGCGGCCATCCTGATGATCCTGTCGAAGCACGGTGGGGGCGCCGGTGGCGGCTTCGCGGTCGGCTGGGTGGTGGGCATCGGCGGCGTGACCGCGGCGGTGACCGCGTTGTCCGGACTGCTCGGGAATACCGGCGGTCGTGAGCCGTCCACGGCGGCCGCCTGGATCAAAATCGTGCTCGGAGTACTGCTCGTGGCGCTGGCCGTCGCGCAATGGCGCGGCCGCGCCGACACGACGCCGCCGGGCTGGATGCGGGCCATCGACCAGCTCACCGCGACCAAGGCGGCCGGGCTGGGCATGCTGCTGTCGGCGGTCAATCCGAAGAACCTGCTGCTGTGCCTGTCGGCGGGCGTCGCCGTGGGCACCGGTGACCTGGGTGCGAGCGGCAAGGTGGGGGCGGTCCTGGTGTTCACGGCGCTCGCGGCGGCGAGCGTGCTGGTCGTGGTCCTCGGCTACGCGATCGCGGCCGACCGTCTCCGCGGCACCCTCGACTCGGCCCGAATCTGGTTGCAGGACAACAACCACGCCGTCATGGCCGTGGTGCTACTCGTGATGGGCGCGGTGGTGGCGGGCAAGGGCATCGCGGGCCTGTGACCCGCGGCTGAATCTGTTCCATTCGTGACCAAACCATCCGGCCGGGCTGTTCGAAGCCCTTCCGAATGACTCGCCCGCGTACCACGAAGGAACGAGCGAATCATGCGCCGGCGGCGTCCGGACGCTGATTCGGCGAAAGCTGCAGGTACCACTCTGATGAACGAAGTGAGCACGGCCGCTGAACTACTTGTCCAAGATCCTCGACCGCGTCTCGCGGACCTGCTCGCCGCGACGGGGAACGGAGACCGCGACGCGTTCGCGGTCTTCTACCGGCACACCAGTCACCGCGTCTTCGGCTTGGCGTTATCGATGATGCGCAATCCGGCGACAGCCGAAGATGTCGCCCAAGAGGTGTACATCCAGGTGTGGTCGCTCGCGGGCCGGTACGACCCGCGGATGTCGAGTCCGGTGGGGTGGCTGATGATGCTGACCCATCGGCGCGTGGTCGACCGCATCCGGGCCGACCGCGCCGCCGCCGGGCGCGAATCGGTGTTCGGCCAGGTGCAGACGGGTCGCTCGCACGACGTGGTGTCCGAGACCGTCGAACAGCATCTGGACGAACAAGCGGTGCGGCGCTGCCTGCACACCCTGACCGCGTTGCAGCGCGAGAGCATCGTGCTGGCCTATTACGGCGGGCTCACCTATCTGCAGGTGTCCGAGCGCCTGCAGACGCCGCTGGCCACCGTGAAAGCGCGCATCCGTGAGGGTCTCAAGCGGCTCGCCGCCGGGCTGGCCGAATCCGGAACGGCATGAGTTGCGCCGTCGGGCAGACCCGGTGAGCGCGTCGGTGCTCGGGGTAAGGTGCGAGGCGAGAGGAGGCCGGTCCGCCGGTCGCGCGCGACCGACAGCATCGGCACTGCCGCCGGGACACCTCTACCTCTGGAGATACCACGCTATGGCGGATGAGCGCCGCATTTCGGTCGGCATCGGCCGTCTCGATGACGGCTTCGAATCGGACGCCTGCCCGGCGCCCGACCGGGACGCCGCCGATCGGCTCGCCGAACTGCTGAAGGGCGTCGCGGGCGGCGATCGGCAGGCGTTCACCCAGCTCTACCGCTCGACCCAGCACCGCGTGTACGGCCTGGCGCTGCGCATCCTGCGACGGCCCGCGCTGGCCGAGGAGATCACCCAGGAGGTCTATCTCCACGTGTGGAAGGCGGCAGCCCAATACGACACTCGCCTGGCCAGTCCGATCGGGTGGCTCATGATGCTCACCCATCGCCGCGCCGTCGACCGGGTTCGGGTCGAAATCTCCGCCACCACAAGGGATCTCGCCTACGGGCAGCGGCAGCTGGGGCGTGACCACGACACCGTCGCCGAGACGGTCGGCCAGCGCTCGGACGAACGTGCGGTCGTGTCCTGCCTCGATACCCTCACCGAAATCCAGCGTGAGACAGTTGCTCTCGCATACTACGGCGGCCGCACCTATGCCGAGGTGGCCGACCACTTGGACGTCCCGCTGAACACCGTGAAGACACGGATTCGGGACGGCCTCAGAAAACTACGGAACTGCTTGACAGGATCGGTGCGCGATGCCTGACCACGACGATGCCGACCTGCTCGAACTGGCGTACCCGTACGCGCTCGACGCGTTGTCCGCCGACGAGCGGCGCGTCGTCGAGCGGCGCCTCGAGGACGCGCCGGAGAGCGTCGCCGACGACTTCCGTGCCACCGTGCACGACCTGCGCGAGACGCTGGCGACGATGACCATCGTCGATGCCGTGCCCGCGCCCCCGGATCTCGAGGCGAGGGTGCAGCGAGCGCTCGACCTCCATCTCGACGGCGCGGCGGACCCGGTACTCGCGGTCGGGCCTGCCCTCCGCATGCGGTGGCTCGCGGCCGCCGCGGCGATCGTGGTCGCCGTCGGAGCGGGCGCCGGAATCGCGGTGTACCGCAGTCAATCCCACGACGCGGGCGAGATCACCGCCGAGCAGATCGACGCACAGCCGGACGGCCGTGAGAGCGTCGCGCCGGTGACGGGCGGCGGTACCGTCACCGTGCACATGTCGCGCCGGCTGGACGCGGCCGTCGTTTCCTTCGAGACCGTGCCGAACCCACCGGCGGACCGCACGTATCAGCTGTGGCTGATCTCGCCGGCGGGCCAGGTCCGTTCGGCCGGCGTGCTGCCCGGTCTGCCCGGCGCGCAGGCGCCGCTGCTCCTGCGTTTCGGTGACGCCGTCCAGCTCGCGCTTTCGATCGAACCGGCGGGCGGCTCGCCCGCACCGACCACCGAGCCCATCGCGGGCGTGCCACTCACCTGACGGCCGCGCCGCGGCGATCGGATCCGCGGCATCGCCAAACCTGAAGGCCCTCCGGCACGAACCCCTCGCGAATTCGTCGCGAAAAGCGCCGACGACTCGACCACGAGGGGCTGATGGTGGATACACAGCGATCGAGACGGACACGGATCACGCGGTGGGCGCTGGCCGGTGCGCTGGCAGCGGCCGGCGTGGCCGGCGGCACCGCGACCGCGGCGCCCGAAACGCCCGGCGTGGTCTCGGTGGCGGACGTCAACGACCGGCAGGAGACGGTGCTGGTCTTCTCGGCCGCGATGAACCGGCCGATTCCGGTGCAGGTCGTCCGCGCCGCGGACCGCTCGCGCCCCACGCTGTACCTGCTCAACGGCTCCGGGGGCGGGCCCAACGAGAGCGGATGGGATGTGCAGACCGACGCGTTCGACTTCCTGCGGGACAAGAACGTGAATGTGGTGACGCCGTTCGGCGGGAGCAACTCCTACTACACCGACTGGATACGCGACGACGCCGTCCTGGGGCACAACAGATGGCAGACCTTCCTCAACGACGAACTGCCGCCGATCATCGAGGACTACCTTTCGGCCGACGGCAACCGCGCGCTGGCCGGGGTGTCGATGAGTGGCACCTCCGTTCTGAACCTGGCGATAGCCAAGCCCGGCTTCTGGAAGAGCGTGGCGTCCTACAGCGGTTGCGCGCAGACCTCCGATCCCGTCGGGCACGAGTTCGTCCGGCTCACGGTGGAGAACTGGGGCGGCGGGCAGAGCGTGGAGAACATGTGGGGCCCGGCCGGCGGGCCGCTGTGGCGGGCCAACGATCCGCTGCTCAACGCGGACCGGTTGCGCGGGACCGCCGTCTATCTGAGTGCGGGCAGCGGGATTCCGGCGTCGCCGCATGACACCCCCGGTGATCGGCGGGTGCGGGAGGGCCGGATTCCGCTGCCGGTGCAGATCGCGTTCGGCGGGCCGATCGAGGCGGCGATCCACTACTGCACAGTCAATCTCACGAACCGGTTGAACGAGCTGGACATTCCGGTGACCTTCGACGACCGACCCGTCGGTACGCACTCGTGGGGCTACTGGGAGGACGATCTGCGCGTCTCCTGGCCGTTCCTGGCGCGATCGCTCGGTTAGCCACAAGTTGACAGAAGTGGCGGCGGGATGGTTTGTTCGGTGGTTGCCAGGGGCGGGAATCGCTTCGGAATCGGCCGGATTCGAGACTTGTTTCCACTGTGAACCAAACCGGATCGCCTGGTGGCACGAATCATCAGTGGGCACTGTCGCGGAGGTTCGAGATGACCTGCGCGACGGTTGCTCATGTGTAACAGTCTCTTCCTTCTCGTTCCGTCGATAGGAGTAGCTGGATGACGTCGTTGGCCCCGAAGTCGACGCGCGAAGCGGTACCGGTGTCAACGCGATCCTTCCCGCTGTCCGAGGCGCAGCTGGGCATGTGGCGGGCCCAGCACATCGCCCCCGGGGTGCCGCTGTCGGTCGCCCAGTACGTCGAGATCCCCGGCGACCTCGACGTCGAGGTGCTCGACGAGGCGATCGACCGCTGCGCCGCGGATCTGCAGAGCGTGCATCTGCGCATCGTCGAGGGGGACAGCGAGCCGACGCAATACGTGGCCACCGATATTCGCATCGCGTCGCAGGTCGTGGATCTGCGCGGGGAGGCGGATCCGCGCGCGGCGGCCCGGCGGTGGATGGAAGACGATACGGCCACACCGATGTCGGCGACGCGGGGGCCGCTGTTCGAGAGCGCGGCGCTGCGCATCGCCGACGCGCGATACTTCTGGTACGCGAAGATGCATCACATCGCGATCGACGGCTACGGGGCGATGCTGGTCATCAGCCGCATCGTGGAGTGGTACAACGCGCAGCTGGACGGTGTCGAGGCCGGTCCGGTGGCGGCCGCCGACCTATACGAGGTCTACCGGTCCGAGCGCGAGTACCGCGAATCCGCCGCCTTCGACGACGACCGGCGGTACTGGCGCGAGCAGGTGTCCACGATGCCGGAGGAATTCACCCTCGGTCACCGGTCCGCGCCCGCCAACAGCCACCGCCGTACCGCCGGCGCCCGGCTCGGGGGAGCCGCGGCTGAGCTGCTCGAGACGGTGCGCACGCGCTCGGGCGCCTCCCGCCCGGCGCTGTTCATCGCCGCTCTCGCAGGCTATTTCGCGGCGGTCACCGGGAGCGACGAGGTGGTCGTCAGCCTCCCCGTGACCGCGCGGACGACACCCGCACTGCGTTCCTCGGCCGGTTACGTGTCGAACGTCGTGCCCCTGCGGATCTCGGTCGCGCCGGAGCTCACCGTTCCGGAACTGGTGCGCGCCACCGCCGAGCGGATCCGGGAGGCGTTGGCGCATCAGCGTTACCGCCACGAGGACATCCGGCGTGATCGGGGCGGCGCGGGCCATCGCCGCGGCTTCTTCGGCCCGGTGGTGAATATCATGCTGTACCACAACCAGTTTCGCTTCGGCTCGGCCATCGGCACCATGCAATTGGTATCGACCGGACCGGTGGACGACCTGTCGGTCAACATCTACAACGGCAGCGACGGCGACGGCCTGCATGTCGACTTCGTCGCCAACCCCGACCGCTACGATCCCGCCGAACTCGACGGTCATCACGAGCGATTCCTCGACTACCTGACCGCGTTCCTGAGCGCCGACGCGGAGACGCGGGTGAACCGGTTACCGCTGATGAGCGCGGCGGAACAGGCTCGCCTGCTCGGCATTCCGGCTCCGGACGGCCCGCGTCGCCCGGGGCCGCAGAGCACGCTGACCGAGCGTTTCGACGCCGTCGCGGCCGCACACGCGCGGCGGTGCGCGGTTCGGTCCGGCGACACGTCGATGACCTACGCGGAACTGGATGCCGCGGCGAACCGCCTGGCCCGCAAGCTGATCGACCTCGGCGTCGCACCGGACGCGCTGGTGGCCGTCGCCCTGCCGAGGTCCGCCGAACTCGTCGTCGCGCTGCTCGCCGTGCTGAAGGCCGGCGGCGCCTACCTGCCCGTGGACCCGGACTATCCGGCGGACCGCATCGAGTTCGTGCTCGCCGACGCCCGGCCGGTCTGCCTGATCACCGCGTCGGACCTGGGCATCGAGACGGCGCCCGAGCTGCCCGTGGTGCGGCTGGACCGCCTGGATCTGTCGGGGTTCGACGCCACCGCGATCACCGACGCCGAGCGGCGCGGGGTGCTCAGGCCCGGCCAACTCGCCTACGTGATCTACACCTCCGGCTCCACCGGCCGCCCGAAGGGCGTCCCGATCCCGCATCGCAATGTCACGACCCTGTTCGCGAATGCCGAGGCGCACTTCGAATTCGGCGCGTCCGACGTGTGGACGATGTTCCATTCGTACGCGTTCGACTTCTCCGTGTGGGAGCTGTGGGGCCCGCTGCTCCACGGCGGCACGCTGGTCGTCGTCGACTACCACACCTCGCGCTCGCCCGAGCAGTTCTTCGAGCTGCTGCGCCGGGAGAACGTGACGGTTCTCAACCAGACCCCGTCGGCGTTCTATCAACTCGACGCGGTGGATCGGGCCGCCGGGCCGGGGACGACGCTGCCCGCGCTGCGGTACGTGGTGTTCGGCGGCGAGGCGCTGGAGCCACGCCGCCTCGCGGGCTGGTACGACCGGCACGGTGACACCGCCCCGCGACTGATCAACATGTACGGCATCACCGAGACCACGGTGCATGTGACGTTTCGCGCCCTCGACGGCGCGGCGTTCGGCGGCGCCCGGCCGCGGGGCATCGGACAGGCGCTGCCCGGATTGCGAATCCTGCTGCTGGACACCAGGTTGCGCCCGGTGCCGACCGGGGTGCCCGGCGAGATCTACGTCGAGGGCAGCCAGCAGGCCCGCGGCTATCTCGGCCGCGCGGAGCTGACGTCGGCCCGGTTCGTCGCCAACCCGTACGGTCCGCCGGGATCTCGGCTGTACCGGTCCGGTGATCTCGGGCAGTGGAGCGCCGACCACGAGGTCGAATACCTCGGCCGCATCGACGACCAGGTCAAGCTGCGCGGTTTCCGCATCGAACTCGGTGAGATCGAGGCGGCGCTGCTGGCGCACGAGACCGTGCGGCAGGTGGCGGTGATCGTGCGGGACGAGTCCGGGTCCCAGCGTCTGGTCGCCTACCTCGTCGGGCAGCCCGGCGCCGCGCCGGACGTGGCCGCGGTCCGCGCCGCCGCCGAATTGCTGCTGCCGGATTACATGGTCCCCTCGGCGTTCGTGGTGCTCGACGCCATTCCGCTCACGGTCAACGGCAAACTCGACCGGCGCGCGCTGCCGCGTCCCGCCGCCGCGGTCGAGGCCTACCGTGCCCCGCGCACCGCCGTCGAGCGGGCGGTGGCCGAGGTGCTCGCCGAGGTGCTGGAGGTGGATCGCGTCGGGCTGGACGACAGCTTCTTCGCGCTCGGCGGCAATTCCCTGTCGGCGACGCGGGTGGCGTCGCGGCTGGGCGCGGTGCTGGACACCACGGTGCCGGTGCGGTTGCTGCTCGAGGAGTCGACCGTCGCCGATCTGGCGGCGCGGGTGCGGCACAGCGGCACCGAGACGCGCACCCCGCTGGCGGGGCGGCGGCGCCCGGCCCGCATCCCGCTGTCGCTGCCGCAGCAACGGCTCTGGTTCATCAACCAATTCGACACCGCCGCAAGCACATACAATATTCCGTTCGCGCTGCGCATGACCGGTGAGCTGGATGTGGCCGCGCTGCGCTACGCACTGGCCGACGTCGTCGAACGGCACGAGTCGCTGCGCACGGTGTTCCCCGGCGACGGCGACGGCGCCACCCAGACGATCGTGCCCGCGTGGGAGGCGGCGCCGCGGCTGCCGGTGGTGGAGGTGGCCGCGGACGAGATCGAGGACCGGCTGCGGGCCGCGGCCCGGCACGGATTCGATCTGACCCGCGAGACGGCGCTGCGCGTGGAACTGCTGCGCGCCGGGCCGCGCGAGCACGTCCTCGCGGTGGTCCTGCATCACATCGCCGCCGACGGCTGGTCGCTGGTGCCGCTGTTCAGCGACCTCATGACGGCCTACACCGCGCGGCGCGCCGGGCACGGCCCGCAGTGGTCGCCGCTGCCGGTGCAGTACGCGGATTACACGCTGTGGCAACGGGAACTGCTCGGTGACGACTCGGCGCCGGAAAGCCGATCGGCCGCACAGCTGGCCTACTGGACCCGGCAACTCGCCGACCTGCCCGAGGAACTCTCGCTGCCCTACGACCGGCACCGCCCGGCCGTGCAGTCGTTCCGCGGCGGGCGAGTCGGCCTCACCCTCGACGCCGACATGCACCGCGGCCTGGCGGAACTCGGGCGCACCGGCAATTCGACGCTGTTCATGGTGGTGCACACGGCGTTCGCGGTCCTGCTGGCACGGTTGTCGGGCATGACCGATGTCGCCGTGGGCACGCCGGTCGCCGGTCGCGGCGAACGCGAACTGGACGATCTGATCGGAATGTTCGTGAACACCTTGGTGTTCCGGGCGCGGGTCGACCCCGGCGCTTCGTTCACCGAATTGCTTGCCCAGCAGCGCGCGGTCGACCTGGCCGCATTCGCCAACGCCGACATCCCGTTCGAGCGACTGGTCGAGGCGTTGAACCCGGTCCGATCGACCGCTCGGCATCCGCTGGTGCAGGTCGGCTTCTCGTTCCACAACCTCGCGCAGTCCGGCCTCGAACTGCCCGGGTTGAGTGTGAGCGGTACCGAAATCGATACCGAGGTAGCGCAATTCGATCTGCAACTGGTTCTGACCGACACCTACACCGACGACGGTGAGCCGGGCGGGCTGCACGGGCACCTGATCTATGCGACGGATCTGTTCGACGAGCCGACCGTGGCACGATTCGTGGCGTGGTTCCAGCGGTTGCTGCGCGGGATCGTGGCCGCGCCCGACACCGCGGTCGGCGAGGTCGGGATGCTGGATCCGGCCGAACTCCGTGAGCTGCTGCACGATCCGAACGCGACCGCACACGCCGTCGCGGCGGACGGCACGCTCGCCTCGCTGTTCGACGCGCAGGCGGGCGCCACCCCGGAGGCGGTGGCGCTGATCGACGCCGGTACCGGTGCGTCGCTGACCTACGCCGAGTTCGCCACGCGCGTGTATCGCCTGGCGCGCCATCTGATTTCGCTGGGCGTCGGCCCCGAGACGCCGGTGGCGCTGGGGCTGCGGCGGTCGGTGGATCTGGTCGTCGGCATGTACGCGGTGGCTGCGGCCGGTGGCACGTATGTGCCGCTGGATCCGGACCAGCCGCGGGACCGCCTGAACCACATCGTCCGCACCGCGGCGCCGCTGTGCGTGCTGACCGCCGCGGAACTCGACTTGGACGCCGATGCCCCGCACCTGCGCATCGACACCCTCGACCTGGCGGATCTGCCCGCGGGCCCGGTGCGCGACGAGGAGCGCGTCCGCCCGCTGCGTCCGCACCACACGGCGTATGTGATCTTCACGTCCGGATCGACCGGGCGGCCCAAGGGCGTCGCCGTGCCGCACCG
Organism: Nocardia wallacei; assembly: GCF_029868745.1. GTDB lineage: Bacteria > Actinomycetota > Actinomycetes > Mycobacteriales > Mycobacteriaceae > Nocardia > Nocardia wallacei_B. Next base: position 20,283 of record NZ_JARWOP010000181.1, on the reverse strand, counting down.
TGCGATCGTCAACCAATTGTCCTGGAAGAAGGCGGCTTTCGCGCTCGGCACCGGCGACGCCGTCCTGCTGAAGACCACGGCGATGTTCGATCTGTCGGTGTGGGAGTTCTGGTCGGCGCTCGTCTCGGGCGCCCGGCTGGTCGTGGCGGCCCCGGACGGCCACCGCGATCCGGCCTATGTGGCCGGGCTCCTGTCCGAGCAGCACGTCTCGGTGCTGCACGCGGTGCCCTCGATGCTGGAGGCGCTGCTGACGATCACGGGCGGCGCGCTGCCCCCGTCGTTACGGGCGGTGCTGGCCATCGGCGAGGCACTGCCGCCGCAGACCGCCGAGCGGCTCCGCGACGCCGCCCCGGCGGCCGAGCTGTGGAACCTCTACGGCCCCACCGAGGCCGCGGTGTCGGTCACCGCGCACCGGGTCACCGGGGCCGACTCTGCCGCCGTGCCCATCGGTGTGCCGCAATGGAATACGCGGGTGTACGTGCTGGACGGCCGGTTGCGCCCGGTGCCCGTCGGTGTCGCGGGTGAGCTGTACCTGGCGGGCACGCAACTGGCACACGGCTATCTGGGGCGCGCGGCGCTCACGGCCGGGCGGTTCGTCGCCGACCCGTACGCTCCGGCGCCCGGGGAGCGGCTCTACCGCACCGGCGACCTGGTCGCCTGGAACACCGCCGGGGAACTGGAATACCTGGGCCGCACCGACTTCCAGGTCAAGATCCGCGGTTTCCGGATCGAACTGGGTGAGGTCGAAAGCGCGCTGCGGCGGGCGGCGGAGATCGCCGCGGCCCTGGTCACCGTGCACTCGGACCCGGCGACCGGCGACCGGATGGTCGCATATGTGGTTCCCGCGCAAGGGCAGTCCGTGGATACCGCGGCGGTGTCGGCACATCTGTCCGAGCTGCTGCCGTCGTACATGGTCCCGGCCGCGTACGTGATACTCGACGAGTTGCCGCTGACGGCGAACGGGAAGGTGGACCGGCGCGCGCTGCCGGCGCCGGACTTCGGCCCCCGCGAATACCGGCCCCCGCGTGGCGATGTCGAGCGCTCGGTCGCGGCGGTATACGCCGAGGTTCTGGGCGTCGAGCGCGCAGGCTTGGATGACGACTTCTTCACCCTCGGCGGCAACTCGCTGGCCGCCACCCGCGTGGTGGCCCGGCTGAACGAGGCGGTCGCGGCCACCGTGACGGTGCGCGCGGTGTTCGAGGCCCCGACCGTCGCGGGTCTGGCCGCGTGGATCGGCGCACGGCAGCCGGGTTCGCACGCGCGGCCCGTGCTGACGCCGCGTCCGCGGCCGGAGCGGGTTCCGCTGTCGGCCACCCAGCAGCGGCTGTGGTTCCTCAACCGGTTCGACCCCGCCTCCGGGGCATACAACATCGCGGTCGCGCTGCGGATGCGCGGCCCGCTCGATGTCGCCGCGCTGTTCGCGGCGTGCGGCGACCTCGTCGCGCGGCACGAGTCGCTGCGCACGGTGTTCCCCGACAGCGCGGACGGGCCCCACCAGGTAATCCTGGATGCGGCGACGGCCGCCCCGACGCCGGCCGTGCTCGAGGTGCCCGCCGCCGACCTCGAGCCGCGCGCGGCCGCGGCGGCGCGCCGCGGCTTCGACATCACCACCGAGGTTCCGCTGCGCGTCGAACTGCTGCGCGGCGACACCGGCGAACACGTACTGATCCTCGTGCTGCACCACATCGCCGCCGACGGCTGGTCTCTCACGCCGCTGGCCGACGACCTCGCGACGGCCTACCGGGCGCGGTGCGGCGGTGCGGCCCCGCACTGGGAGCCACTGCCGGTGCAATACGCGGACTTCGGACTGTGGCAGCGCGAACTGCTCGGCGACGACACCGACCCGCGGTCGCTCGCGGCCACCCAGCGCGACTACTGGACGTCGCGGCTGGCGGCGCTGCCCGAATGCCTCCAGCTGCCTACCGACCGCCCCCGCCCCACCACGGCGTCCCAGTGCGCGGATACCGTTGCGGCGACAGTGGATTCGCGACTGCACGCCGGGATCGCGGAGCTCGCCCGGCGCAACGACGCCAGCGTGTTCATGGTCCTGCACGCCACGCTCGCGGCGCTGCTCGCGCGGCTGGCGGCGACCGACGACGTGTGTATCGGCACGCCGATCGCCGGGCGCACCGACCACCGGCTGGACGGGCTGATCGGCATGTTCGCGGGGACGCTCGCACTGCGGACCGAGGTCACCCCCGGCCGCCCCTTCCGCGATCTGCTGGCCGCGGTGCGCGACCGCGATCTGGACGATTTCGCCCACGCCGATCTCCCCTTCGAGCGTCTGGTCGAGGTGCTCAACCCGGTGCGGTCGCCCGCGCATCATCCGCTGTTCCAGGTGATGCTGTCGGTGCACAGCGCGGTGCCGGACGGCGTGGACCTGCCCGGCATCGAGGTGTCGGCCGCGGCGATCGAGACCGGATTTACCGCGTGGGACCTGCAATTCACGCTGATCGAGTCCCACACCGCGGACCGGACCGCCGACGGCATCGGGCTGCGCCTGACCTACGCCACCGACCTGTTCGACCGCGCCACCGCCGATCGGCTGTGCGGCCGCTTCCTCGACATGCTGGCGGCCGTGGTCGCCGACGCGCGAATCCCGGTCGGCGACATCGACATTCTCGATGACCGTGAGCGGGCCGTGCTGGCTCCCGCGCGCGGTGAGCCCGCCGCCGCGCCCGTCACCCTGGCCGACTACTTCCGTGCGGTCGTGCGGCAGCGGCCGGACGGTGATGCGGTGCGCGCCGGATCGCGGACCCTGACCTACCGCCAGCTCGACGATCGGACCGACCGGCTGGCCCGCGCCCTGATCGCACGCGGCACGGGCCCCGGTGACGTGGTGGCGCTCGCCCTGGACCGCTCGATCGACTCGGTGGTCGCGGCGATCGCCGTCACCAAGACCGGTGCGGCGTTCCTGCCGATCGACCGCCGGTACCCGGCGGATCGCCTGCGGCACATGGTGTCCGATGCCCGGGCCCGCGTCGGCCTCACCGCGGGCGACCCGGCGGCGCTGCCGGACACGACCGCGTGGCTGACGCTGCCGGAACTCGACGACTCCGCCGCCGGTCCGGTTGTCGACCGAGAACCACTGCGCCCCACCAGGACCGATGACATCGCCTACGTCATCTACACCTCCGGCACGACCGGCCTGCCCAAGGGCGTCGCCGTCACCCACCGCGGCCTGCACAGCTTCGCGGCCGCCCAGCAGCAGCGCTACCAGGTCGACATGTCCTCGCGGACACTGCATTTCGCGTCGCCGAGCTTCGACGCGTCGGTCCTCGAACTGCTGCTGGCGCTCTGCGGCGGGGCGACCATGGTGATCGCCGCGACCGATATCTACGGCGGCGACGAACTGGCCGCCCTGCTCGACCGCGAGCGCATCACGCACGCGTTCCTCACCCCGGCGGCGCTGGCGAGCATCGACGCGGTCCGCCACCCGCTGCCGCGGCTGCGCTGCCTGGTCGTGGGCGGCGAGGCGTGCGGCGCCGAACTGGTCGAGGCGTGGGCGCCGGGCCGCACCATGCTCAACGCCTACGGCCCGACCGAGGCCACGATCGCCGCGATCATCTCCGAGCCGATGCGGCCCGGACAGCCGGTTGTGCTGGGCGACAGGCCGATTCCCGGGGCGAGCCTGGTGGTGCTGGACGAGCGCCTGCACCCGGTTGCCCCCGGCGTCACCGGCGAACTGTATATCGCCGGGGCCGGGCTGGCCCGCGGCTACCTGCATCGGCCCGGTCTGACCGCCCAGCGGTTCGTCGCGAATCCGTTCGCGGACGGCGGAGAACGGCTGTATCGCACCGGGGATCTCGCGCGGTGGACCGCGTCCGGACAGCTGGCCCTGGTGGGCCGCGCCGACGACCAGGTCAAGATCCGCGGCTTCCGTATCGAACTGAGCGAGATCAGCGCGGTCGTCTCCGCCTGCCGGGAGGTGCGATTCGCACACAGCGAGGTCCGCCGCGACCACGCGGGCACGCCGCGGATCGTGACGTACCTGGCGGTCACCGACGGCGCGGTGTTCGATCTCGACGCGATCCGCGGCCACGTGGCCGACCGGCTGCCCACGCACATGATCCCGTCGAAATTCGTCGAGCTGACGACGATTCCGATGACACCGGCGGGCAAGCTGAACCGCACGGCGCTGCCCGAACCCGATTTCACCGTCGCGGCAGTCGCCGGGCGCGAGCCCGAGACACCGAACGAAACGCTGGTCGCCGCGGTCATGGCCGAGGTGGTCGGCCACGCCCCGGTGTTCGCCGACCACAACTTCTTCGAGCTGGGCGGCAACTCGTTGTCCGCGACGCAGCTGGTCTCACGCATCGGCGCGGCCGCACACCGAAAACTGCCCGTGCGTGCGGTATTCGACCACCCCACCCCGGCCGGGCTGGCCGCACTGCTGGACCGCGCCGACGGTTCGGGCCCCGTGCTCGGCCGCCGGGAGCGGCCCGCGCGGATGCCGCTGTCGCCGGTGCAGCAGCGGCTCTGGTTCCTCAACCAGTTCGACACCTCCTCGGGCGCCTACAACATCCCGATCGCGCTGCGGCTGTGCGGTGATCTGGACGTGCCCGCGCTGCGCCGCGCCCTGCACGATGTCGTCGAGCGGCACGAGACGCTGCGCACCGTCTTTCCCGATTCCGCGGACGGCCCGAGTCAGGTGGTGATCTCGGCGGAGGCCGCGCAGATCACGCCGCCGGTGCTGTTCGTCCCCGCCGATCGGGTGGCGGCCCGGGTCCGGGCGCTGGCCCGGCGCGGGTTCGACCTCACCACCGACATTCCGCTGCGCGGCGAGCTGCTGCGCACCGGCGACCGGGAGTTCGTGCTGGTGCTCGTGGTGCACCACATCGCCGCCGACGGGTGGTCGATGACGCCGCTCGCCGCCGACGTCGCCGCGGCGTACCAGGCTCGGCACACCGGACAGCCGCCGCGGTGGACGCCGCTGAGCGTGCAGTACGCGGACTACACGCTCTGGCACCACGAATTGCTCGGCGACGAGCGCGATCCCGGCAGTGTGGCGGCGACCCAGCTGGAGTATTGGCGCCGCACCCTGGCCGAACTGCCCGAATGCCTCGAGCTGCCGACCGACCGGCCCCGACCGGCCGTCGCGACGCACGCCGGCGCCGCGGTCACCGCGCGCATCGACGCCGAAACACACTCGCGCATCACGGAACTGGCGAAAACCCGCGACGCCAGCGTCTTCATGGTGCTGCACGCCGCCCTGGCGGTCCTGCTCGCGCGATTGAGCGGCGGCAGCGATGTGGCGATCGGCACGCCCATCGCCGGGCGCTCCGACGAACAGCTGGAACGATTGATCGGCATGTTCGTCGGCACGCTGGTGCTGCGGACCGAGGTGGCCGAGGACCGCTCGTTCACCGAATTCCTGGACGCGGTGCGCGACACCGACCTGAGTGCCTACGCCCACGCCGACATTCCGTTCGAACGGCTGGTGGAACTGCTGGACCCGGTCCGCTCCACCGCGCATCACCCGCTGTTCCAGGTGATGCTGTCGGTGCACAACTCCGGACCCGCGCCGCTGCGCCTGCCGGGCCTCGAGATCACCGCCGAACAGGCCGATCCCGGCATCGCCAAATTCGATCTGCAGTTCGAGCTCACCGAGACACACACGCCCGAGCAGCGGCCCGGCGGCATCGAGCTGCGCCTGGACTATGCCACGGACCTGTTCGAGCGCCACACCGCCGAGCGCCTCGTGCAGCGCTATCTGCTGGTCCTCGAGGCGCTGGTCACCGCGCCCGCGGCAGGCATCGCCGCGGCGGTCCTGCTGCTCGACGAGGAACGCGCGGCCACGGTCCCCGCCCGCGGGCTCGGACCGGTGTCGGTGGCGACACTGCCCGAGCTGTTCGCGGCGGCGGCGTCGGACACCGACCGTGTCGCGGTGCGGTCCGACACCACCGAGATGAGTTACCGCGAACTCGATACCCGCTCGAACCGCTTGGGGCGCAGCCTGATCGAGCGCGGTGTCGGCCCCGGCGATATCGTCGCGCTCGGGATGACCCGCTCGGTGGAGTCGGTGGTCGCGACGCTCGGCGTGAGCAAGTCGGGGGCGGCCTACCTGCCCGTCGATCCCGACTATCCGCCGGAGCGGATCCGGCACATGGTGTCCGACTCCGGGGCGCGGATCGGCGTCACCACCGACGCCGACGTCGCGCGGTTGCCGGGCGGCGTCGAGTGGCTGACACTCGCGGAGCTGCTCACCGGCAGCGGCGCGCCGATCACCGACTACGACCGGCCGCGGCCGCTGTCGGCCGACGACCTGGCGTACGTGATCTACACCTCCGGTTCCACGGGTCTGCCCAAGGGCGTCGCCGTGACCCATCGCGGACTGGCCAACTTCGCCGCCGCGCAGCGCGACCGGTACGGCGTCGAACCGATTTCGCGCACACTGCATTTCGCGTCGCCGAGTTTCGACGCGTCGGTGCTCGAACTGCTCCTGGCATGGTGCGCGGGCGCGACCATGGTGGTCGCGGCGACCGACATCTACGGCGGTGACGAACTGGCCGACCTGCTCGATCGCGAGCGGATCACCCACGCGTTCGTCACTCCCGCCGCGCTGGCGAGCATCGACGCCGCCCGATGGGCACTGCCGCAGCTGCGGGTCCTGGTCGTCGGCGGCGAGGCGTTCGGCCCGGAGCTGGTCGCGGCGTGGGCGAGCGAGCGTGCGATGTTCAACGCCTACGGCCCGTCGGAAGCGACTGTGGCACCGGCGCTTTCGCGGGAGCTGCGCGCGGACCGCCCGATCGTGCTGGGCGGGCCGATCCGCGGTGTCGAGGCGGTGGTCCTGGACGCCCGGTTGCGGCCGGTGCCGTTGGGTGTGGTGGGGGAGCTGTACGTCGGCGGTGACGGACTGGCCCGCGGTTACCTGGGACGCGCGGGCCTGACCGCCGCGCGATTCGTCGCGAGCCCGTACGGCGGCACCGGCGCGCGGATGTATCGCACCGGCGACCTGGTGCGGTGGATCGGTGACGGCGAGCTGACCTTCGTCGGCCGCGCGGACGATCAGGTGAAGATTCGCGGGTTCCGGATCGAACTCGGCGAGATCACCGCGGTGCTTGCCGCGCATCCCGGAATCCGCTTCGCGCACACCGAGGTGCACACGGGCGCGGGCTCGGCACGTCTCGTCGGTTACGTGGTGGCCGACGAGGGCGTCGACGCGGCGGCCGTGCGCGCCCACGCCGCGGCCGCGCTGCCCGCGCACATGGTGCCCGCGGCGGTGCTGCTGCTGCCGTCGATCCCGCTGACTCCGTCCGGCAAGCTCGATCGGAAGGCCCTGCCGGAACCCGACTTCGCCGCCCTCGACGGGCCGGGCCGGGAACCCGCCACACCCGCCGAATCGCTCGTGGCCGCCGCGATGGCCGCTGCGGCGGGCGTGCCCGCGATCGGCGCCGAGCAGAACTTCTTCGACATCGGCGGCAATTCCCTGTCCGCGACCCGCGTGGTCGCGGCGATCGCGGCCCGGACCGGCTGCCGATTGCCGGTGCGGGCGGTGTTCGAAGCGCCGACGCCCGCCGAGCTGGCGGCGCTGCTGGACGCGCGGGCGCCCGAGGCCGCGCATCCGGAGCTGGTCGCCGGCCCACGGCCGGACCGGATTCCGCTGTCCTCGGCGCAGCGGCGCCTGTGGTTCCTGAACCGGCTGGACTCCTCCTCCGGTGCCTACAACATCCCGATCGTGTTGCGGCTGCGCGGAACTCTCGACCTCGAGGCGTTGCGGCGGGCGGTCGTCGATGTGATCGCGCGGCACGAGATCCTGCGCACCGTGTTCCCGGATTCGCCCGCCGGTCCCACCCAGGAGATCGCCGAGGCGGCGACCGACATCGACTGGACGACGCTCGAGCCCGGCGCCGACCCGGCGGCCGCCTGGACGGCGTTCGCCGCCGCGGGTTTCGACCTGACCGCCGAACCGCCACTGCGCGTGGCACTCTCGCGCCTGGCCGCCGACCACCATGTGCTGATCCTGGTGCTGCACCACATCGCCGCGGACGGCTGGTCGCTGGGCCCGCTGGCCGCCGACATCGCGACGGCCTACGACGCCCGCCGCGCGCGGCGCGACCCGCGGTGGCAGCCGCTGCCGGTGCAGTACGCCGACTACAGCCTGTGGCAGCACGCCGTACTCGGCGCGGAGAGCGACCCGGACAGCGTCGCCGCACGCCAGCTCGACTACTGGCACACCCGGCTCGCCGGTCTGCCCGAATGCTTGGAGCTGCCGGCCGACCGCCCGCGTCCGACGGTGGCTTCCCACGGGGGTGACGTCGTGAATTCCATTGTGCCGGTGGAGGTTCACGAGGCCCTGCTCGGGCTGGCCCGGGCGCACGACGCGAGTCTGTTCATGGTGGTGCACGCGGCGCTGGCGGTGCTGCTGGCGCGCTCGGCGGCTACCACCGACATCGCCATCGGCACGGCCGTCGCGGGGCGCACCGACGAGCGCCTCGATCAACTGATCGGCATGTTCGTGGGCACGCTGGTGCTGCGGACCGAGGTGGACGGCCATCGCACGTTCACCGACCTGCTCGACGCGGTGCGGACGCAGGACCTCGATGCCTACGCGCACGCCGATGTTCCGTTCGAGCGCCTGGTGGAACTGCTCAACCCGGTCCGTTCGACCGCGCATCACCCGCTGTTCCAGGTGATGCTGTCGGTGCACGACGCGGCCCCGGCGGCGCTGCGCCTGACCGACCTCGAGGTGGCCGCCGAGGAACTGCACTCCGCGGTCGCGAAGTGGGACCTGCAGGTCACGCTCACCGAAAGCTACGACGCCGACCGGCGACCCGGCGGGCTCGAACTGTCGATGACCTATGCCACCGACCTGTTCGACCGGACCACCGCCGAGTGGTTCGAGCGGCGTTTCCAGCGTCTCCTGGCGGCCGTGGCGCACAACGCTTTCCGTGCCGTCGGCGATCTCGAACTGCTCGACGCCGACGAGCAGCGGTCGCTGGTCCCGGCGCGCGGTGCGGCGGCGGCCGAACCGTCGGTCCTGGCCGAGATCTTCGCCGCCGCGGCGGCCCGTGACCCGGAACGGACGGCGATCCGGTACGGCGCGCGGACCATGACCTACCGCGACCTCGACGAGCGTTCGAACCGTCTCGCCCGGGCGCTGCTGGCGCGGCGGATCGGACCGGGTGATGTGGTGGCGATCGGGCTGCCGCGCTCGGCCGACTCGATCGTCGCCGCCCTCGCCGTCACCAAGACCGGCGCCGCCTACCTGCCGATCGACGTGCGGCATCCCGCCGAACGCATCCGCCACATGCTCACCGATTCGGGGGTCCGCACCGGAATCACCGCGGCCGCGCACGAACCCGCGCTGCCCGCCGAGGTGTCCTGGCTGACCCTGTCGGAGTCGCTCGACCACGACACCGCCGCACTCACCGACGCCGATCGGATCCGCCCGGCGCGGGTGGACGACCTGGCCTACGTGATCTACACCTCCGGATCGACGGGGCTGCCGAAGGGCGTCGCGGTCACCCATCGCGGCTTGGCCAATTTCGCTGCGGAACAACGTGATCGGTTCCGGATCGACGCGGGGGCGCGCACGCTGCACTTCGCCTCACCGAGTTTCGACGCCTCGGTGCTGGAGATGCTGCTGGCCTGGCCCGCCGCCGCCACGATGGTGATCGCGCCGGCCGACGTGTACGGCGGCGACGAACTGGCCGCGCTGCTGGACCGCGAGCAGGTCACCCACGCCTTCATCACGCCCGCCGCGCTGGCGACCATCGATGTCGAGCGGTGGCCGCTCCCGGCGCTGGGGAACCTGGCGGTCGGTGGCGAGCACGTCAGCCCGGAACTGGTGCGGCGCTGGGCCGTCCGGCGCAATCTGTTCGACGGCTACGGCCCGACCGAGACGACTATCATGACCCTCATCTCCGATCCGCTGTCCGCGGACGGGCCGGTTGTCATGGGCCGTCCCATCCGCGGCACGACGGCCGTGGTGCTCGACGGACGGCTGCGCCCGGTGCCGACCGGCGTGGCGGGCGAACTGTACGTCTCCGGCTGCGGACTGGCCCAGGGCTACCTCGGGCGGCCCGGGCTGACCGCCGCCCGATTCGTGGCGAATCCGTTCGGCGCGCCCGGCGAGCGGGTGTACCGCACCGGCGACGTGGTGCGGTGGACCGGTGACGGCGAACTCGTCTTCGTCGGCCGCTCCGACGATCAGGTGAAGCTTCGCGGCTTCCGCATCGAACTCGGCGAGATCACCTCCGTGGCGTCGCAATGCCCGGGTGTCCGGTTCGCGCACACCGAGGTACGGCGCGCGGCGAGCGCACCGCTGCTGGTCACCTATGTGACGGTGGCCGAGGCCGCCGAGTCGCCGGAGGAAGCGGTCCGGCGGTACCTGTCCGACCGGTTGCCCTCGCACATGGTGCCCGCGGCGATCGTCGTCCTCCCGGCTATTCCGTTGACACCCAACGGCAAACTGGATCGCGCGGCGCTGCCCGAACCGGAGTTCGACGCCGATCCCGCCGCCGGTCGCGCGCCGGTCACCGCGAGCGAGATCCTGGTGGCGGCGGCGATGTCGGCGGTGGTCGGAGCCGAACAGGTGCGGGCGCACCACAATTTCTTCGATCTCGGCGGCAACTCGCTGTCGGCGACGCAACTGGTGGCCCGGATCGCCGCCGAGTCCGGACAGCAGCTGCCGGTCCGGTCGGTGTTCGAGCACCCGACCCCGGCCGCGCTCGCCGCCTTCCTCGACGACGTTGGGGCACACGGCGGTTCGGCGCGACCCGCGCTGACCGTGCGGCCGCGGCCCGAACACATCCCGTTGTCCCCGGCGCAGCAGCGCCTGTGGTTCCTCAACCGCCTCGAACCCGAGTCGGGCGCCTACAACCTTCCGGTCGCGCTGCGGCTGCGCGGCGCACTCGACGCGGACATCCTGGAACAGGCGATCCGCGATGTCGCCGACCGGCACGAGGTGCTGCGCACCGTCTTCCCCGACCGCGGACCCGCGGGCCCCGCCCAGGTCGTCACCTCCGGCGCGGACATTCAGCTCGACATCATCGACGGCCGCGACGGCCACTGGCGGGCCGCCGCGCAGGAGTTCGGCGCGGCCGGATTCGACCTGACCACGCGAATTCCCCTGCGGGCGGCGCTGTTCCGGGTCGCCGCGGAGGAACACGTGCTGGTGCTGGTACTGCATCACATCGCCGCGGACGGCGGTTCGCTGGCGCCCCTGGCCGCCGACATCACCACGGCGTACGGGGCGCGCCGGGCCGGCGGCGCGCCGGACCGCCCGCCGCTGCCGGTGCAATACGCCGACTACAGCATGTGGCAGCGCGAACTGCTCGGCGCCGAGGACGACCCCGCCAGCCTGGCCGCCCGGCAGGCCGCGTACTGGCTGCGGACGCTGGCCGACCTGCCGGAATGCCTCGAGCTGCCCGCCGACCGGCGGCGTCCGGCGCGGCCGTCCTACCGCGGCGGCCGGGTGACGGCCACCATCGACGCGGATGTGCATCGCGGCCTGTCGGAGTTGGCGCGCCGGCACGAGGCCAGCGTGTTCATGGTGCTGCACGCCGCGCTCGCGGTGCTGCTGTCGCGGCTGAGCGGGCGCGGCGACATCGCTGTCGGCACCGCGGTCGCCGGGCGCACCGACCCGCAGCTGGCGGAGCTGGTCGGCATGTTCGTCGGCACCCTGGTGCTGCGTACCGAGGTGCGGGCCACCCGGCCGTTCGACGAACTGCTGGATCGCGTGCGGGAGTCCGACATCGACGCGTTCGCCCATGCCGACCTGCCGTTCGAACGCGTTGTGGACCTGGTGAATCCGACCCGCAGCACCGCGTACCATCCCTTGGTTCAGGTCGGGCTGGCGTTGAACAACCACGCCCCGTGGCAGCTGCGGCTGCCCGGCGTGGAGATCCTGCCCGAGGACGTCGGCGCCGACATCGCCCAGTGGGACCTGCATTTCGGCCTGACCGAAGAAGCGCCGGAGGGCGATGACGGCCCCGGCGCGATCGACGTCTGCGTGCGTTACGCCGCCGATCTGTTCGACGCCGAGACCGCCGAGCGGTTCACCGCGCAGTTCGTCCACATCCTCGCCGAGGTGGCGGCGAACTCCGCGATCACGGTGGGCGACATCGATTTGCTGGACGACAACGAGCGCGACACGCTGGTTCCGGCGCGTGGCGGCCCCGCCGCCGAAACCCGCACGCTGCCAGGCCTTTTCGCGGCCGCCGCGGCCGACCCCGACCGCGTCGCGCTGCGCGAGGGCATGGCCGAGCTGAGCTACCGCGGCCTCGACCAGCGGACCAACCGGCTCGCGCGGATCCTGGCCGGGCACGGTTACGGTCCGGGGGATGTGATCGCGCTGGCCATGGCGCGGTCGCTGGAATCGGTGGTCGCGTCCCTGGCGATCGCGAAGACCGGTGCCGCGTTCCTGCCCGTCGACGTCCGTTATCCGGCCGAGCGGATCCGGCACATGCTTGCCGACGCCGAGGCCCGCATCGGCCTGACGACGAGCGAGCGGATCGCCGAGCTGCCCGACGAGGTGCGGTGGCTGTCGTTCACGGACCTGGACGATCCCGCGGTCTCGCCGCGGGCGCTCACCGGCGCCGAATTCCGGCGGCCGCCCCGCGCCGCCGACGTCGCCTACGTCATCTACACCTCCGGATCGACCGGACGGCCGAAGGGCGTCGCCGTCACCCATCGCGGGCTGTTCAACTGCGCCGAGGTGGTGCGCACCCGCTTCGGCATCGACAGTCGTTCGCGCACACTGCATCTGGCCTCGCCCAGTTTCGACGTGGCGATCCTGGAACTGCTCATCGCCTGGTCCGCCGGGGCCACCATGGTGATCGTCGCCTCCGACACCTACGGCGGCGACGAACTGGCCGAGGTGCTGGAGCACGAGCGGGTGACCCACGCCGTGGTCACCCCGGCCGCGCTCGCGACCATCGATACGCGCCGCTGGCCGCTGCCGGAGCTGCGCACGCTGATCATCGGCGGCGAGGCGTTCGACCAGGACCTGGTCGAGCGGTGGGCCGTGGGCCGGGACGTGATCAACGGCTACGGCCCGAGCGAGGCGACCATCGCGACCACGTTCTCCCGCCCGCTGCAACCGGACCGTCCCATCGCGCTGGGCCGACCGATGCGCGGGGTGACGGCCGTGGTGCTGGACGGCGTGCTGCGGCCCGTGCCCACCGGCGTGATCGGCGACCTCTACGTCGGCGGGACGGGACTGGCGCGGGGCTACCACCGCCGGCCCGCCCTGACCGCGAGCCGCTTCGTCGCCGATCCGTACGGCGACCCCGGCGACCACATGTATCGCACCGGTGACCTGGTGCGCTGGACCAGGGAAGGCGAACTCACCTTCGTCGGCCGCTCGGACGACCAGGTGAAGGTCCGCGGCTTCCGCATCGAGCTGGGCGAGGTCAACGCGGTCGTATCCGGTTGCCCCGGTGTCCGTTTCGCGCACACCGAGCTGCACCGCGACGACGCGGGCGAGGCCAGGATCGTGACCTACGTGGTCGCCACCGGGGACACGGCCGAGTCGCTGACCGAACAGCTGGCCGAGCGCCTGCCCGCCCACATGGTGCCGACCCTGGTGCCGCTCGCCGAGATCCCGCTCTCACCGACCGGCAAGCTGGATCGAAAGGCGTTGCCGCAGCCCGATTTCGCGGCCTCCGCCCGGCCGGGCCGGGCGCCGGAGTCACCGAACGAGCTCCTGGTGGCGGCCGCGATGGCCGATATCGTGGGCCGCTCGGAGGTGGCCGCCGAGCACAGCTTCTTCGACCTGGGCGGCAATTCGCTGTCGGCGACGCAACTTTCGGCGCGGATCGCCACGCTGTCCGGCCACCAGCTGGGCGTGCGGGCGATCTTCGAGCACCCGACCCCGGCGGCTCTGGCCGCGCTGCTCGACGCCGCCGGTCCCGGCTCGGCGCTGCCCGCGCTCGACCGCCGCGACCGGCCCGCCCGCATCCCGCTCTCCCCGGCCCAGCAGCGGCTGTGGCTGCTCAACCGGTTCGACACCACCTCCGGGACCTACAACATCCCGACGGTGCTGCGGCTGCGCGGCGACCTGGACGTGGCGGCGCTGGAACAGGCCCTCGGGGACGTCGTGACCCGCCACGAGGCGCTGCGCACCGTGTTCCCGGATTCCGGCGAGGGACCCAGCCAGGTCGTTCTCGCATTGGAGGAGACCGGTTTCGCGTTGCGGCGGCTCGCCGCCGACGACACCCTGGCGGCGGACCGCGTGCGCGAACTCGCTGCCGAAGGATTCGACGTGCGGGTGGACCCGCCGCTGCGCGCCACCCTGCTGCGGCTGGCCGCCGACGAACACCTGCTGGTCGTCGTCATCCACCACATCGCGGCCGACGGCGGCTCGATCGCGCCGCTGGCCGCCGACCTGGCGACCGCCTACCGGGCCCGCCGGACGGGCGCGGCGCCGGACTGGGCGCCGCTGCCCGTGCAGTACCCGGACTACAGCCTCTGGCAGCGCGAAATACTCGGGGCCGAGGACGATCCGGACGGCCGCCTGGCCGCGCAACTGCGGTACTGGCAGGACACGCTGCGCGGTCTCCCGGAATGCCTGCAACTGCCGACCGATCGGCCGCGCCCGGCCACCCCGAGCCACACGGGCGCATCCGTCCGGACGACGATCGGCGCGCCCACCCACGCCGCGCTGCACGCATTGGTGCGCCGTCACGACGCGACCGTCTTCATGGTGCTGCACACGGCGCTGGCGGTACTGCTGTATCGCCTGTCGGGCAGCGCCGATATCGCGGTGGGCACGCCGATCTCGGGCCGCACCGAGGAGCGGCTCGAGCAGCTGATCGGCATGTTCGTCGGCACCCTGGTGCTGCGGACGCCGCTGACCGCCGATCGGTCGTTCGAGGAGACGCTCGCCGCCGTGCGCGCGGGCGACCTCGATGCCTTCGCCCACGCCGACATCCCGTTCGAGCGGCTGGTCGAGGTGCTGAACCCGGCGCGGTCGACGGCGCACAACCCGCTGTTCCAGGTGATGCTGTCCGTGCACAGCTCCGCCCCGGCACAGCCCCACCTGCCCGGGGTCGAAATCACCGCGGAGACACCGGAATTCGATGTCGCCAAGTTCGATCTCCAGTTCACCCTCGCCGAGGCGTTCGGCACTGATGGGCGGCCGGACGGCATCGAACTCACCGTGACCTACGCGACGGACCTGTTCGATCCGGCCACCGCGGACAGCATCGCGGCGCGGCTGGCCCGGCTGCTCGACGCCGCGGTCGGCGACCCGGCCCGGCCGATCGGCGACCTCGAGGTGCTGTCCGAGCGCGAGGCGAGCGCCCTCGCGCCGGTCCGCCGGCCGTCCGGCACCGCACCGGCGACGCTGACGGATCTGTTCGCCGCGGCCGTGGCGATCAACCCGATCGGCGCGGCGATCCGATACCGGTCCGAGCAGCTGAGCTACGCGCGGCTGGACCGGATCACCAATCAGCTTGCCCGAGTGCTGATCTCGCGGGGCGCCGGACCGGAGCAGTTCGTCGCGGTCGGCATCGCGCGATCGATCCGATCCGTGCTGGCGGTGCTGGCCGTGGCCAAGACCGGCGCGGCCTTCCTGCCCGTCGACCCCGCCTACCCGGCGCAGCGCAAGGAACACATGCTCGCCGACGCGGGGGCGACGATCGGGCTGTGCGTCGGCGAGTCCCGCGGCGATCTGCCCGGCGGCGTCGACTGGCTCGTACTGGACGACCCGGAGTTCGTCGACACCCTGCTGGACGCCTCGGACGCACCCGTCCTCGACACCGATCGGCACGCGCCGGTGCGGCTCGACCAACCGGCGTATCTGATCTACACCTCGGGTTCCACCGGAATTCCCAAGGGCGTCACGGTGACCCACGCCGGACTCGCGAATTTCGCCGCCGAACTGATCGAGCGGTGCGCGGTCGCCGCCGGCTCCCGGGTGCTGCACTTCGCCTCGCCCAGTTTCGACGCGGCGGTGCTGGAGTTGCTGTTCGGCCTCGGCGGCGCGGCCACGACGATCGTCGTCCCCGACGACATCTACGGTGGTGAGCCGCTACGCGAGTTGATGGCCGAGGAAGTGGTGACGCACGCGTTCATCACCCCGGCGGCGCTGGGCACCGTGGACCCGGCCGAGCTGGACCATGTCGAGGTCGTGCTGGTCGGCGGTGACCGGTGCGGTCCGGAACTGGTGCGGCGCTGGGCGGGTGACGCCGGGAAGCGCATGTTCAACGCCTACGGCCCGTCCGAGGCGACCGTCGCCGCGACGATGAGCGCGCCGCTGCGGCCCGGGGTCGCGGTCACCGTCGGCGGGCCGGTCCGCGGCTTCGGGCTGCTCGTGCTCGACGCCCGGCTGCATCCGGTGCCGGTCGGGGCGCCCGGCGAGCTGTATCTGTCCGGCATCGGCCTGGCCCGCGGATACCATGCGCGGCACGGCCTGACGGCGGAACGGTTCGTGGCGAATCCGTTCGGCGAGCCCGGCGAGCGGATGTACCGCACCGGTGACCTGGTGCGCTGGGCGCCGCACGCCGACGGTCTCGAGATCGAGTACCTCGGCCGCACCGACGATCAGGTGAAGATCCGTGGCTTCCGGATCGAGTTCGGTGAGATCGACGCCGCTCTCACCGGCCACCCGCAGGTGCGGCACGCCGTCACCATCGGACACGAGACAGGCAGCGGCGCAACGATACTGGCGTCCTACGTGGCGATGGAGCCGGGCGCCGCGGGTACCGCCGCGGAGTTGAGCCGGTATCTGGCGGCGCGGGTTCCGGCGTACATGGTGCCCCAGGCCGTCACGATCGTGGACGCGCTGCCGATCACACCGGCCGGGAAGATCGATCGGTCCGCGCTGCCCGCGCCGGTGCTCACCGCGAGCGCGAGCTACCGGGCCCCGGCCACGCGCACCGAATCGGCGCTGTGCGCCGCGTTCGAGACGGCGCTCGGCGTCGACACCGTCGGCGCGGAGGACAACTTCTTCGAACTGGGCGGCAACTCCCTGCTGGCGACACAGGTGGTCGCGCTCGTGCGGGAGCGGCACGGGCTCGACGTGCCGATGCAGACGATATTCCTCGACCCCACCCCTGCCGGGATCGCTGCCCGCCTGGACACGGACGCGGACCCCACCGAATCGGTGGTCGACGCGGCCTTCGCCACGGTGCTGCCGCTGCGCGCGGAGGGCAGCGCGCCGCCGCTGTTCTGCGTCCACTCGGTCACCGGGGTGGCGTGGACCTACGCGGGCCTGCTCGCACACCTCGATCCCGAACAGCCGGTGTACGGACTGCAACTGCCGCACCTCACCGGCGACGGCGAGGGCCTGGACACCGTCGAAGCCCTCGCGGCGCGATATGTGGTGGAGATCAGACGAATTCAGCCGGACGGCCCATATCAGCTACTCGGCTGGTCGCTGGGCGGGCTGGTCGCCTTCGAGATCGCCGGTCTGCTCCGGCGCGCCGGAGCAGAGGTCGCGCTGCTGGCCATGATGGACAGCCGGATCCTCGCCGGAGCGCCCGAGCCCGCCGAACCGACGGCCGGGGAGTTGCTCGGCGCGCTGCTCGGCGACGCCGAACTGGGGGCGCGCGAGATCTCCGCGGAGGAGGCGGCCGAGCTGCTGCGTCGCCACCCGGGGCCGTTCGAATCGCTGACCGCCACCCAGGTGCAGCGCCTCTACGACGGCTATCTGGTCGGTACCCGGATGGGGCACCGGTTCCTGCCGGGCCACTACGACGGCGAGCTGGTGTACTTCACGGCCCTCGCCGACTGCGGGCCCGCGGACAGCGACGGCGGCGCCGAACCGGTCGGCGGCGCCGCGGGCTGGCGGCCGTTCGTCGACGCGGAGATCCACGAGTATCTCGTCGACTGCACCCACGTCGAGATGTCCAACCCGGAGGCGCTGGCCGAGATCGCGCCGACCCTGCGGGCACATCTGGTGAAAACCGGCGACCACGTCTTGTCATGACGTCCTGGGAGGAGCTGCACGAACTGACCGGAGCCTATACCTTGGACGCCCTCGCCGGCCTGGAGCTCGACGCCTTCGAATGGCACCTGCTCCGCTGCGGTGGATGCGCCTCGGAGGTCGCCGACATGCACACCGCCGTAGCGCTTTTCGCCACCTCGGCGGCCTGCGCGCCGCCGCCACGGCTGTGGGATTGCATCGCGTCGAGCATCGCCGCAGACGGCGACCAGCGGAACGAATGAGAGGAAACCGATGCCCTTCTTCGAGGGTGTGAACGGCCGCGTGCACTTCCGCAGATGGCCGGCGCCGCGCCCGCGCGTGGTGCTGGTGTTCCTGCACGGGCTGGGCCAGCAGAGCGCCGACTATCACCGTTTCGCGCGGGCGATGAATCGGCACGACATCGACGTCTGGGGAATCGACCACGCCGGGCACGGCCTCAGCGAGGGCGAGGCCGATCGGCATGCGCCCGTCGAGGAGCTGGCCGCCGACGCGCTGACGCTGGTCGCGCGGGCCGAGCGCGAACACGGCGGCCTGCCGCTGGTCCTGATGGGCCATTCGCTGGGCGCGGGGACCGCGCTGATCGCCATGCGCTCCGAGGCCGCCGCGGTGACGGCCGTGCACGCGGTGGTGCTCATCGGGACACCGCCGCAGGCCGAGGCGTGGCGGGTGCCGGCGCCGCCGGTTCCCACGCTGGCGTTGCACGGGTGCGACGATCGCCGGGCGCCGGTGGAACGGATTCGGCGGTGGGCCACGGGCGAGACGCTCGTGGAACTGGTCGAATTCCCCGATGCCGGACACGATCTGCTGCACGAGCCCGTGCGCCGACAGGTCGCCCGCACGATCGTCGACTTCATGGAACGCCAGGCGCGCAGCGTGACCGCGGAGTCGCGATCAGCGGCGGTGTGGCCCGGGGGATGCGGTCAGCAGGAGGGCGATTCGGCGGCGGCGAGCATGGTGAGGTCGATCGTCTCGGCCATTGCCCGGTAACCGGCGAGGCTGGGGTGCAGGCGATCCGGACCGGAGTAGGCGTCGCGCAGGACGGCCGGATTGCCGGGGTCGCGCACGGCCGCATCGAAGTCGACGATGCCGTCGGCGAGGGTCTGGGTGCGGATCCAGGCATTGATCTGCTGGCGGGTCGCTTCGCTGCCGGGTACGAGCAGGGTGCCGTCCACGATGGCGTCGGAGGCGGGGAGGAGCGTGCCGAGCCAGATCTTCTTGCCGTGCCGGTGCGCGGCCTCGATGAGTTGTTCGTATCCGGCGATCATCGCCGGTGCGTCGGCGTGCGGCGGGAGTCCGAGGTCGTTGATCCCCTCCTGGACGAGTACGCCGCCGACTCCGGCCCGGTTCAGGGCGTCGCGCTCGAACCGCGCCAATCCGCTGGGGCCGAGCAGCAGTGGTTCACCGCTGGTGAGGACGCGGTTGCTGCCGATGCCCGCATTGACGACCGAGACCGGGATGTTCGCGGCGTCGAGGCGGTGTTGCAGGACATCGGGGTATCGGCCGTTGGTGTCGGCGACCGCGCGGTCGGCCGGGACGGCCAGCGGGGTAGCGCCGACGAAGCCGTCGGTGATGGAGTCGCCGAAAGCGACCACGGCCCGGGTTCCGGTGGGCGCGAGGACATCCACCGCGTCGACGTAGAACCAGGACCCGGTGGTCGAGGAGAATCCGTCCGGGCCGGATCGCCCGGTCAGATCGCCGCTGCCGGTGGGGGAGTAGTAGGAGGTGGCGTTGGCGTTCCAATGCTTGGTCGGCGGGCCCGCCTGCCCCGCGACGTGCATGCTGACCGCCAGCGGCGCGAACGAGGCGACGGCGAAGTCCACCGGATCGCTGACAGCCTCGGCGCCGGGGGCGAGGGTGGTCCCCGCCTGCCCGCCGAACAGCACCGGCCGGATATCGGTGAGCGCCGCGCCGGACACCTGGTTGCCGATGGTGACCTTGTCGAAAGTGACCGGGGTGACGCCGAATCGGTTGGTCAGGTGCACTCGCAGCTGTGACCCGCCCAGGTGCGGGGTGACGACCATGCGGAAGGTCTGATCGTCCACCGCGAGCGGAATCGGGCCCCCGCTCGCGTCCAGCGGGGTCACGGCGTCGGTCGGGCTGCCCGTCCACGACGCCACGAAATGCTGTCCGCCGCAAGCGGTTTCCTCGGCGTGTGCCGTGGTCACGGCCGAGGCGCTCGCCAGCACGGTGACCGCGAGCAGGGCGAGCCTACCGGCACTGTTCATCGTTGAACTCTCATTCCGATTCGGTTCTGTCAGTTGGCTTTTTGTTGGCGGATGGCGTGGAAGACGTTGGGGTCGACGAGGGTGGAGGTGTCGCCGGGTTCGCGGCCTTCGGCGATGTCGCGGAGGAGGCGGCGCATGATTTTGCCGGAGCGGGTTTTGGGGAGTTCGGGGACGATGTGGATT
>NZ_JARWOP010000180.1 GCF_029868745.1 Nocardia wallacei | reverse complement strand
ACAGGCGAAGAAACTCTGCATCACCCAGGTTCGCGTCAGGCTCTCGGCCACGCTGTGAATGCTCTGGCCGCCCGACACGTAGAAATCGGCGGCGACCGCTCGACCTGTCGTCCGCCCGACAGGTGCACGACCCGGTCCGCGGGCCCCGCCGGCGGCAGGGGGGTCGGGGAGCGGTCGAACGCGCTCACAAGCAGCGGTGGGCGGGGCGCCGGCCGGGCAACCCCCCCCGCCCGGGCGGCGCGGGGCGTCGACGCGCCCGGTACGCCGGGCTTGGAGCCCGCGACCGCCCCTAGGCCGCCGACCGCACCGCCCGCGCCGCTACCGAATCCGCCGCTGCCCGAACCGGCGTGCGCGCCGTTGCCGCCGAAGGACGAGGCGTGCGTCGAGGCCGAGCCCGCGCCGGTGGCCGAATCGCCGAAGCCCGCGGCCATCGTGTCGGCGCCGGTGCCCGAGACCAGCTGCTGGGCCTGTTCCATGATCGGCTGGCCGATGTTCTGTGCCACCGACTGCGCGACCTCGGCCGGATTCGGGCCGCCGCCGGTGCCCAGAACCTGCTGCACGACACCGGAGAGCTGCCCGGTGTATCCGGCGAGCTCGCCGCGAGTGGCGTTGACGATGGTGACGGCCTGGCCGAGATGCTCGGTGGCGATGCCGATCAGGGTGGCCTGCGCGGGCGGGGTGAAGATGACCGGGGCCAGCGCCGAGGCTTGTGCGGCAAGGGAATTGACGACGGCGGTGAGCTGCACGTTGCCGCGCTGTACCACGCCCGCGGCCTCCTCGGTGAGCTTCGAGATGTCGAACCCGCGCTGGGCGGCGTCCTCGCCGTGGGCCTGGGTCTGCTGGCCGGCGGTCTGCGCGTTGCGCGCGGCCTGCCCCTGCCAGACCTGGTCGACGCTCTTGAGTGCGCCCTGGCCGATCTGCATCGCGCTCTGGATGACCTGTGAGGACTGGCTCAGCAGCGTGGCCGGGTTGAGCGCGCCCATGACGCCGGTGCCGAAGGAGGACAGCAGATCCTGAAAAGGCTTGAACAGCAGGTCGACACCGGGGAGCGCGGGCAGCGCGGCGCCACTCATCAACGCCGCGGCGGGATCCGCGGGCAGCGCGGCGCTCGGGGCGGCCGCGGCGGCGACCGCGGGCGTCGCCGCCTGCTGCAC
>NZ_JARWOP010000179.1 GCF_029868745.1 Nocardia wallacei | reverse complement strand
CGGGGGGGCGTTTGTTTTTCCCCGGGGTGTTGGGGCGGGTGGTGGGGGGGGGGGGGCCTGCGCGCCGGCCGGCCCCCGCAGCTCGATGTCGCGCTGGCTGCGGCGGTATCCACGCGGCATCTCAGCTGCATCGAAACCGGACGGGCGCAGCCCAGCAGGCACATGATCGAGCGCCTGTGTGAGGAGCTGGATATTCCGCTGCGCGAGCGCAACTCGCTGTACCTGGCCGCCGGCTTCGCTCCCGTGCACGGGGAAAACGCGTGGCAGGATCTCGGCCCGGTGCGGGTCGCGCTCGACACCTTGCTGCGCGCTCACGACCCGTATCCGGCGGTCGCGATCAACACCAGGTGGAACGTCCTCGAGGCCAACCCCGCTATGTGTCGTTTCCTCGATCAGGTGCCGCAGGCCGTCGCCGGTCCGCCGCTGAACATGCTGCGAGCCACGCTGCATCCCGACGGGCTCGCGGGGACGCTTCTCAACCCTGCACAGTGGCGCGCCAACGCGCTACGCCGCGTCCGCCGCCAACTGGAGCGCACCGCCGACCCCAAGCTCGCGGAACTCCTCGCCGAACTGGAGTCGTACCCCGCACCGACGGACGCTCCGCCACCGGACCCCTCACCCGGCGATGACATCGTCACTCCAATGCGGATGGCGACAGGGTCCGGAGAGCTCTCACTGCTGTACACGGTCACCGTATTCGGCTCGCCACGAGATGTGACCCTCGACGAGATCGCCATCGAGACGTTCCTGCCCGCCGACGAATTCACACGAAACGCACTCGCCACCATGTCGCAGGACAGCAACACAGCTCAACGCTAGGAACTGTCTCAAGTCGAGATATTGCCAGGATCTTGCTGGTCACATGGTTGATGCCGCGGACGGGGAGATCACCTGAAAGTGCTCGATAATGCCGACGAGGGAGTGCAGAACTTAACGGAGGACGTCGTAGGAGTCGGTGTTGATCAGGATGATGCTGGCGACCATGCCCCATGCCGGGGCGAGGAGCCACAGGCTGTTGGTCCCGCCGATGAAGATCGCGAGGTTGCGTCTGGTGTGCCCGACGTATTCCTTGTTGAAGAAGTAGGCGAGGTAGTAGAGGACGGTGCCGTAGAACATCATCCAGAAGATGATCAGGCCCATGATCCCCAACGCGCGCGCCGGAATCATGTCGAAGGTGAGGCCGTAGATGAACAGCAGCGACGGGATCAGCGTCACGTAGCCGTTGCCGGAGTCGACCCAGAAGCCGAACGATTTGCGGTTAGCGTAGGCGGGATCGAACAGCGAGTACGACGACCAGACCTGCGCCCAAGTACTGGGCCGCACGATCTCACGGAGTCGGATGGGGGCGGTGAAGAAGTCGATCACCCGGTCGAGTTCGCGTCCGCGATAGTCCGCGACGAACCGCTCGTGCTGGCGCTCGATGAGGGAGATGCGCAGGTTCAGCGAGATCTCCCACAGCGCGATCATCACATTGATCCAGGTGAATGTCACCAAAATGATCTGCCCGACGTTGACGCCGTAGCGCGCGATATGCAGCGCAATCGGTACCGCGGCGCCGACCACGACGAATACGGCTACCACCATCCAGACACGGAGAAATCCGTTGCCGCGCACAGGGTTTACCGCCGTGGATTCGGTTACTTCCAACATTGGGTCCTGGTTCCTTCGAAAGCTTGTTCGGTGAGCTGGTGCAGGGTGGGGGCGCGGGGGTCGTCGTTGTCGAGCCAGCGCAGGAAGGCGAATTCGGCTGCGGCGAGCACCGTGTGGACCAGCAGGCCGGGCCGGATGTCCTCGTCGGGTCGCGCGCCCATCCGGTCGCCGACGAGTTTGGTCAGCTGCTCGCGCTCGAAGCGGCCGACCAGCGCGACGCGGTCGAGTACATGCGGTGCGGCTCGAATCGCGGTGCGCCAGTTGTCCAGTGCCTCCTGCTCGGCGACGAATGCCCGGCTCCACTGCAGGCTTGCCTGGCACAGCGCTTCGTCGGCCGACTCGCTGCCGGGCCGTGCGTGCAGGTTGTCGACGATGGCCGCACCGGCCCGGCGCAGAATGCCCAGCAGCAGGTCCTCTTTGCTGGTCACATACCGGAAATAGGTGCTGTGCCCGATACCCGCGGCCGCCGCGATCTCCTCGGTGGTCACCGCGTCGAACCCACGCTCGGCGAACAGCCGCGCCGCCGCCCGTTGAATATCGCCACGGATCTGTGCCTTCTGCCGATCCCGCAGCGATTCAGCCACGCGCGACCCCCGGACCCGGATGTGCACACGCCGGCGCCAGCTCGGGATGAGCCCGCACCGCATCGATCGCCGCCTTGCCGAAAACGCCGGTATCGCACTGGACAATCCGCAACACGAAGACCTCCCGAGAGAGACACTCTTACTACGAGAGAGTCTCTCTCGAGAACGTAGCGTATTGCAACAGCTGTTACGTCCCTATCGGATTTCGCCCCCGCGTCCTATACGTCTACGTCCACGACCGGCTTAACCGTTCGCCGAAACACACGCGCTGGCATGGTCACGCAGTTGCCGCTGGGCGACGTCACTGGCCGGGACCGCGTGGATGCTGCACGCCTGGGTTTCGGCCGTCCGGTACACCCGCGGACGCGGTGCGCCGATACCGGTATTCGTCTTCCTGTATCTGGCGATCTCGGTCCAATACATCTTCCCCGCAGTCGAATCCGCGATCATGATCGTCGCGGTGGCGGTGGGCGAGGTCGTCTACCTGCGTCCGTGGCGACCGACGTTGCGGCTGCTGCTGGTCGCCGGCTGCGCCGGGCTGGCCGGGCTGTCGACGTTCCTGCCGAGCATGCTCTCGTCGTCGGTGACTTGGCGCGGCAACCAGCGCATCCTCAACGATTCGTTCCTGGATGTGCCGTGGTCGGAATCGCTGAATGCCAGCCTGCCCAGCACGGTTCCGGCGTTCGAGAGCTGGTGGGGGTACGTCCAGCCACTGCCCATGGTGTACATCGCCTGGTTCCTGATCCCGCTGCTGGCCTTCATCGACTCGCCCGCCGTCCGGCGCGCCATCCGGGAATTCACCGGTCCAGCACTGTTCGCGCTCATCTTCCTGATGTGGACCGCCGGACCCGGACACATCGGACCGCTACGCTGGCCCGCCCGCGTGCTGCCGATGCTCGCGATCGGGTTGCTGGTGCTGGTGTGCGTGCTCCTCAGCCGCTACGGCACCTTCGTCGACTGGCGCCGCCGCGGCACCACGGCCGCAGTCCTGATCGGGTTGCTGTTCGTCCGAACCTTCTGTGCCGCACTACATCTGGTGCTCCGGCACCTCGTCGCCGTCTTCGCGGCACTGACGGTAGCGGTGGTGTGGGCAGCCCGCACCCGGGGCACAGCGCTGGCCTGCGTGCTCGCGATCCTGGCGATGTTCCCCATCGCCTACGACCAGGTCCGCGCTCAAGGCGCCACCCCGATGTCGTATCACTTCCCCGAAAGTTCGGCATCGAGTTCGCGGTCTGGTCCGACAGCCGCTCTATCGAGATGGTGCTGCGGACCATGCCGTGGTGGCTCGATGAATGGGAGGCCAAGCCCGGGAAGACGGGTGGGTTTGTCCCACGATGCGACAAGTCCGCGTGCGCCCGAAGGCCGACTTCGACGCCTCCTCCCCCCACCCGCCCGGAATGCGACCGGAGTTCTGACAGTCGAACCGAGTGCGGCCGGACCGCCCCCCAGGAGATTCTCGACAGCGGATTCGGTGGCTCAGTGGCCACCGCTGTAGCCATCGGGTTGCGTTCTGTAGTGGGCGGTAGCGACTGCGGTGAGGGTGGCCAGGGTGAGGACGATCGTCATGACGGCTGCCATCGGTGCGGGGCCGTGGGTGTCGAACAGGCCGACGATCGGGGAGGTGGCGGCGCCGAGGAGGAATTGCCCGCCACCGAGGAGTGCCGATGTCGCGCCGGGGGCCGTGCGGCCACGTTGCTGGGCGATGGTGACCACGGCGGGGAAGAAGACTCCGAATGCGGTGAGCGACACCAGAAGACACCCCCAGGTGACGGTCATGGGGCTGCCGGTGGTGAGAGAGACGAGTAACAGCAGCGCCGCCCCGGTCGCGGCGACACCGGCGGAGGCGACGAGGAGTGTTTCCGGCGCACGGTGTTTCACCAGGCGCCCGTAGGCGAGACTGCCGAGCATGTTGCCGGCGGCGTTGCCGCCGTAGACGAGGCTCGCGGCGGCCGGAGTGAGGTTGTAGGTGTCCTGGAACACGAAGGTGGTTCCGGCGATGTAGGCGAAAACCGCTGCGCCACCGAACGACAGCGCGAGTACGGGGGCCAGGACGGCGCGGCGGGTGGCCAGGGCGGTGATCGCGCGTAGCCCGCCGGTGATACCGCCGGAGGTCCGGGCGTGTGGGGGATGCGATTCGGGGATCCATCGCCAGACCCCGGCGGTCAGCAGCACGCCGAAGGCGGCGAGTATCGCGAAGATGCCGCGCCAGGGCAGGAGCAGTAGCAGGGCTCCGCCCGCCATGGGCGCGAGGACGGGAGCGGCGGCGGTGATGGCGCCGAGGCGGGAGTACATGGCGGCGATGTCGTGATCGTCGAACAGGTCGGCGACCACGGCGCGGGCGACGACGATACCGGCGGCGCCGCTGACGCCTTGACCGAAGCGGGCGAGGTCGAGTATCGCGATGGTGGGTGCTGATGCGCAGAGCGCGGAGAGGGCGGCGAATCCCGCGGTGCCCGTCAGCAGGACGGGACGTCGCCCGATCCCGTCGCTGAGGGGTCCGAGGACCAGTTGGCCGACGATGATTCCGGCCAGGAATCCGGTCAGTGACAGCTGGGCCCCGGAGGCGTCGGTGTCCAGCGAGGCGGCGAGGTCCGGCAGGCCGGGCACGTACATGTCGGTGGCAAGGGGTGCCGCGCCGCTGAGCCCGGCGAGCACCAGCAGGAGTTGAATCCTGCCCGCCGCCAACGGTTTCGAGCGCGTGGTCAGCGCCCGGCGGACGGTCATAGGGCGGGTGCCGCGCCGTCGTCACGCGCGGGGTGCCCGGCGGCGGGGGTGTCGGCGAGTTCGCGTAGTAGTCCGGCGGCGATGGCCAGCACGCCGCGTTCGGCGTCGCTGAGGGTGTGACGCAGCGCGGTGGCCAGCCAGACGTTGCCGTCGCGGACATGTTCGCGCAGCGCCTCGCGTCCGGTATCGGTGATGACGATGTCGTGCTGCCGGGCGTCGATGTCGCTGCGGGAGCGGCGAATCCGGCCGAGGTCGTCGAGCTCGTTGAGGACCCGGGTCAGTGACTGCACCTGCAATCCTTCGATGGCGGCCAGTTTCGAGGCGGTCAGCGGGCCACTGTGCGCGAGGTTCGCCAGTACCGACGCCGCCAGCCGGGTCAACGGCCGCCCGCTTCCGGGCTGTTCCGCGCGCAGTCGCGACGACAGCCGCGATACCGCCCATCGCACCGATTCGGCAAGCCGGAGATCCTCGTCGGCTCGCTCGTCCTCAACAGTCACAGAATACAAGCTAAGTCTTTCTATTCTGCGGAGTCAAGCGGGATATATCGGCAAAGTGCTATGTAATAGCGTAGTGATGGCGGATGGGCGTCTCTATCAACGGGTGGCAGTGAGCGCAGCGTCACCGGGGATGACGGTCGCGAAACATGCTGCCGCGCAGCAGATGCGGGGCTCACCCCGCGCACAGCCGCCGCGGTGGGCGGTGGCGGGAATGGCGAATCAGGAACCTGCGGTGGAGAACACGCGGTCGAGATGGTCGCGGAGCACGGTGAGGGCGTAGTCGATCTCGTGGTGGCCGGCCAGCACGGCGGTGCCCAGGCCGTTGACCATCATGACCAGTCGGGTCGCCTCGTATCGGGGGTCGAGGCCCGGGGCCAGTTCGCCGTGGTCGCGGGCGCGGGTGAGCGCGTCGGCGAGTTGGTGTTCGAGGTGGTCGATGCCCGCGGCGAACGGTGGTGCGGCGAGTTCGGGATCGGTGCGGGCGAGCATCGTGTAGGACGTGCCGACGAGGTGGAACGCGCGGCTGGGGTCGTCGGTCGCTAGCGCTTCGGCCACGAACGCCTCCACGAAGGCGCGCGGGGGCGGCGGATCCGGCAGTCCGCGCAGCCGCTCGGCCCACCGCTGCCGCGATTGCTGTTCGAGATGTGCCAGTGCGCCGATCAGCAGCCCGGTCTTGGTGTGGAAATAGTACTGCACCAGGCGTAGTGACACTTTCGCCTCGGCGGCAACCGACCGCATCGATACCGCGTGCAGCCCGTCGCGGGCGGCTACCCGTACGAGCGCGTCGGCGATCTGCGCGCGGCGCGCGGTGTGGTCGGCATTCCTGTCGTGGCGGTCCACACTGCTGATCAACGTCCCGGTCGGTGTGCTCGCCGCGGTGGCGGCGCTGCGGTTCGTTCCCCGTGATCGGTGGCGCGACCACGGCAGCCGAGTCGATGTGACCGGCGCCGTGCTGGCTACCGCCGGGCTCGGCGCTCTGGCGTTCGGTGTCGCACGAGCCGCGACCGCTGGCTGGACGGCGCCGTGGACGCTGGGCGGGATCGGTGCCGGTTTGACGCTGCTGGCCAGTTTCGTGGTGGTGGAGGCACGGGCGGTGGTGCCGTTGATGCCGTTGCGGTTGTTGCGGATTCGGTCGGTCGGAGTCGGGAATGTGGTGATGGGGCTGGCGGGCGCGTGCCTGAATCCGATGTGGTATTTCCTCACGCTGTCCATGCAGAACGTTCTGGGCTACAGCCCGTTGCAGACCGGTCTGGCGTTCCTGCCGCACACGCTGGTCGCGATCCTCGCCGCCATGCTGGCTACGCCGTGGCTGATGGCGCGCCTCGATTCCCGGGTGGTGATCGCGGCTGGAGGTGTGCTCGCCGCCGCCGGGTTCTGGTGGCAGAGCCGCCTCGGCCCTGCTACCGGGTATGCAGCCGGAATCCTCGGTCCCGCAATCGTTTTCAGTGCCGGGAGTGGCCTGCTGAATACTCCGGTCACGGCCGCGGTCACCTCCGGTGTCGACCCGGGTGCGGCGGGTGCGGCGTCGGGGTTGATGAACACGACCAAGCAGATCGGCGGCGGCCTCGGCCTCGCCGTCCTGGTCACCCTCGCCGTCCCCAGCGGCACCGGAGCAGCGACGTTCGCGGACGCCTACGGGCGGGCTTTCGTGGCGATGAGCGTGGTCATGCTCGCCGTGGCCGCGCTGGGGTGGCTGCTGCCCGGTCATCGCGACCATTCGTAACCGTCTGCGGCGCTGCCGCTTCCGGGGAGATCGCTCAGTGGCGGGTGTGGGTGGCGAGGAGGGCAGTGAACTCCTCGGCGTAGGCGAGCTGGCGGGCCAGGGCCGCGCACCGCTCGCGGGCCTGGGCGTGCATCTCGTCGACGAAGACGCGGGCCTGGTCGCGGCGGGCCGCGGCGGCGTCCGGGGCGGCGAGGATGTCGAGGGCGTCGAGCAGTTGTGTCATCTCGGCGAGGGTGAAGCCGAGAGGTTTCATGCGGCGGATCACCAGCAATCGGTCGACGTCGGTGTCGGTGTAGAGGCGGAACCCGCCCGCCGATCGCGCCGAGGGCTGCACGAGCCCCACTTCGTCGTAGTGGCGGATCGTCTTGAGCGACAACTCGGTTCGCTCGGCCACCTGACCGATCTGCAGAAACCCGCCCTCCGGTGCGCCCATCAGTGGGCGCCCGCGAGGTGTCGGGACAGCCGGCCGTGGCGTGCCTCCGACGCCGGGTTGAGGCCGATGATCTCCACCGTTTTGCCTTTGGCGGCGTATTTGGTGGTGATGGCGTCGAGCGCGGCGACGGTGGACGCGTCCCAGATGTGGGTGTCGGACATGTCGATCACGATATGGGCCGGATCGCCGGTGTAGTCGAACTGGTAGACCAGGTCGTTGCTGGAGGCGAAGAACAACTCCCCGCGCACCTTGTACACCCGCGTCCCCGACCGCTCCTCGGCGTGGTCGGCATCGGCACCGGGCAGGGCGGTGACTTCGGTGAAGTGGGCGACGCGGTGGGCGAAGGCGATCATGGCGGTGAGCACGCCGACCACGACACCGATGGCGAGGTTGTGGGTGGCGACGGTCACGACCACCGTCGCGGCCATCACGGTCGTTTCGGCGATCGGCATGCGCCGCAACGTCTTCGGCGCGATCGAATGCCAGTCGAAGGTCCCCACCGACACCATGATTGTTTTCCGGAACGGGTGCGGCCTCGGCTGCCTCGGGTTACACCCGCCTGCCTACGTTCTGCTGGAACTTCCCCTGGTAGTTGCCCGGCGGGCTGTATCGAGCCACGACGAACACGCTGGGCTGGGAGAAGATGGTGTCTGCCGGACACTTAACCACAGCCGCGGCGACCTGGGTGGTGGACTTCCACACGACCTGGGTGAAGTGCCCGGTCGCACCGGAAAAGACCGGGTTGGCGTAGTTGTATTTGGCTGCCTCTGCCATCCACGCCTTCATCGCCTGATCGATGGCAGCGCCGGTGTCGGTGCCCCCGAAGGCGTAGAGGTTCTCCCCGTACTTTCCTCCAGCCTGAGAGTGCTGGAACTTGCATTGTCCGGCCCACTCGAGCGCAGCCGGATACAGAGCATCGCTCCAGGTCAGCGGCCGTGCACCATACTGGGCTCGATACTTGTTGTGCTGGACCAGCACCTCATGTTTGAAGGCTGCGTCAGGACCGTCCGCGGACGCCGGAACAGCATTCGAGATCGACCCACCGAGCACGGCAGCCACCGCGAGGGCGATCGCGGCGCCGGACTTCCACACCGAGGGCCTCCGCCGGCGAGGTATCGACCGCGCAGGTGTCGAGGAAGGATCGAGACAGAACAGTGGTAGCCGCACGCATCTCTCCATTCATCGTTGAAATCTCAGATTGCAATGGCTCAGGGTGCGGAGTGCCCTTGCAAAGCCGACCAGGCCCCCGGCGTCTTCGCCGTCCATTAGAGCCGACCTCGCGAGCCCTGCCGGTGCAACGCGCCGCACCGATCCCCACCCTGATCGGTGTCGCCCCCTCACCTTGCTACCGAGGTTGGCTCGCTCAGCACCGACAACATCCCGGAATGCCGCTGATCGAGCGGCCGAAGCCGGCGCATCGTGGTCGGTAAACGATCATTCGCCGACAACCAGGCCCTCACTCACCGTGCTCGACAAGAATCCTTCCCCTGGTCCACCCGCACCACTCCGGGCAGGACGCCCGCCGACCCGTACTGCTCGACGCGCGAGATCGCCGCCCGCAACGCCGCCAGGATGCTCTCGCGGCTCGGCGTCTGCGGTGTCACCGCCACCCCGAGGATCACGGTGTGCGCGG
Organism: Nocardia wallacei; assembly: GCF_029868745.1. GTDB lineage: Bacteria > Actinomycetota > Actinomycetes > Mycobacteriales > Mycobacteriaceae > Nocardia > Nocardia wallacei_B. The sequence goes on along the minus strand of NZ_JARWOP010000179.1, from coordinate 2,315 downwards.
CGTCGATGAACCATGTCACCCACGGCTTGCGCAACCGGCCGTCGACCTCGACCTGCACCGCCGCCTCCACATGATCGGCCTCCCACGCCGCATTCCGGAACGACGGCGGCCGCTTCAGAAACACGTCGTACTTACGGCGCGCACATTCACTTTCCCGCAATCCTGCACGGTCACCACTGCTCACATCGGCCTCGACCGCCCGTTACAGCGCGGATTTGCTCGAAGCTGCTGCGCCACCGATCTTCTCGGCCTCGACCAGCTCACGATGCAGCGCCATCACATTGGCCCGCCAATACGCCAGCCGGACCCGCAACTCGTCGTCGATCCGGAACCGGGGCCGCGGCGAAGCGGCAACACCGGCGCGGCGGGCGTGCAGCCACCGCCACACCGTCCGCTCGGCGACACCCAGAGTCTCCGCGCTCAACCGGACATGATCGCTGGTCAGCTCCCCGCGACGAGCCAACGCCACCAACCGGTCAGCAGCAGCCCGCCGCAGCGCCCGCGCGGCCACGTCAGCCAACCGCCGACCTCCCACCACGCCGTCCACCGAAACCACAGCATTTGAACACGAACCCGCCAGCACGACTGTTGTCCGGGCTGTGCCGCTCGACGGCAGCTCAGGATGGTGTTGGGCAATGAGCAACCGGACAGGTTGTGGACATGCGCTAGTGGCGCCTGACCCAGCGCATCTGTCTGCCCGATTCGGCCGGGGCAGTCGGCCGGCGCGGTGCGGTCCCTTCGAGGAGGTATCCGAGCCGGCGAGGAATGGCTGCGCTGCGATCGTTGGCTGCGTCGCAACGGATTTCGACACGATCGACTCCCGGCAGAGCAAGCGCGATCTCGGTCAGCGCCGCGGCGGCACGGGTGATGACGCCGCGACCGGTGTGTGCGACATGGCACCAGTAGCCGAGTTCGGGGGCGGTCGGGTCGATGCTGGAGTCGAGAGTGATGCCGCCGAGCACGGTGCCGTCGAGAGCGAAGATGCCGTAGCGGAAGGCCATGTCCTCACCGGGCCAGCCCGCGACCATCCGGCTGTACTCACGTTGGCCCTCGAGCGTCGCGAGTAGGTCCATACCGCCGATCCACGGGCACAGATGAGCCAACGATGCGGACATCGCATCCCATCGCGGTCGGAGATCTTCGGGTCGCCACCGGCGAATCAGTAGGTCTGCGAGGTCGATTCGCTGCGGTGGCGCAGTCCCGGCCAGGCAGGTCCTCCGCCGTGACCGGGACCGGCTCACCGAGGTCGCTACGAGGTCAGGTACTAGACATCCTGCTCTTCTGTAGGCCCCGCCTCGTTATCTGCGTTGGCCCTCTCCCCGTGCGGATCATCTTGGTGGAACACCTTGCCGAAGGCATCTTTGGCCTGGCCTTTCGCGTACTCCAAGTTCTCCTTGATGCGGTCTCCTGCATGTTCCATGTCGGACAACCTCCTCGAGTTCGCTCGCGTGGTACGCCCGGCAGATCACTCAACCGTCCAGCCATCCACCGGTATCGACAATGGGGCACAACCGAACACATCGATCATCGAACGCCAAGCTGCGCACAAGATCCATCCAGCAGCCAGGCCGGTAACGCACAGACGAGGTACCCCCGTTGCTCTGGGCGAAACGACCCAGGTCATGGAACTTCAACGACCTCGCCCGCCGCGGAATTCGGCGGCGTCGAGCTCTCGCCCGCCGTGGCATCAACCGCATGACCGGCCAGACCGTGCCGAAATGATCACTGCTGGTACTCCCGGCCCTCCAATGAAAGGTGCCAGCCTGCAACGCGAAAGCCGGACTGGCCGACCGGTTCGGTGGGACAGTGTCACTCGGTGGCCGTTGACTTGCGGTGGTCTACGACGGTGTCCGGGCCGGGCGTCATGATGGTCTCGTGCCCGTTCTCGGCCCGGACTCGGTAGGGGGGCGTGCCGTCGGCGCCGAGCACTTCGACGATCTCGACGACGCGGTCCTGCTGACCTACGACGCGGCCGTGCACGACCAGCCTGTCACCTTTGGATGCATGCATGTGAAGCCTCCTCGTTTCCGTAGGCGGGCCTGACCATTTCCACGGTACGGCCCAAGCGTCCGATCGTCGGCACGGATCGGGTGTGGGTCTCGGGCACGAGTCGGTGTTGCCTGATCGCGCTGAGGCGTTGCCCGATAGGGCGCTGATCCCGTCCAACCGATGTGTGAACCGTCCTGGATCCGGTGGAGACTCGGGTTCAGGCCACCTCGGCTGAGATGCTCTGTTGATGGTAGAGGTGTTCGTATTCGACCGGCGGCAGGTAGCCGATCGACGAGTGGAGGCGCTGGGTGTTGTACCAGTGCACC
>NZ_JARWOP010000178.1 GCF_029868745.1 Nocardia wallacei | reverse complement strand
CTTGCGCGCCCCCTAACATCGGCGCCGCCCCCCTCGCCGGCCCGTCGGGGCCCGCCAAAAAGCGCTCCCCGTCTCGGGGGCCGTTTGGGCCGTTCCCCACTCTGGCGGGGGGTTTACCCCGGCCAAGAGCATGCCGGGATGACGGGTGGGCATGCCGGTAGGATGTCAGCCGGTAGGATGTCAGCTCATCATCTTGAACGGGTCGTGTTCGGCCATGAGCTTTTCCATGCGGGCCTCGTCGATGCGGTGGGTGACCCTGGCCGTCTCGACCTGATCCCGGACCACCTTGGCGAGGGTGAAGGTGCTGCTCACCAGGAACAGCACGGCCATCAGGAGGAAGCCGCGCTGCCAGATGTCCAGTGGTAGATAGAAGATGCCCGCGCCGGCCGCGAAGAAGCTGACGCCGAAGGCGATAGCGGCCTGCGCGAGAAAAGCGGGAGTGCTCTTCTGCTGTGCGTTCGGGTTGCTCATGGGTACAGCGTGCCGGTCGCGGGGCGCGCGGGGACGCGTAGAACTACCCGGTTTCGGCTGGGTAATTCCCGGACCTCCGGTTACCGTGCTCACGCCGTGAGATCCCCGATTTCCGATCTCGTGCCGCCATACTTGACGGGTGCTCGATACCGCCGACACTCTCACGACGCTGCGTGCGCGCGGCGGCGTCGCCGCCCGGCGGTCCGCGGTACTGCTGCGTCGCGTCGAGGCGGACGTCATCGGGCTCAACTATGTCGGACTGGTCGTGGCGACGGTGTTCTTCGCCTTGTCGGTCACGCCGTCGCTGCTGCCGCGCGACTGGCTGTTCCAGGGCCTCATCAGCGGACTCAACGCCGCGGCGGGGTACGGCGCGGGTTGTCTGCTGGAGTGGTTGTTCCGCAAGTGGATTCGGCCCCGGCTGCCGATCGGCACGCCACCGCTGCGGGTGCAGTACGCGCTGAAACTGGTCGTGCTGGCCGCGTGCGTGCTGATCGCCATCTGGATGCTGGTGCTGTCGGCGGACTGGCAGCGGCAGATCTCGGCGCTGATGGACATGGAGGGCACCACCCGCGCCGCGTACCTGCGCACCGGTGCGTTGAGCCTGACCGTCGGCGTCATCGTCGTCGCGGTGTACCGCACCCTGCGCGAGACGGTGCGATTCTCCGCGCGGTTGCTCAGCCGCTGGGTGCGGGTGCCGCCGAAGTTCGCGCCGACGGTCGGCGTCATCGTGCTGACCGTGCTGGCCGTGACGTTGTTCAACGGCGTGGCCACGCGGGCGTTCTTCGCGGTGGCCAACTCGGCGTTCAGTGTGCGCAACGACAAGATGTCCGACTACGCGGTGCAGCCGCAGCGGCCCGAACGTTCGGGCAGCCCGGGCTCGCTGGCGAAATGGGAGACGCTGGGCTCGGAGGGGCGATGGTTCGTCTCGCACGGCCCGGACGCGTTCCGCATCGGCGCGGTGACGAAATCACCGGCGCGCGAACCGGTTCGGGTGTACGTCGGCCTGGACTCCGCGAAAGACGATGTGACACAGGAACAACTGGCGGTCGAGGAGCTGGAACGTACCCACGCCTTCGACCGCAAGGTGCTGGTCGTGGTCACCACGACCGGGACCGGTTGGGTCAATTCGGAGACGGCGGGGGCGATCGAATACCTGTACCACGGCGACACCGCGATCGTCGCCTCGCAGTACTCGTATCTGCCCAGCGTGCTGTCGTTCCTGGCCGACCGCGAGAAGGTGGCGGTGGCGGGGCGGAAGATGTTCGCCGCCATTCACGCGGCGTGGTCGCAGCGTCCGCCGGAGGCGCGGCCCAAGCTGCTGGTGTACGGGGAGAGTCTGGGGTCGCAGGGCTCGGAGTCGGCGTTCGACGGGCTCGCGGATCTGCGCGGCGAGGTGGACGGTGCGCTGTGGGTGGGGCCACCGAACTCGAATCGCCTGTGGCGGCAGTTCATCGACCGTCGTGACCCCGGTACTCGCGAGGTCGAGCCGATCTACGCCGACGGGCTGGTAGTCCGGTTCGCCTCCGTCGCACCGGATCTGAGCGAACCATCGGCGGATTGGCGGCGTCCGCGCATCGCGTATCTGCAGCACGCGTCCGATCCGATCGTCTGGTGGTCGACGGATCTGATCTTCTCGCAGCCGGATTGGCTGTCAGAACCGCGCGGGGCCGATGTGTCGTCACAGATGCGGTGGTGGCCGTTCGTCACGTTCTGGCAGGTGGCCGTCGACCTCACCAACGCCCAGGGGGTCAGCGACGGGCACGGCCACAATTACGGCAGTCTGGTCCTGGACGGCTGGGCGGCGGTGCTGCCGCCACCGGACTGGAATCCGGAGACGCACGAACGCATCCGGACCCAGCTGGAGCTGTCCGAGGCCTTCGAGCGCGCGGTGAAATGAGTCATGGGTACATCGAAGAAGCTTGCCGCCGTGGGCATTCCACTGCTGTGGAGTAATGTGCTGCTGCCGCGCCTGGCGCTCGGCATGCGGTCGCGCACGGCCGCCAACGCCGCGTTCGCGACGGCCTATTCCCTCACCTTCCACGGCCGCCCGAACTGGCTCTCGCGCCGTGGGCTCCGCTGGGGCGTGGGCGCAGGGGCGGTCGTCGTCGCCGGTTACGCTGCCGCCCTGGCGATTCCGCCGCTGCGCGCCCGTATCACCACCTTCACCGACCGCGCACCGGAAGTGCCTCTGGCCGAATGGGTCCTCGTCCACATCCCGATCGGCACCGTCTACAGCGAGGAACTGATCTTCCGAGGCACCCTGGACCCCCTCCTCGGCCGCCCCGGAAACTGGCTGAGCCCACTGACTTTCGGCCTCTGGCACATCCACCCCGCCCGCGCCGCAGGCGACAACATCCTCACCACGATCGCCGCCACAACAGCCGCGGGCACAGCCTTCTCCTACCTACGCCGCCGCACCGACAGCACAACAACCCCCGCCCTCCTCCACTTCGCCCTCAACGCCGGCGGCGCCGTGGCCCCGCAACTCGCCACCCACCCCGAACCCTGATCCGCGAGTCACTGCCGACACGCCGAAACCTGTTGTCCAACACGCAAATCCGGCCGAGTTTGTCGGCACTCCCCGATACTCTTCCGCAATGCCCAGTGCCATGCACGAAGTCCTGGCCGACCTATTCCGCCACCGCCCCCTCCTAGCCGCGGACCTACTAGAACTCGTGCCGGACGTACCCCTACCCGAGTTCACCGACGCCCGCCTCGAATCCGGCGACTTCCCCGACATCGACCCCACCGAATACCGAGCCGACGCCGTCGTCGCCTTGACCAGCAACGGCACCACGGCATTGGCGATCGTCGTCGAGGCGCAACTCCGACCCGACCCCGGGAAGCCGTGGAGTTGGCCGGTGTACCTGACGACCCTGCGCGCACGCCTGCGGTGCGCAGTGGTGCTGCTGGTGGTGTGCCCGACCAACCGCACCGCGGCGTGGTGCCGCACACCTATCCCACTCGCACCCGGATGCGTACTGACCCCGGTTGTCGTCGGTCCCGCGGAGGTCCCGATCATCACGGACCCCATCTCGGCCGCGGAAAACCCTGAAATGACCGTCCTGTCCGCGATCACGCACCGGAACGACGACGCCCGAGACAAGATCCTCTCGGTCGTCGCCAGCACGGTGGTCGACGTGCCGAACGGCGATATGTACATTGACCTGGTAATGGCCGTACTCCCCAAGGCGGCCCGGGACATGTTGGAGACCCTCATGAGCACCGGCACCTACGAGTACAAAAGCGAGTTCGCCCGCCGCTACTACGACCGCGGCGCAGCACAGGGTGAGGCGCGTGGCGAGGCACGCGGTGAGGCACGTGGTGAGGCACGCGGTGAAGCGCGTGGTGAGGCTAAGGTCTTGCTGAAGTTCCTCCGGCACCGTTTCACGGTTCCCGACTCGGTCGCCGAGCGGGTGATGACCTGCATGGATCTCGAGCAGCTGGACATCTGGACCGACCGTGCACTAGATGCTGCCACCTTGGACGAGGTCTTCGAGAGCTAGCCGGGGATGACCGGCGAAAGCATCGGCAGCGCATTCGAACCGCTCGTCGCCGCAAGCCCTTCTTCGGTTTCGCGTAACCATGAAGGGTGGGCAGTAGTTTGTGCGGGTATCCGAGAAGCTGTGCAGAGCATCGTCGCTGCTGGCAATTACGAGTACAAGAGTGAGTTCGCTCGGCGTTACTACGACCAGGGTTTGGCACGGGGTGAGGCGCACGGCGGGGCGAAAGTCCTGCTGAAGTTCCTCCGGCACCGTTTCACCGTTCCCGACTCCGTCGCTGAGCGAGTGATGACCTGCACGGATATGGAGCAGCTGGACATCTGGACTGACCGTGCACTAGACGCTGCCACCTTGGATGAGGTCTTCGAGAGTTAGTGGGGATGACCGGCGAAGGCATGGGTAGGGCATTCGCTGTGGGCGTGAGGTGGGGTGTCGGTGGGTGCCGCTAATCTCTGGTTGTGGTGCGTCGGTCTGGGGTGGATCCTGCGGAGTTGCGAGTTGCGGTGGGGGCGGTGAGTGCGTGGTTGCGGGATGACGGGGTGGGGACGCCTGGGCGGGGGGAGATTGCGGCGGCGGTGAAGGGGAGTGCTCGGGCGTTGGCGGCGGGGGCGCCGGGGCATTCGGTGGAGGTTCGGGTGCCGCCGTTCGTGGCGGTGCAATGTATCGAGGGGCCGCGGCATACGCGGGGGACGCCGCCGAATGTGGTGGAGACCGATGCGCGTACCTGGTTGCTGCTGGTGACGGGGCTGCTCGAGTTCGAGGACGCGGTGGCCTCGGGAGCGTTGACCGCCTCGGGGCTGCGGGCCGGTGAGGTCGCGCGCTGGTTGCCGCTCGTGCCGCTGTGATCCAGCCTGGCCCCGGACGGCCGGATCAGGCCGTTTGGGTGTGGGGGAGCGGTTTGCGCTCCAACCCCTTGCGGTCGTAGAAGCGGGTGATCGTGAGGCCGAGCACCAGCCCGATTGCCAAGCCCAGCAACGACATCCAGATGCCGCGGGTCAGCCCGGCAGCCCCGCTGCCGTTGAAGTACAGCAACGACCGGGTACCCAGGAACACCTGGTGCATCGGCTCGAAGTTCGCCAGCCAGGCGAAGTACTTCGGCGTCGCCTCGATCGGCACCGTGCCGCCGGAGGACGGCAGGCCCAAGATGATGAACACGATCAGATTGACGATCAGCCCGGACGTGCCGATCGCGGCGAGCACGGAGGTACAGGTGAACCCCACCGCGATCATCACCAGGACGCCGTAGAGAAACAGCGCCAGCGGTTTGTCGATGGGCATGCCGAGCAACTTCCCGATGCCGAGCAGCGCCGCCGACACCACCACCGCCATCGTCGCCACGGCCGCCCATTTCAGCAGCAGCGTCCGCACCCGGGAGATCGAGGCGCGCGGATAGTGCAGATACCACGGCCCCCACTCGGTCGGCAGGAATCCCAGGGCCGCATCGATCAACTGATGGATGATCATCGCGCCCACCATGCCGACCAGCAGAAGCAGCAGACTGTAGAAGAACGCGGTCAGCCCCTCGCCCGAACCTCCCGGCAGCGGCCGGAACTGCTCGATCACGATGTTCAGCGGGGCCGCGAGCGTGATCCGGGTGGCGCCGGACAACTCCGGCGCAGGCGCACCGCCGGGCGGCGGTTTCAGCTGGGCCTGCACCTGCTCGGTGAGCTGCTTGCCGACCTGCGCCTGGACCTGCGTCAGCGCCTCCTCCCCGAACCGCTGCAGGATGGCCGTGGCGAAAGCACCGGTGCGCGGATTGGTCTGCAGCGTGATGATCGGCCGCTCGATGTCGCCGGGAATCACGCTGCCGATCCCGAGAATCCCCAGCCGCTTCGAGAAATCGCTAGGGATGTAGATGGTCCCGTACACCTGCGCCGACTGCATCTGCAACTGCGCCTCGCCCGGCCCGACCACGCGCAGGTCGATCTTGTCGGAGGGCACCGCCTTCCGCAGCCCCTCGGCCACCTGGTCGCCGAAGTTCACCGGTTTGTCCTGACCGGGCAGAGTGTCGCCGACGTCCTGGTTCACCAATGCGACCGGAAAGCCGTGCAGATTCTTCTCGGGATCGACGACATAGTCGAGATACATCACACCCAGCAGCGACGCCAGCAGGGTCATGACGATCACCGGGAAAACCCACTTCACCGGGGTCAGATGCCGTGCCGGGGGACCCTGTTGCGAGGTGTCGGTAGTCGCCACGGTCGAACGGTAGCAGCAAACAGCCTGTCAACCGGGTGATCCCGCGCGAGGTTTCGCGCGGATGACCCGTAGACTGATCAGTGCCCCCCGCCCGTCGAACAGGGAGCAAACGGTGACCAACGCCGATCTGTCGGTCAACAGCCCCAACCTGCTACAAACACCTGCCCCGGACCAGCCCGAGAACGAGCCGCGCGAGGAGTGCGGCGTCTTCGGAGTGTGGGCCCCGGGCGAGGATGTGGCCAAGCTCACCTACTACGGTTTGTACGCGTTGCAGCACCGCGGTCAGGAGGCGGCGGGCATCGCCGTCGCCGACGGCGCGCAGGTGCTGGTGTTCAAGGATCTCGGCCTGGTGAGCCAGGTGTTCGATGAACAGACCCTGGCCGCCATGCCCGGCCATGTCGCCGTCGGACACTGCCGCTATTCCACCACCGGCTCGGTCACCTGGGAGAACGCACAGCCGATCTTCCGCACCACCGCCGTCGGCACCGGACTCGCGCTGGGGCACAACGGGAATCTGGTGAACACCGCCGAATTGGCCGCTCGCGCCCGCGAATTGGGACTGACCAGCGGCCGGCTGTCCGGCGGCTCGATGGCGGCCACCTCCGACTCCGACGTGATGACGGCGCTGCTGGCGCACGCCGCCACCGACAAGAGCATCGAGCAGGCGGCGATGGAACTGCTGCCCGCGCTGCGCGGCGCGTTCTGCCTGACCTTCATGGACGAGCACACCCTCTACGCCGCGCGCGACCCGCACGGGGTGCGCCCGCTGTGCCTGGGCCGGCTCGACCGCGGCTGGGTGGTTGCCAGCGAGACCGCCGCACTCGACATCGTGGGCGCCTCCTTCGTGCGCGAGATCGAGCCGGGCGAACTGCTGGCGATCGATGCCGACGGCGTGCGCTCGTCCCGCTTCGCGAATCCGGAGCCCAAGGGCTGCGTGTTCGAGTACGTCTACCTCGCCCGGCCCGACAGCACCATCGCGGGCCGTTCGGTGTACGGCACCCGGATGGAGATCGGCCGTCGCCTGGCCGGTGAGCATCCGGTCGACGCCGATCTGGTGATCCCGGTGCCGGAGTCCGGCACCCCGGCCGCGGTCGGCTACGCGCAGGGCTCGGAGATTCCGTACGGCCAGGGCCTGATGAAGAATGCCTACGTCGGCCGCACCTTCATCCAGCCCAGCCAGACCATTCGCCAGCTCGGCATCCGGCTGAAGCTGAACCCGCTGCGCGAGGTGATCCGCGGCAAGCGGCTCATCGTCGTCGACGATTCGATCGTCCGCGGCAACACCCAGCGCGCGCTGATCCGGATGCTGCGGGAGGCCGGCGCGCTGGAGATCCACGTCCGGATCGCCTCGCCGCCGGTGAAGTGGCCGTGCTTCTACGGCATCGACTTCGCCTCGCGGGCGGAGCTCATCGCCAACGGCTCCGGCCCCGACGACACCGAGTCGGTGGACGAGATGGTGGAGAACGTGCGCCGCTCGATCGGCGCCGACTCGCTCGGCTACATCTCGATCGAGGGCATGATCGCCGCCACCGAGCAGCCCAGCAGCCGGCTGTGCTGCGCCTGCTTCGACGGCAAGTACCCGATTCCGCTGCCCACCGAGGCGGCCATCGGCAAAAATGTGCTGGAGGGCATTCTCGGCGGGAAGAGTGAATCGGAACTGCTGGGCAGCAACGCGAACGCGAGCGCGCTCAGCCGTCCCTGACAACCTTCCCGTCGGTCGCTCTGCAACTTTATGTCACGAGAACGACGCTTTTCCACCTCGAGACAACCTGATTGTTGCGAAACGCAACATATTTGCAACCGTACGGCGGTACTGTCCCCGCCATAACCGAAGTTCACCGTGTCCGCGCCCGGTCTGCGATCCAGTCTCCGGGGGTGCGTCACGTTGCGAGATGAGGGACAGTCATGCGGTTTTCGGCGACCGGCGGCCGAGTGAAAAGCATTGCGGCAGTGGGGATGGCGGGCTTGGCGCTGCTCGCGGTGGCGGGGTGCGGCTCGGGCCGCACCGGCGAGGGCGGTGCGGGCGGCGGGCTGGTGATCGGCACCACCGACAAGATCTTCTCCCTGGACCCCGCGGCCGCCTACGACCAGGGCTCCTACGTTCCGGAGACCCAGATCTACCAGCACGTCATGAATTTCGCGCCCGGCAGCACCACGCCGGAGCCCGACGCGGCGGAGAAGTGCGAGTTCACCACGCCCACCGTGTACACCTGCACGCTGCAGCCGGGGCTGAAGTTCGCCAACGGAAATCCGTTGACCGCCAAGAGCGTCAAGTTCTCCTTCGACCGGATGCTGCGGATCAACGACCCCAACGGACCGGCGTCGCTGCTCGGCAATCTGGACCACACCGACGCCCTCGACGACCGCACGGTGGCGTTCACCCTGAAGAACGCCAACGACCAGACCTTCCCGGCGATCCTGCCGACCCAGGCGGGCCCGATCGTCGACGAGACGGCCTTCCCGGCGGACAAGGTGCTGGACGACGACGCGATCGCCAAGGGCCGCGGCTACTCCGGGCCGTACGCGATCACCAGCTACGACAAGAACAAACTGGTGGAGTACCAGGCGAATCCGGACTACCGGGGCATCCTCGGCACGCCGAAGACCGCCTCGGTGTCCACGAAGTACTACGCCAGCGGCGACAACCTGAAACTCGAGATCCAGAACGGCAATATCGACGTCGCCTACCGCAGCCTGAGCCCCACCGATCTGGAGTCGCTGCGCGGCAGCGACAAGGTCGACGTGCACGAGGGTCTCGGCGGCGAACTGCGCTACATCGTGTTCAATCTCAACACCATGCCCGGCGGCACGCCCGCGCAGAAGCTGGCCGTCCGTAAGGCCGTGGCCGCGAGCTTGGACCGCGACGCGCTGTCGAGCGCGGTCTACAAGGGCACCTATACTCCGGCGTATTCGTCTGTGCCGCAGGGCTTCCCGGGTGCGGTCGAGCCGTTCAAGGACCTCTACGGGGCGAAGCCGGACAAGGACCGGGCCGCGAAATTCCTGGCCGACGCCGGCGTCGCCGCACCGGTCGAGCTGAACCTGCAGTACAACCCGGACCACTACGGCGGCTCGAGTTCCGAGGAGTACGCGGCGATCAAGAACCAGCTGGAGGCCACCGGGCTGTTCAAGGTCAACCTGCAGTCCACCGAGTGGGTGACCTATCAGCGCGAGCGGGCGCGCGACGGCTATCCGGTGTTCCAGATGGGCTGGTTCCCGGACTACCCGGATCCGGACGACTACCTCACCCCCTTCTTCGCGCCGAACAACTTCCTGCAGAACCACTTCGAGGATCCGGCCATCACCGCGCAACTGACCGCCGAGGTGACCGAGCCCGACAAAGCCAAGCGTCTGGCCATCATCGAGAAGGTGCAGCGCGATATGGCCGCCGACCACCTCTCGATCGTCCCGCTGCTGTCCGGTAAGCAGATCGCCATCACGACGAAGGGCGTGGACGGGGCCGAGTCCACGCTCGACCCGTCGACCAAGTTCCGCTACAGCGTGCTGAGCAAGTGACCGCCGCGACCACCGAGCAGGAGCCCGCCACCCCGGCTCCCGCTCCTCGGAATACGCTGCGCCGCAGTCGCTCCCGATACGGGGTACTGCTGCGGTATCTGGGTGTGCGGCTGCTGCTGATCGTGCCGACGGCATGGATCCTGGTGACGGTCGTGTTCTTCCTGATGCGAGTCGTGGGCGACCCGATCAGCGCGGCACTGGGCGGGCGGCTCCCACCGGATCAGATCGAGGCCCGCAAGGAGGCGGCCGGGCTGAACCGGCCCGTGCTCAGCCAATATTGGGACTACCTCTCCGGGCTGGTGCGTGGCGACTTCGGCCGCTCCACCGACAACCGGGCCATCGGCGACATCATCGCGAGTTACGGCGCCGCGACGCTGGAGCTGGTGTTCTGGGCGCTGCTGGTGGCGTTCCTGGTCGGAGTTCCCTTGGGGCGCTACGCCGCCCAGCGTCGGGACAAGGCCGTCGACGTGGGGTTGCGGCTGTTCGGCATCCTGGTCTACGCCGCTCCGGTGTTCTTCGTCGGCCTGCTGCTCAAGCTGATCTTCGCGGTGCGGTTGGGCTGGCTGCCGGTGGCCGGACGAGCGAGCACCAATGTCGAACTGGCACTGCAGCATGTGTCGCCGAAGACGAACATCCTCACCATCGACGCGATCCTCTACGGCGACAACGGTTATCTGCTCGACGTGCTGAAGCACGCGGTCCTGCCGGCGATCGCGCTCGGCCTGCTGACCGCGGGCATCTTCCTGCGCCTGGTGCGGATCAATCTGATCCAGACCCTGCGCAGCGATTTCGTCGACGCCGCCCGGGCGCGCGGACTGTCCGAGCGGGTCGTGGTGGGGCGACATGCCTTCCGCAACGCCATGATTCCGATCGTCACCGTGATGGGCATGCAGATCGCCATGATGCTCGGCGGCGCGGTGCTCACCGAGATCACCTTCGAATGGAAGGGCCTAGGCTATCAGCTCGCGCAGTACCTGCAGGCTCGGGATTTCATTGCGGTGCAAGGGATTGTGGCGTTCCTGGCGCTGGTGGTGGCGGTGATGAGTTTCCTCGTCGACGTCGTCGTGGCGCTGATCGATCCGAGGGTGAGGTTCTAGATGACCGCGCCGGAACTGATGGCGGAACCGGTGGTGGTGACGCCGGTCGCGCGGCGGGGCCTGCCGGGCCTGCGGCTGTTCTCGATGACCTCGGGGTTGCAGCGCGTGACATTGATCCTCGGGTTGGCGCTGATCGGCCTGTTCGTGCTGGCGGCGTTGTTCGCGCCGCTGATCGCGCCCTACGGATTCGCTCAGATATCTTCTGACGGAGTCGATTTCGCGCGGCAGCAGGCGCCGTCGGCGCAGCACTGGTTCGGCACCTCGGTGCGCGGGGAGGACGTGTTCTCCCGAGTGCTGTTCGGCGCGCGGACGGCGCTGTGGGTCATCGCCGTCTCGCTGGTGCTCTCGCTGCTCGTCGGTGTGCCGCTGGGGCTGGTGTCCGGCTATCTGGGGCGCTGGGTCGACCGGGTGCTGACATTGTTCATGGACGCGCTGTACGCGTTCCCGACGCTGCTGCTGGCGATCGTGGTGTCGATCGTGGTGGCGGGCGGCAATTCGTCGAGCTTCGGCGGCGTGCTGTCGGCCGCCGTGGCGATCACGGTGATCTTCGTGCCGCAGTACTTCCGGGTGGTGCGCAACGCGACGCTGTCGGTGAAGAACGAACCGTACGTCGACGCCGCGCGGGTGACCGGGGCGCCGGTGCGGCGCATCCTGTTCCGGCACGTCTTCCCCAATGTCACCCAGTCGCTGCCGGTGATCGTCACGCTCAACGGGTCCGAGGCGATCCTGACGCTGGCCGCGCTGGGCTTTCTGGGGTACGGCATCGAGCCGACCCAGGCCGCCGAATGGGGCTACGACCTGAACAAAGCGCTCGCCGACGTGTCCAACGGAATCTGGTGGACCGGTGTGTTTCCCGGTGTCGCCATCGTGCTGGTGGTGCTGGGCATGACCTTGGTGGGGGAGAGCCTGAACGAGGTGCTCAATCCGCTGCTGCGCACCCGCCGCGCCGCCACCGCCGCACCGAAGGAGGCCGACGATGACTGAGACCGTGGCACGTGCGACCGCATTGTCCGTCGAGTCGCTGGCGGTGACGTTCGCCACCGACGCGGGGCCCGTGCACGCGGTGAGCGAGGTGTCCTACGAGGTGTTCCCCGGCGAGGTGCTGGCCGTCGTCGGGGAGTCCGGTTCGGGCAAGTCGGTGAGTTCGCGCACCGCGATGGGGCTGCTGCCCGCGACCGCCCGGGTCGAGGGTCTGATCACGGTGGGCGGCGAGGCCGTCACCGCGATGACCGAGAAGCAGCTCACGGCCGTGCGCGGCGGCGCGATCTCGATGGTGTTCCAGGAGCCGGGTGCGGCGCTGGATCCGCTGTTCACCGTCGGGTACCAGCTCGGCGAGGCCCTGCGCGCGCATCGGGGGCTGGGCCGCAAGCGGGCTCGGGCCCGCGCGATCGAGCTGCTCGGCACGGTCGGGCTGCCCGACCCGGAGCAGCGCGTCGACTACTACCCGCATCAGTTGTCCGGCGGGCAGAAGCAGCGCGTGATGATCGCGATCGCCATCGCGTGCGAACCGAAGGTGATCATCGCCGACGAGCCGACCACCGCGCTGGACGTGACCGTGCAGGCCGAGATCCTGGAACTGCTGCGGGATCTGCGCGATCGCCTCGGCAGCGCCATCGTGCTCATCACCCACAACATGGGCGTGGTCGCCGACCTCGCCGACCGGGTGGTGGTGATGCGCGCGGGCCGGGTCGTCGAAACCGCGCCCGTGGACGAGCTTTTCGCGGCGCCGCGCGCGCAGTACACCCGGGACCTGCTGGCGGCCGTGCCGCACCTGGGGGCTGGGCTGACTCCGACGGACGGCCCGATGTCGCCCGCCGCGCCGCAGCCCGGCACCGGCGTGACAGGCGTGACCGAACGCCCGGGGAACGCGCCCGAACCCGGCGCCGAGACGGTGCTCGAGGTCGCCGACCTGGTGGTGGAGTTCCCAGGGGCGCTGGGCCGTCCGCCGTTCCGCGCGGTGGACGGGGTGAGCCTGTCGGTCGGGCGCGGCGAAACCCTCGGGCTGGTAGGCGAATCCGGCTCCGGCAAGACGACCATCGGGCGTTGTGTGGCGGCACTGCAACGGCCTACCTCGGGCACGATCACGGTGCTCGGCACGTCGCTCACGGGGCTGTCGGAGCGGCGGTTGCGGCCGCTGCGCAAGCGACTGGGATTCGTCTTCCAGGACCCCGCCACGTCGTTGAACCCCCGACTGACCGTGGGCCAGTGTGTGGCGGAACCGCTGGTGGTGCATCGTGCCGCCAACGGCGCCGCGGTGCGCGCCCGGGTGCGCACACTCCTGGATGACGTGCAGTTGCCGGCGGGCGCCGAAGGGCGCTACCCGCACGAACTTTCGGGCGGCCAGCGGCAGCGGGCGAGCCTGGCCCGTGCGCTGGTGCTCAACCCCGACCTGCTCATCGCCGACGAGCCGACCAGCGCCCTGGACGTCTCGGTGCAGGCGCGGGTGCTGGAGCTGTTCGCCGATCTGCAGCGCGAATTCGGCTGGGCCTGCCTGTTCGTCAGCCACGACCTCGCGGTGGTGGATCAGCTCGCGAATCGGATCGCGGTGCTGCGCAACGGGTCCGTGGTGGAGCAGGGCACCCGCGACGAGATCCTGCGACAGCCCACCGCGGAGTACACCCGTAGGCTGGTCGCCGCCGTCCCCGTCCCGGACCCGGTCGAGCAGCGCCGGCGGCGCGCGGTCGCGGCCGCACTTTTCGCCGCGGACCACAGCGGGTAATCCCGATCCGGTTGTGGGGGCGGGTGGTGTGGGGCCCCGCCCCACAAAAAAAAACCGCGGGCCCCCCCCCGGGCGGGGCGGCCGCGGACCCGGGGGCCCCCCCCCG
>NZ_JARWOP010000177.1 GCF_029868745.1 Nocardia wallacei | reverse complement strand
CGGCCGCTTGTTTCGACCGATTGCGCTACCGGGTCCGCGAAACCGACCTGGCCGCCTTCTCCAATTCGGACGTGCCGTTCGCGCGGCGGGGCGTGGTGGTGAACCCGGCGCGCGACGCCGGCCGCCACCCGCTGTTCCAGGTCATGCTCTCCTACGAGAAGACCCCGGAGCTGCGCATCGATCTGCCCGGCGTCGCGGCTCGGGTGCTGCCGATGGACATCTCGGTCGCCAAATTCGATCTGCAACTGACCGTGCACGAGCCCGCGGGCGACGACGGCCCGCTGACCGCCGAATTCGGTTACGCCACCGATGTTTTCGACGCGGACACGGTCTCGGCGCTGGCCCGGCGGTTCGTCCGGCTGATCACCGCCGCGGTGGCCGCGCCCGAGGTCCCGGTGGGCGATCTGGCCCTCCTCGACGCCCGCGAGCACGGCAAGCTGGTGCCGATCCAGGGCGCGCCCGGCGTGCCGCCGATCACGCTGGCGCGGCTGCTCACCGAGACCGCCGAGCGGCTGCCCGACGCGGTGGCCGTGCGTCACCTCGGCCGCGACACCACCTACCGGGAACTGGACGAGGCATCGAACCGGCTGGCGCGGGTGCTGATCGAGAACGGCGCCGGCCCGGAGATGGTGGTGGCGATCGCGCTGCCGCGCGGGCTGGACGCGATCACCGCCGTCTGGGCGGTCGCCAAGACCGGCGCGGCCTACGTGCCGGTCGACCCCGGCTACCCCACCGACCGGATCGCGCACATGCTCGCCGACTCCGGCGCCATGCTCGGCCTGACCGACGCCGAATGCGTTGCCGCCATGCCGGATTGGCCGGTGCGCCGCGGCCGGCACCGCAAGCAGTACGTGGACTGGCTGCTGCTGGACTCGCCGGAGCTGGCGGCCGCGGTCGACCGGTGCCCGGCCACCCCGGTCACCGATGCCGACCGGTATCACCCGCTGCGCGTCACGCACCCGGCCTACCTCATCTACACCTCCGGGTCGACGGGCACACCCAAGGCGGTGGTGGTGACGCACGCCGGGCTGGCCTCGCTCGCCCACGAGCAGATGCACCTGTTCGGGGTCACCGATTCCGCACGCACACTGCACTTCTCGTCGCCGTCGTTCGACGCCTCGGTGCTGGAACTGCTGCTCGGCTTCGCCGCCGGGGCCACCGTCGTCGTCGCGCCCGCGGGCCTGTACGGCGGCGCGGAACTGGCGCGGCTGCTGCGCGCGGAGCGGGTGACGCACGCCTTCATCACCCCGGCCGCGCTGGCCACAGTCCCGCCCGAGGGCCTCGACGAGTTGCAGGCGGTCATCGTCGGCGGCGACGCCTGCCCGGAGGAACTGGTGCGGACCTGGACCGCCGGGCACCGCATGCACAATATGTACGGCCCGTCCGAGGCCACCGTCGCGGCCACCGCGACCGGCCCGATGTCCGCGGACGCCGCCGTCCCGATCGGCCTGCCGGTGCGCGGCATGCGGCTGTTCGTGCTCGACGCCCGCCTGCACCCGGTGCCGCCCGGCATCCCCGGCGAGCTGTATCTGTCCGGCCCGGGCCTGGCCCGCGGCTACCTCGGGCGCCGCGGACTGACCGCGCAGCGTTTCCTCGCCAACCCGCACGGCCGCCGTGGAGAGCGCATGTACCGCACCGGCGACCTGGTGGTCGCCGACCGGACCGGCCAGCTGCGCTTCCTCGGCCGCGCCGACGACCAGGTGAAGATCCGCGGCTTCCGTATCGAACTGCGCGAGATCGACCACGTGCTGCGTGCGCACCCCGGGGTGCGGTTCGCGCTCACCGTCGTCCACCACGGCGAGCACGGAAACGCCCGTCTCGCTTCGTATCTCACCGCCGACGGCACGCTCGACCCGGCCGCGGTGCTGGAGACCGCGCGGCAGCGGCTGCCCGGCTATATGGTGCCGGCCGCGATCACGGTTCTCGACCAGGTGCCGATCGGCCCGTCGGGCAAGCTGGACCGCAAGGCGCTGCCCGAACCGGAATTCACCACCGCGGGCCCGTCGCGGGCGCCGGGCACCGACCTCGAACGCCGCGTCGCCGACGTGTTCGCGACGGTGCTGGGGCATCCGATGCCCGGCGCCGAAGACAGCTTCTTCGACGCGGGCGGCAACTCGTTGCTGGCCACCCGCCTGACCGCGGCGCTGCACGCGGAGTTCGGCGTCGACCTGCCGGTGCGGGTGATCTTCGAGGCGCCGACGGTCGCGGGCGTCGCCGCGCAGCTGGCGCGGGCCCCGCGCACCCGCCGGACGCCGCTGGCGGTGCGGACGCCGCGCCCGGACCGGGTGCCGCTGTCGCTGCCGCAGCAGCGGGTCTGGTTCCTCAACCGCTACGCGCCCGAATCCAGCGCCTACAACATCGCTTTCGTGCTTCGCATCGACGGCGAACCCGACGTGGGCGCGTTGCGCGCGGCGGTGGGCGACCTGATGGTCCGGCATGAGGTGCTGCGCACGGTCTTCCCCGAGGACTCGGCCACACCCGCGGGAACCGGCGCGTACCAGCGCGTCCTGGAACTCGACCGGTGCCTGCCGGCGCTGGACTCGATCACCACCGACGAGCCGGGCGCCGACACGGCGCTGCGCGAGCTGGCACAACGCGGATTCGACCTGACCCGCGAGATCCCGCTGCGGGCCACGCTGCTGCGCACGGGCCCGCGCCGCCACCTGCTCGGCATCGTGCTGCACCACATCGCCGCCGACGGCTGGTCGCTGATCCCGCTGACCCGGGACCTGGCCGTCGCCTACACCGCCCGCCGCGGCGGCGTCGCTCCGGCTTGGCCGCCGCTGCCCGTCCAATACGCCGATTTCAGCCTGTGGCAACGGGATTGCCTCGGCGACGAATCCGACCCGACCAGCTCCGCCGCCGCCCAACTGTGGTTCTGGCGAGAGACGCTGGCGGACCTGCCGGAGGAGCTGCCGCTGCCCTACGACCGTCCGCGCCCGGCCCAGCCCACGCAGCGCGCCGGGACGATCCGATTCGAGGTGCCCGGCGACCTGCAGCGCGCGCTGGAGGAACTCGCCCGCGGCCAGGGCGTCAGCCTGTTCATGGTGCTGCGCTCGGCGCTGGCCGTCCTGCTGCGCCGCACCACCGGCAGCCGCGACATCGTCATCGGCACCCCGGTCGCCGGACGCACCGACCCCCAGCTCGACGACCTGGTCGGCATGTTCGTCAACACGCTGATGCTGCGCTCGGACGTCGACCCGGACCGTGACTTCCTCGAACAGCTGCGGGTGGATCGCGACGGCGAACTGGCGGCGATGGCGCACGCCGAGCTGCCCTTCGAACGCATCGTGCAGGAATTGGGGCACGGCGCCGGCGCCCTGCGCCCGCTGCTGCAGGTCGCGCTCACCGTGGAGGACGACAGGGTTCCGGCACTGGAACTGCCGGGCCTGCGGTTGCACGCCGAGGAACTCGACATCGCCACCGCCAAGTTCGATCTGGAGCTGCGGGTGCGGCCCGATACCGACACACCGGACCGGGCGTTCGAATTCGTCTACGCCGCAGAACTTTTCGACGCGGAGACGGTACGCACCCTGGCCGACCGGTTCGCCATGGTGCTGGCCGCCGTGGCCGCGGATCCGCGGATCCGGGTGCGCGATGTCGACGCCCGCACCGAGCGCGAGCGCACACTGCTCACCCCCGCGTACGGGCCGGTGCCGACCCCGCAGTGCAGCCTGGCGAACTACTTCACCGCCACCGCGCACCTGCACCCGCACCGCGTCGCCCTGCGCTTCGGCGAGGTCGAACTCACCTACGCGGAGGTCGACCAGTACTCGAATCGCCTGGCGCGGGCGCTGATCGGGCGAGGCCTCGGCGCCGGTGACCGGGTGGCGATGGGCCTGACCCGGTCCATCGAGTCGGTGGTGACGATGGTGGCGGTGGCGAAGTCGGGCGCGGCGTTCGTCCCGGTGGACCCGAACTACCCGACCGACCGGGTCCGGCACATGCTGACCGACTCCGGCTGCGCGACCGGCATCACCCTGGCCACGCACCGGGACCGGCTGCGGGCGGCCGCGGCGGGCGGGCGCGACACCCACTGGCTGCTGCTCGACGATCCGGACATGATGGCCGAGATCGAGCGCCAGGATCCGGCCACCGTCACCGACGCCGACCGCGTCCGCACGGTCTGGACCTCCGATCTGGCGTACCTGGTCTACACCTCCGGATCCACCGGCAGGCCGAAGGGCGTGGCCGTCACCCACGCCGGGCTGTCCAATTTCGCCGATGAGGTCCGCGACCGGATGCGCGTCGAACGCGATTCGCGCACATTGCATTTCGCCACCCCCAGTTTCGACGCGGCGATCTTCGACCTGCTGCTGGCCGTCGGGTCGGGCGCCACCATGATCATCTGCCCGCCCGACGTCTACGGCGGCGACGAGCTGGCCGAACTGATGGACCGCGAACGGGTCAGCCACACCTTCCTGACCCCCGCCGCGCTGGCCACCATCGACCACGAGCGCTGGCCGCTGCCGCACCTGAAGTCGCTCGTGGTCGGCGGCGAGGCGCTGAGCGCGGAACTGGTGTCGCGCTGGGCGCCCGGCCGCTCGATGCGCAACGGCTACGGCCCGACCGAGACCACCGTGGTCATCACCGCGACCGACCCGCTGCGCGCGGGCGAGCCGATCACGATCGGCACCCTGTTCCGGGGCGCCCGCGCGCTGGTGCTCGACGAACGGCTGCGGCCGGTGCCGGTGAGTGTGCCGGGTGAGTTGTATCTGGGCGGCCAGGCGCTGGCCCGCGGCTACTTCGACCGGTTCGGGCTCACCGCCGCGCGTTTCGTCGCCGACCCCTACGGACCCGAGGGCGCCCGCGTGTACCGCACCGGCGACGTGGTGCGCTGGAACGAGCGCGGCGAGATCGTGTATCTCGGCCGCACCGATCACCAGGTCAAGATGCGCGGCTTCCGGATCGAACTGGGCGAGATCAGCGAGGTGCTCACCGGGCATCCCGCGATCCGGTTCGCGCACACCGAGGTTCGCGAGATCGCGGGCACCGACCGGATCGTGTCGTTCGTGCAGCCGGTCGACGCCGCCGCGCTGGACCTCGACCGGATCCGCGAGCACGTCGCGGAACGCCTTCCCGCGCATATGGTTCCGAGCAGTCTCACCGTGCTCGACACCATCCCGCTCACCCCGGTCGGCAAACTGGACCGCGCCGCCCTGCCGTCACCGCGGCTGCTGGGCACCGCGTCCCGCGAACCGGCGACCGGCACCGAACGCATGGTCGCCCGGGTGGTGGCGGAGCTGGTCGGCGCCGAATCGGTCGGCGCGGACGACAATTTCTTCGAGGTCGGCGGCAACTCGCTGCTCGCGACCCAGCTGGTGGCGCGGCTGGCCGCGGCCACCGGGACGCGGCTGGAGGTCCGCGCGGTGTTCGCCACCCCGACCGTGGCGGCGCTGGCGGCCCGGCTGGACAGCGGCGCCGGCGCGGACGGCACACCCGAACTGGCCCGGCGCGCCCGGCCGCAGCGAGTGCCGCTGTCGGCGGCGCAGCGGCGGCTGTGGTTCCTCGAGCGGTTCAACGCCTCCGGCGGCGACGAGATCGCGGGCGTCTACAACGTTCCCGTGGCGCTGCGGCTGCGCGGCGCGCTCGACAGCGGGGCGCTCGAGGCCGCACTGCACGCGGTGCAGCGGCGGCACGAGACTCTGCGCACCGTGTTCCCCGAACTCGAGGGCGAGCCGTTCCAGCGAGTCCTCGACCCGGCCGCGGCGGCCGCGCCGCTGCCCGTCACCGCGATCGCCGAGGCGGACGTGGCGGCCGAGGTCCGGCGTTTCGCCGCGGCCGGATTCGACCTCGCGACCACGGTCCCGGTACGGGCGGAACTGCTGCGCCTCGCCGCCGACGACCACGTCCTGGTGCTGGTCGTCCATCACATCGCCATGGACGGCTGGTCGCTGGAACCGCTGGCCGCCGACGTCGCCACCGCCTACCGCGCGCACGCCGCGGGCACGCCGCCGCAGTGGGCGGAACTGCCGGTCCAGTACGCGGATTACACACTGTGGCAAGGCGATACGCTCGGCAGCGAGGACGACCCCGACTCGACGGCGAGCCGCCAGCTCGACTACTGGCGCCGCACCCTCGACGGACTGCCCGAACTGCTGAGCGTGCCCGCCGACCGTCCCCGGCCGCCCGTCCCCACCTATCGCGGGGGCACGGTCGAGTGCGAGATCGACGCACGGACGCACCGGGAACTGCACGCGGTGGCCGGGCAGCACGGCGTCACCATGTTCATGGTGCTGCACGCGGCGCTGGCGACCCTGCTGCACCGGCTGACCGCGGTCGACGACATCGCCGTCGGCACCCCCATCGCCGGGCGCGGTCACCCCGCGCTGGATCCGATGGTCGGCATGTTCGTGGGCACCCTGGTGCTGCGCACCCGCATCGACGGCGGCGCCTCGTTCACCGACCTGCTGCACGCGGTGCGCGACACCGACCTGGAGGCGTTCGCGCACGCCGACGTGCCGTTCGAGCGGCTGGTGGAGGTGCTCAATCCGGCTCGCTCACAATCGCATCACCCGATGTTCCAGGTCATGCTGTCGGTGCGGAACCAGCCGGTGCGCGTGCTGGAACTGCCCGGCCTGCGCATCGAGGCCGCCGACGCCGACCCGGGCATCGCCAAATTCGATCTGCAGTTCACCCTCACCGAATCGTGGCGGTCCGGGGCAGCGGCGGGCGAGCGGGAGCCGGGCGGCATCACGGTCTCGGTGAACTTCGCCCGCGACCTGTTCGACGACGCGACGGGCGCCGCGCTGGGCCGCAGGTTCGCGCGGCTGCTGACCGCCGCGGCCGCCAATCCGGCACTGCCCGTGGGTGATCTGGAACTGCTCGACGCCGCGGAGTGGTCCGGCCTGGCGCCGGTGCGCGGCCCGGCCGCCGATCGTCCCCGCACCTTCCCGGAGGTCTTCGACGCGGCCGTCGCGGCCAACCGCCGGTCGGTGGCCGTGCGGGCGGGCGACACGCAGATCACCTACGACGCCCTCGATCGGTGGACCAACCGGCTCGCCCGGGTGCTCATCGGACTGGGCGTCGGGCCGGAAACGCTGGTGGCCCTGGGCATTCCGCGCTCCGCGGAGTCGGTGGCGGTCACCCTGGCCGTCGCCAAGGCGGGCGCGGCGTTCGTGCCGGTCGACCCGAACTACCCGGAGCACCGCATCCGCCACATGCTCACCGATTCCGGTGCGGCGCTGGGCATCACGCTGTCGGCGCACCGGGAGCGGATGCCCGACGGCACGCGGTGGACGGTGCTCGACGCCCCGGCGTTCCGGCGGCGGGTGCTGCGCGCCTCGGACGCGCCGATCACGGCGGACGAGCGACTCGGCGTGCTGCGCACCGACAATCCGGCGTACGTCATCTACACCTCCGGGTCGACCGGCGTCCCCAAGGGTGTGGTCGTCACCCACGGCGGCCTGTCCAACTTCGCCGCCGAGACCGCGCAGCGCTTCGACGTGCGGCCCGGTTGCCGCATCCTGCACTTCGCCACGCCGAGTTTCGACGCGGCGATGCTGGACCTGCTGTTCGCGCTGGGCGGCGCCGCGACCGTGGTGATCACCCCGCCCGGCGTGTACGGCGGCGCCGACCTGACCCGGGTACTGACCGAGGAACGCATCACCCACGCGTTCATCACCACCTCCGCCCTGGGCACGGCCGACCCGGCCGGAGTCACCGACCTGCGGCACGTGCTGGTCGGCGGCGAGGCCCTGCCGCCGGATCTGGTGACCCGGTGGGCGCCGGGCCGCAACCTGCACAACGTCTACGGCCCGACGGAGACCACCATCGTCACCGTCATCTCGCAGCCGATGACGCCCGGCGGGCCCATCACCATCGGCGGGCCGATCCGGGGCGTGCACGCGGCGGTGCTGGATTCCCGCCTGCACCCGGCGCCGGCCGGCGTCACCGGCGAGCTGTATCTGGCCGGTCCGGCGCTGGCCCGCGGCTACCTGCGGCGGCCGGGCCTGACCGCGCAGCGGTTCGTGGCCAACCCGTTCGGCAAGCCGGGCGAACGCATGTACCGCACCGGCGACCTGGTCCGGTGGACCGACCGCGACGGGCATCGGGAGCTGGAATACGTCGGCCGCACCGACCACCAGGTGAAGATCCGCGGCTTCCGCATCGAACTCGGCGAGATCGACGCGGCCCTGTCCCGGCACCCGGACGTCGAGTTCGCCACCACACTCGGTCACCGCACTCCGGCCGGAGCGACCGCGCTGGTGTCCTACGTCAAGCCGTACGCGGGCCGCACGCCGACCCCGGCCGCTCTGCACGCGCACGCCGCCGAGCTGGTGCCGAATTACATGGTCCCGCAGTCGATCATGCTGCTGGACCGGCTGCCGCTCACCCCGGTCGGCAAGCTCGACCGCGCCGCGCTGCCGGAGCCGGTCTTCGGTGCTCGCACCGGGTACCGGGCGCCGGCCACGGCGATCGAGGCGGCCCTGTGCAAGGCGTTCGCCGACGTGCTCGGGGTGGACACCGTGGGCGCCGACGACGGATTCTTCGAACTCGGCGGCAACTCGCTGCTGGCGACCAAGGTGGTCGCGCAGATGCGGGCGGCGGGCATCGAACTGCCGGTGCAGGTGATGTTCGGCGAGTCGACACCGGCGGCGGTCGCGCGCCGGCTGGAGGCCTCGGCGGGCGACGCCCTGGCGCTGGCGCTCGAGCCGCTGCTGCCGATCCGGCCGGTCACCGATTCCGGTGTGGCGCCGCTGTTCTGCGTGCATCCGGCGATCGGGCTGGCGTGGTGCTATTCGGGTCTGCTCGCGCACCTGCCCGCCGACCGGCCGGTGTACGGCTTGCAAGCGCCGCACGTCAGCGGCGGCGACGACCACAACTCGCTGGTCGAGGCCGCGAAACACTATGTGGCACAGATCAGGTCGGTCCAGCCGCAGGGGCCGTACCACTTACTGGGCTGGTCGCTGGGCGGCCTGATCGCCCAGGAGATGGCGGTGCAGTTGCAGAGTGCGGGGGAGCGGGTGGCGCTGCTGGCCATGATGGACAGCTACCGGCTGTCGGACGAGTGCCTCGAGCACGCCATCCCGGGCGTCGCCGACATCATCGGCGAGTTCGGCAGCGACCTGCTCGGCGGCGACCACGCGGTCGACCCGCGGCTCACCCTGCGCGACGCGGCCGACCTGCTGCGCAACCGGCCGGGCCCGTTCGCGGCGCTCACCGTCGACCACCTGCAGCGCCTCTACAACGGGTACGCCAACGGCGCGGTGCTGGCGCACGGCTTCCGGCCCCGGGTCTTCGACGGCGACCTGCTGTTCTTCACCGCCGCCGACGACGAGATCAACCGCGCCGACCCGGCCCGCCGCGCCGAGGCCTGGCAGCCGTTCGTCACCGGGACGGTCGAGGACCTGAAGGTGCGCTGCCGCCACTCCGGGATGACCACCCCGGAGGCCCTCGCGATCATCGGCCCGGCGCTGCGGGAACGACTGGGCGGCAGCACTTTCGGCGGCGGGGCGGCGCCGCACGACGCACGAGCCGACGACGCGAAGGAGAAACGGGTATGAGTCTGGCGGTGGAGGTCGGCGGCCTGGTCAAGTACTACGGCCGGGTGCGCGTCCTCGACGGGATCGATATGGACATACCGTCGGGCACCGTCATGGGCCTGCTCGGCCCCAACGGGGCCGGTAAGACGACGACCGTGCGGATCGTGACCACGCTGCTCGCGCCGAGCGCGGGCACCGTGCGGGTGGCGGGGGTGGACGTGCTGCGCGACCCGGCCCGCGCCCGCACCCGGATCGGGCTGTCGGGGCAGTACGCGGCGGTCGACGCGAACCTGTCCGGCTTCGAGAACCTGCGCATGGTGGCCCGCCTGTACGGCATGTCGCACCGGCAGGCGGCCGTGCGCGCCACCGAACTGCTGTCGGCGCTGGGTCTCGATCATGCCGCGGACCGCCGCGCGGGCACCTACTCCGGCGGCATGGCCCGGCGCCTGGATCTCGCGGGCGCGCTGGTGGCGCGGCCGGCGGTGGTGGTGCTGGACGAGCCGACCACCGGCCTGGATCCCCGGGGACGGCTGGACATGTGGCGGGTCATCGGGGATCTCGTCGACGACGGCACGACCGTGCTGCTCACCACGCAGTATCTGGAGGAAGCGGATCTGCTGGCCGACCGCATCACCGTCATCGATCGCGGTCGGGTGATCGCGCGCGGTTCCGCCGACGAGCTGAAGACCTCGATCGGCGGTGACCGGCTCACGGTGACGCTGGCCGCCGGTCAGGATCCGCAGCCGGCGCTGTCGGTGCTGGCCCAGATCGGTGTCGGTGAGCCCGCGCACGAGCCGGGCAGCGAGCAGGTGTCGATCGTGGTGGGTGCGGGCTCCCGCACCATGGTCGAGGCGCTGCGCCGCCTCGACGACGCCGGGGTGTGCGTGGTCGACGCGGACGTGCACCGGCCCACCCTCGACGACGTGTTCCTGTCGCTGACCGGCACGCCCGCCGCGCCCGCCGCCGAATCCGAGACAGACGATGTAGCAGAGGAGATCATGTCGTGAAGACCGCCCAGCTCGACGCGGATTCCATTGCGGGACAAGCCGAGTCGGCGACGCCGGAACAGGCCGACCGGGCGCCCGAGCGGGGCGTCGCCGATATCGCCGCGCCGGTGCGGGTGTTCCGCGACAGCGCGATCGTCGCCTACCGCAACCTGGTGACGATCCTGCGCGTGCCGACGCTGCTGGTGACGGCGACCATTCAGCCGCTGATGTTCGTGTTCCTGTTCGCCTACATCTTCGGCGCGTCGCTGGGCGGCGGCCAGTACCGCGAATTCCTGCTGGCGGGCATCTTCACCCAGACCGTCGCCTTCAACGCGGCGTTCACCACCGTCGGCCTGGCCAACGATCTGCAGAAGGGCATCATCGACCGGATGCGGACGCTGCCCATGTCGCGGCTGGCGGTGCTGATGGGCCGCACCCTGTCCGATCTGATGGTGAACGTGCTGGCGCTGGCGGTGATGGTCGGCTGCGGCTATGTGGTCGGGTGGCGCATTCACGGCGGAATCGTGGACGCCGCACTGGCTTTCGGGGTGATCCTGCTTTTCGCGTTCGCGATGTCGTGGGTGGGCGCGCTGACCGGTCTGCTGTCACCGAGTGTGGAGGTGGCGCAGAGCGCGGGGCTGATCTGGCTGTTCCCGCTGACCTTCGTCTCCTCGGCGTTCATCTCGAGCGAGACGCTGCCCGGTCCGCTGCGCACGATCGCGGCGTGGAATCCGATCACCGCGGTGGCCGCCGCGGGCCGGGAGCTGTTCGACAACGGCGCGCCGCCGTCGTTCACGCCGCCGCACGGCTGGCCCGCCGAGCATTGCGTCGCCTACGCGGTCGCCTGTTCGCTGGCCATCCTCGCGGTGGCCGTGCCGCTGGCGCTGTTGCAGTACCGCAAGGTCGCCAGTCACTGACCCGCCGTACGACAATGCCCCCTCGATCGAAAGATCGAGGGGGCATTGGTCGTTCGTCGCGGAATTCAGCGCCCGCGGCGGGTCTTGAGCAGTTCCAGACGCTCCTGCAACAGCTCCTCCAGCTCATCCTTGGACCGGCGCTCCAGCAGCATGTCCCAGTGGGTGCGCGGGGGCTTGGTCTTCTTGGGCTCCTGGGTGGTGCCCTCGATCAGGATGCCTTCCTGGCCGTTACGGCACAGCCAGGTGGGCGGGATCTCGGCGTCGTCGGCGAAGGGAACATCGAACTCCTCGCCGTTGTCGGTCCGGTACCGCGCCACCCGACGCGGCGCCAGGTCGTGGTCGCGGTCGGTCTCGTAGCTCACCGCTCCGAGCCGGCTGCCTCGGAGTACGCGATCTGCCATGGTGTGCGGTCCTCTCTAGCCTGTCGGCAACGCTCCTACATCTGTACGAACGCGCGACGGCATACTTCAGTTCCCGGCGACGGTCAACCCCAACATTCTAGTAGTTTCCCCCGCGCCACGTCATCGGGGTGCCGCGAGCGGCCGTCGTGCCGCCGGTGCGGGTGGTACGGGCGTGTGGCGGGTTGGCCCGGCGAGTCGTTTGCGTTCGGCTCGCGCGCGGCTATCGTGTCCGGCGTGCTTTGTACGCCCAGGCAAGGTCGTAATGTCCCCGATCGCCGAATGTCCTGTCTGTGGTGCGGGCGTGAGATCGCCGAATCGGAGGTGGGGCGGCGGCGCCGGTACTGCCGCCAGTCCTGCCGGCAGCGGGCCTACGAGCACCGGAAAGGCTTGGAGGGCACCGGGATTCCGGAGGATTCGGTGGTCCTCAGCGCCCAGGAGGCCGCCGATCTCGCCGACCGCTGGTTCGCTGCCCGCTGCGCCGCCGAGGACGTCGCGACGGCCGTCGCCGAAGGCGCCGACGCCGCCGAATTGGCCGATTTGGCCGCTACTCTCGTTGCCCTCACCAAGGACGCCGAGCGCCTGCGGTGATCGAATCGAGGAAAGGTTCGGACCTACCGGCCTGATCGGCGTGGCGGGCGAGGGTCACCGCGACCGCGTCGGCAGCGGCAGGCGGTCCGGTTGCGCGGTGATCTCCCCGGAATGAAGGAGCACGGTGCCGGTGCGCGCCTCGCTGTGCGCCCGCAGCGTGATGACCAGGCCTGCGGCGATGGTGAGCGCGACCAGTGCGGCGGCGGTGAGGGCGGTGGTCCGATCGGGGTGCAGCAGCGGTTGAGCGTGCAGGGCTTGCCGCAGCAGGACCGCGAGCAGCCCGGCGTAGCCGATGGCGAGCACGCCGACGAGCCGGGCGCGGATCCGTTCGGTGAGCCACGGGTGCCGCCGCGCCAGCCAGGCCAGCGCGACCGCCGCGGCGAGGAGCACCTGGATCCCGTGCAGACCCGCGAAATGGGGGACGCGCAGGTCGCCGCCGGTGGTGCTCCAATGGGTGATCGGCATGGTGTCGCCGCCGTCGCGCAGCGGGTCGGGGGTATCGGTCACGGTGTGCCCGGCGGCGAGCGGGACCGGGTGACCGCCGGCGTCGCGGGCGGTCTGCTCGCCGGTGAATCCCATCAGGTATCCCAGCGCCATGCCGGCGACCGCGAGCGCCAGACCGGCGTGGATGGCGCGCGTGGTGGGGCGGTCGAGGATCCGCTGCCAGGCGAGTACGAGCACGATCATCAGATTCGCCACGAACAGCCCCGGCACCCCGGACGCGAAGACCAGCTGCCCGATGTCGTTCACGCGGTCGGTGTGGTCGGCGTTGAAATGGCTGAACGTCCCGCGCGCGGCCTGCAACACGATGAACCCGACATCGACGAATCCGGTCACCGCGAATACCGTGCCCATCCACCAGGTGGCCCGGGATCCCTTGTGCGGCAACGACAACAGCCATGCCAGCGTCCCGGAGTAGAGCGCGAACGCCAGCCCGAACTTGAACGGTTTCAGCCACACCGACTCACCGAGCAACTGCCGCTCGTCGACGGCCATGGCCGCGAGCGAGAACACCGCCAGCACACCCATGATCCCGGTGGCCACGAGCAGCGGCCGATGCCAACGCCGCAGGGGCGGAACGAAAACAGCGGTGGAATCCATACCCCGACGCTAGAAATCACGACCCCGCGCCCACGTCCCCCGCGGGTGCTGTCCGCACCCGCTACCCGGGTATGAGGACTCGCTCCCCGGCCCTACCGCTGCGGGACTCTCCGGCGAGGCTCGAATGTCGCTGTCCGCCAGCACGGTTGGGCAGGGGAGCGGTGCCCGGGTGTGTCCGCAGCATGGCTTGCGGCCTGGTGCGTCAGTCCTGTAGACCGCCGAGTTCGATGCCGCGGGCGATGAGCCAGGGGATGGGATCGATCTTCTCGCCGTGGTCGTGGGTCCATACCTCGTAGTGCAGGTGCGGGCCGGTGGAGAAGCCGCGATCGCCGACGGTGGCGATGACGTCCCCGGCGCGGACCTGCTGCCCGACCGTGGCCAGGATGTCGTTGACGTGGCCGTAGACACCGACGGTGCCGTCGTCCTGCTGGACCCGCACCCACATGCCGAAACCGGACGCGGGCCCGGCCTCGATGACCACGCCGTCGGTGACGGCGGCGATCGGTGCGCCGAGCGGCTCGGCGAAGTCGATCCCGGCGTGCAGGGCGCCCCACCGCATGCCGAACAGCGAGCTGAGCGCGCCCGCCACCGGGCGCACGGTGCGCGGCCGGGTGTCCATGGCGGCCTTGGCCATCGCCCACTCCGCGGGCGGTTGTGGTGCGGCGGCGGGCTGGTCCTGCGGGATCGGCGCGGCGGCGGGCGCGGGCGGCAGGGTGCGCTGTACGGCGGCCAGCCCCGCGGCCGAGCTCTCACCGTGGCTGTCGACGACGGCGAAGGCCCCGGCCGAGGCGCCGACGACGGCGGTGAGCGCGACGGCCCGGGCAGCGCGCCGGACCCGGTGCAAAGGTAACGGAACGGTCACGGGCATGGCTGGGAACCTACGACAGATCGCGCGCGGTTCCCCACTCCTGTCGTGACCGTCACAGCGCGGCAAAGTCCCCGCTGATCTATCACGGTCCGATAACGACCGCAGGTGAGGCCGCCGCGACCGGGCGGATCGGCGACGCCGCCGCCTTGACCGGACAGTGCCGGAACCAGCACTCTGTTTTAGTGCCCACTAACGGAGTCAGGGCCCTGGTCGCCCTGGCGGATCCGACCCGGCGAGCGATCTTCGAGGCGTTGCCGCAGTCGCCGCGCGCGGTCGGGGAGCTGGCCGCGACGGTCGGCGTCAGCAGCTCGGCGGTGTCGCAGCATCTGCGGGTGCTGCGCGAGGCGCGGCTGGTGATGGTCCGCCCGCACGGCACCCGGCGGCTGTATTCCCTGGATCCCCGCGGCCTGGCCGACGCACGCGACTATCTGGAACAGTTCTGGCCGAGCGCGCTCGCGGCCTATTCGGCGGCGCTGTCGGAAGCCGGCGACCGCTATCCGACGCGGCGGTAGGCGGCGCCCGGACGGTCGGTGTCGGCGCCGGGCCAGGGGCGCTTGCGTAGTTGCTTGTCGAGCGCGTCGATCACCTCGGCGACGCTGATCTCGAGCAGGCCCGGGTCGGGGGTGTCGGCGTGGTGGTCGCCGGTGCGACCGGCCCACAGCACGACGTGGCGGCCCAGCAGGTGCGGTGGCGGGCCGCTGTGGCTGGGGGCGGTGGGCCCGAACAGCAGGACCGTCCGGGTGCCGAAGGCCGTGGCGAGGTGGGCGACGCCGGTGTCGCCGCAGACCACCAGCGCGGCCTCGGCCACGGTGGCCGACAGCTCGATGAGGTTCTGCTGCCCGGCGAGGACGTGCCGGTGCGGCAGCCCGGCGCGGGCGGCGATGTTCAGCGCGATCTCGCGTTCGAATTCGTCGCCGGTCAGCACCACCTCGCGGCCCTGCACCAGCAGATGCCGGACCACGGCGGCGAAACGTTCCGGGGGCCAGCGCCGCGCGGGCGAACCGGCGCCGATGTGCACGACCACGCAGTCGCGGTGACTGGTGGTGGCCACCGGCGGCACGAGCCCGAGGTTGCGGCGGTCGGCGGCGATGCCGTCGGCTTCCAGCAGATGGCACCAGCGGTCGACGTCGTGCATGTCCTGCTGCCAGGCCGGTCCGGCCAGCTCGGGGAAGGCGGGATTGCGGTAGGTGAGGATGCGCGCGGGGTTGGTCTTGGCCAGTTCCACGATGCCTTCGGTGCCGGCGCCGTGCAGGTTGACCGCCAGTGCGGGCGCCTCGCCGTCGTAGCGCAGGCTTTCCGGGTCCGGGGTCGGCACCATCGCGTCGACGGACGCGATGAGATCCACGATCGGCTTCAGCCGATGCGGCGCGGCCAACGCGATGTGATCGTGTGGCCTGGCCCGGCGCAACGCGCGGAGAGCCGGGACCGCGGTGAGTAGATCACCCAGCCCGCGTGCGCGCAGCACGAGTACAACCGCCACCCTCTTCTCCTAGCCATCCACCAAGCGACCCACGACAACCCGACCCACTTCGCCCCCGCGCCGGGAGGGCGCGGCATGGACTTGAGAGAGCCACTTGGAGAGGACTACCCGAGTGTTGCGAACGTGAAACGCGTAATCGCAGCGAGATGTGCCGCATCCGTCCGTCCGCCGGGACGGCCTCCGCGAGGTGGTTGCGACACGCCTTCGCCCACCGGTTTCCCGCTCGGCGGCGATTCAATCGGGGTACGGCGAGACGGGTCCGGGCGCATCGTCCGAACGGTCCGCGATTTTCCTACTACCGCGTGTCGTTGACGGGGGTTCGATCAACTACGCTGTGCAGTCATGACATTCGTCTACAACCTGGTGGTCGTGACCCACGTGCTCGGCCTGGCCGCGGTCATCGGCGGGTACGCGTCGGCCCGGCCGAAGGTGAACGAGGTGATGGTCTGGGGCGCGCGGGCACAGATCGTCACCGGTCTGATCCTGGTCGGCATGGCCGACGGCATCGACTCGCTGGACAAGGATCTGGTGCTGGCCAAGGTGATCGTGAAGCTGGTGATCGCGGTGGCGGTCGCGGGCCTGGCCGAGGTCGCGCACGCGGATGCCAAGCGCGGCAAGGTGGTCGCGTGGATGGCGGACGCCGCGGGTGGTCTGGCGATCGTGAATGTCCTCGTGGCGCTGCTGTGGACGTGATCGCGCCGCGGCCATAGCGCGTTGACTTCCGCTGAGACGGCGGTCACACTCGTGTCTGTATTCGGGCCCGCCGGTCGGCGTGCGGTTCCGGTCGTCCGGCGAGAGTGCGTGAGGGACAACGATGTCCAGCGGAGACCACGATCATCTCCCTGTCACCGCGATGGCGCGTGTACCGGCGTGCCGATTGGTGAGCCTGCCGTCTCCCGGATTCCGGGCTCCCGCGGCGGAGCTGGATCGCTTCCACCGGCACCGGTTGTCGCTGTACGGCAGCTGGCTGTGGTGGCGGCTGGACCGCTCGCAACGCCGCGGCCTGAGCCGCCGCGAACTCGTGCGGGTACTCACCGCGGGCATGTGCGCGCAGTCGGTGCTGTCGCTGCTGCCGGAGCATGGCGCGGCGTCGGGTCCCGCCCGGCCGCTGTCCGGAAGCGTTGATACACACCGCAATTCGTCGTTGTTCCGGCGGCTGGCCGCGGCGACCGGCGTGGTGCCGTACCGGCCGCCGCCGGCGGTGCGGCTGGCCGCCCGCGCCTCGGCCTGGCTGCCGCCGGGCCCGATGGATCCCGGCGTGCTGGTGTTGGCCGAGCAGGTCGCCGCGCAGCTGGCGGGCGCGCTCGCCGACGACCCGCAACGGCAGGCGCACGTCCGGCGAGTCGCGGGCCTGCGGTTGTGTACCGGGCTCCGGCATCTGGAACACGCCCGGGAGGACCTCGTCGCCGCGGTGAGTTCCCGTGCGCCGGTGGCGAATTCGCTGCGCCGATGGGCGCTGGCCGCGACGACGGCGGCCGCGCACGCCCTAGTGATCCACCCGGAGCTACGGCATGCGGGCCGCGGCGAACTCGACGCGTTCGCCGCTGCCTGGTTCTGACCCGGGCCGCGCGGTGGCGTCGTCCGGGCCGTCGAGGGCGGCGTCGAGGGCGAGGGCGGCGTCGATCAGAGCCAGATGGGTGAAGGCCTGCGGGAAGTTGCCGAGCTGCTCGCCGGTGAGGGCGATCTCCTCGGCGTACAGGCCGACGTGGTTGGCGTAGGTCAGCATCTTCTCGAAGACCAGCCGGGCCTGCCCCAGGTTCCCGGCCCGGGCCAGCGCGGTGACATAGGTGAAGCTGCACAGCGAGAAGGTGCCCTCGGTGCCGCGCAATCCGTCCGGGCTGGCCTCGGGGTCGTAGCGGTGGACGAGGCTGTCGGTGACCAGTTCGTGCCGCATCGCGGCCAGGGTGGACAGCCACCGCGGATCGCGCGGCGCGACGAATCCGACCTGCACCATCCGCAGCAGCGACGAGTCGAGCACCTCGGTGTCGTAGTGCTGGACGAAGGCGTGCCGCCGCGAGTTCCAGCCCCGCGACCACAGCTGGTCGTGGATCCGGTCGCGCTGTATCCGCCACTGGTCCACGGGGCCGGGCAGGCTGTGGCGGTCGGCCAGGCGCAGTGCGCGGTCGAACGCCACCCAGCTCATCACCCGGCCGTAGGTGTAGTCGGCGCGCCCGCCGCGGGTCTCCCAGATGCCTTCCTCCGGCTCGTCCCAGTGTTCGGTGAGCCATGCCAGCAGGCCGAGGATCGACTGCCAGCCGTCGTGGCCGACGCGCAGGCCGTGCCGGTCGGCTTGGTCGATGCTGTCG
Organism: Nocardia wallacei; assembly: GCF_029868745.1. GTDB lineage: Bacteria > Actinomycetota > Actinomycetes > Mycobacteriales > Mycobacteriaceae > Nocardia > Nocardia wallacei_B. The sequence goes on along the minus strand of NZ_JARWOP010000177.1, from coordinate 7,541 downwards.
AGCAGTTCGCCGTAGATGTCGAGTTGCCGCTGGCCGGAGGCGTCGTTGCCGATGCGCACCGGGCTGGATTCGCGGTAGCCCTCGAAGTGGTCGAGGATTTCCTCCCGCAGCTGTGCGGTGCCGTCGACGCGGTACATGATCTGCAGCGGTTCGCCGGTGTCGCGGTAGCGGGCGCGCAGCCACTGCGCGAATTCGGCGGCCTCGTCGGTGAATCCGAGTGCGAGCAGTGACGAGATGGAGAAGGAGGCGTCGCGGATCCAGGTGTAGCGGTAGTCCCAGTTGCGTTCGCCGCCGAGCTGTTCGGGCAGGCCCGCGGTGGGTGCGGCGATCAGGGCGCCGGTCGGTGCGTAGGTGAGCAGTTTGAGGGTGATGGCCGAGCGATGCACCATTTCCCGCCAGCGGCCCCGGTAGTGGGAGCGGGCCAGCCAGGTGTGCCAGAAGTGGACGGTCTCGTCGAAGACCTCCTCGATGTCGGCCACCCGGACGGGGCGCGGCGGCTGCGGCGCGCCGGTGTCGAGGACGAAGCCGCGGACCTGTCCGGCGCTGAGCGGCAGCAGTCCGTGCAGGTCGCCGTCCTCGGTGAGTTGCACCTGCGCGAGCCGGGCGTCGCCGGGTTCGCGGACCGCGTGCAGGGTCAGGCCGAGGTCGCCGGCGTCGAAGGTCGCGCCGTCGGCGGTCGTGGTGGTGACGTGAGTGCGGCGGCCGTAGTCGAAGCGGGGCGCGACGTCGATCTCGAAGGTGATCCGGCCGCGGACGCAGCGCAGCATGCGCACCAGCCGGTGGTCGTCGGTGGTGTCGCGGCCGGCGGGCGGCATGAAGTCGATCACCTCGCCGGTGCCGACGTCGGTGCTGAAGCGGGTGATCAGGATGGCGGTGTCGGGGAAATACATCTGGCTGCTGCGGAACGGCCGCTGGGCGGGGCGGATCCGGCAGTGCCCGCCGCGGCGGTGGTCGAGCAGCGCGGCGAACACGCTCGGCGAGTCGAAGCGCGGGCTGCAGAACCAGTCGACGGTGCCGTCGACGGTCACCAGTGCGGCGGTGTGCAGGTCGCCGATCAGTCCGTGGTCGGCGATCGGGGGGTAGTCGGTCACGCGAACCTCCTGGGTTGCGGGCGGATTCCTCGTCGGTGATCCCGGCGGGCGGGTCCGTGGTGCGGACCGGTCGTATGCCCGTGGCAGCGGGCGGGCCCGGATCGCCGAGTGTGGCGGACTACGACTGTGCCGCTCGCCCGGTGCGGGTTCCTCGTTCGCGGCGAATGAATTCCGGGTGGCGAGAAGGGGTTTCGCGGTTGTTCATCCGGCGCGGGGGAGGCCGGGCGCCGGTGGGGTGCGGCAGTGTCCTGGGTCGTCCCATCACTGTTCTGGAAGGGGTTGGCCATGCTGGAGTCGGTGGAGTTCGAGCCGAGTGCGGAGGGTGGTGCGCTGCCCGGCGGCGTGCTCGCGGCGACGATACTGCTGGTGACCGTCGGCGTGCTGGACATCCTGCAAGGGATCTCCGCGGTCGGCGCCGACCAGCTGTACGTCGTGGGTGTCGAGTACATGTACCGGTTCGACACCACGGCGTGGGGGTGGATCCACATCGTCGTCGGGATCACTCTGGTGCTGATCGGTATCGGTTTGATGAGCAGCACGCGGTGGGCGCGGATCGCGGCGATGGTGGTGGCGGCGCTGTCGATCGTCGCGAATTTCATGTCCCTGCCGTACTTTCCGGCCTGGTCGTTCCTGGTTATCCTGCTGGATGTGGTGGTCATCTGGGCGGTCGCGACCTGGCACGTCCAGTCGGTGCGGGCGCGGTGATCCGGTCACAACAGCCCGCTGCGGCGGGCGAGGTCGAGAGCGTCGGCACGGGTGCTGCTGCCGAGTTTGGCGTGGATGCCGCGCAGGTGGGTCTTCACGGTGTTGATCGAGACACCGAGGACGTCGGCGATCTGCTGCGCGGTGCGCCCGGACGGCAGCTGATCGAGCACGGTCCGCTCGGTGGGCGTCAGGCGCGGCGGCCGGTGCCGGCGGGCGAGCGCGGGATGGTGGCGCACGAGGGCGGCGAAATCGTTGTCGTGGCCGAAGGTTCCGGTGTGCGCGTCGAGGAGTTCGCGGGTGCCGGGCACATCGAGGAACGGCCGCACCAGGCGTTGCGGTGCGGCGTGGTGCACGGCGGCGGCGATCGCGCGGCGCGCCTGGGGCGGATTGCCGAGCGCGGTGTGCGCGGCGGCCGCGAGCAGCCATGCGGAGACGATCCCCGGCGTGGTCCCGGAGGTCGTCAGCAGCGGCTCGACCAGGGTGTGTGTGGTGCCCGGGTGCTGTTCGAGCGCGACGGCCGCGCGCGCGAGGGTGAGGTCGGGGCTGTCGCCGAGCACCGTGGCGGCCTGATCCACGAGCAGTCGCGCGGAGTGGACGGCGGCGACGCCGAGCAGCACCGACACCACGTGCGGGAGGAGCCGCCCCGCGACGGTGGGCAGCGGCAGCGGCCGGCGCAGCAGGACGACGGTGCTGCGCCGGACCGCTTCGGCGGCGGTGTACCGGTCCTCGGCGGTGTCGAAGGCGAGCAGCCGGGTGACGACCTCGAGGTGCCGTTCGCGGCCGGCGGCGGGGGCGGTGCGCGCGGGCGGCGGTTCGACCGGTTCGCCGCGCAGGTATCCGGCGAATGCCGCGAGGGTGCAGGCCCGGTCCACCTCGAGGTGGTCGCCGAGGCCGTGGCGCGCGGCGACGGTGACCGCGTGCGCGGCGTGGTCGTGCATGCGGGCGATGGCGCCGCGCACGCCCGCGGCGATCGCGAGCCGCACCGAGGCGCGGACGCTCAGGGCCGCGTTGCCCGCGGCGTCGGCCAAGGCCAGGCCGTGGCGCAGGTGCTGTTCGGCGGTGCGCAGGTCGTCGTGGGCGAGGGCGACGGTGCCGAAGCGGACGGCCGCGTAGGCGTCGAGGTCGGGTTGCCCGGTGGCGGGCAGGCGGTCGGGCAGCCGGAATTCGGCGAGTCCGACGCCGGTCCGCAGGGCGACTCCCGCGCTCGCGGCGGCGGTCAGTAGCCGGATCCAGGTTTCGGGGGCGAGGGTGCCGGTGTCGGCGGGCCGGCGGTGCAGCAGGTCGAGTCGGATGACGGCCTCGGCGGTGTCGTCGCGTTCGACCGCGTCGACCGCGCGCAGCGCGTGCAGCAGCGGGTCGTCGGCCGGGATCGGGCCGCCGTGCTCGAGTTGCCGGAACAGGGCCGGGCCGTGCCCGTCGAGCACCATGCGCATCGCGGTGTCGCGCAGGAATCCGGGCAGCCGCGGGGAGCTCGGCACGCGCAGCAGGTGGTGCAGTGCCGACTGCGGCATGCGCGCGCGGCGGTACCAGTCGGCGGCGCGCACATGCAGCGCGGGCAGGTCGTGGTGGTCGCGCGCCTCGGTGAGCAGGTGGGCGCGCAGCAGCGGGTGGTAGGTGAACCAGAGGTCGCCGTCGCGGGCGTGCCGGGTCGCGGGGAAACCGGCGCGGACCAGTTCGCGCAGCACGGGAACGGCGCTGTCGCCGGTGAGTTGTTCGGCGAGTCCGGCGGTGAAAGCGCCTGGGACACTGGTGATTCGGGCGAACTGCCGCTGCGGGCCGGACAGGGGTGCGAGGACCTCGTCGGTGAAGAATTCCGCGATCGACGCGGGCGGTTCGGCCAGCGCGGCGAGCGCGGTCGCGGTGTCGGCGTGCCCGGCGAGGTGTCCGGCGGCGAGGGTGATCAGCGCGGGCCAGCCGCGGGTCAGGCCCATCAGCATGGCCAGTTCCGGGTCCGAGAGGTCGTGGTGGCGTCCGCGGCACAGTTGCGCGGCACGTACCTCGCCGAACGCCAGATCGGCCGCGTGCATGCGGATCATGCGTTGCCGCAGTTCCACGGTGTGCCAGCGCAGGGCGGGTGCGTGGCGCGCGGCGAGGACGGTGGTGAGATTCGGGGGCGCGTCGGTGAGCAGTTGCCGCAGGTAGCTGAGGTCCGCGGGCCCGGCGGTCAGGTGGGCGTCGTCGAGGATCAGCACGGTCGGGCGGGAGTCCGCGCGCAGGGTGGCGGTCAGCTGGGCGGCGTCGGCGGCCGGGTCGGCGCGGACGGTGTCGTCGGTCGGCACGGCGTGGACGCCCAGCGCCGCCGCGACTGCCGGGGCCAGCGGGCCGCCGGGGGTTGCGGTGACCCAGCCGATCCGGAGTCCGGGCCGGGTGCGGCACAGGTGCTCGCGGGCCCACTGGGTGACGAGGACCGTCTTGCCGGTGCCCGCCGGGGCGGTGATCAGCAGGACCCGGCCGCGCGCGGCGAGGGCGGTGTCGAGGCGGACGTACAATTCCGGCCGCGCGACGGGCGCGAATGCGAATTGCGGGAACGTCGTTCCGGTCGAAATGGATGAATCGGGCATATGTCTCTCCTGGATTCGGCTCGCCACGCGGGCGTATTTCTTCCGCTCGTTCCGCCGCCGAATTCCGGTTCGGGGGAAATCGGCGGCGGAAACGAGGTGCTCCGGGGTGTCGTGACGGTTCAGCGGGCGGCGACGGGGACGAACGGCGCGTAGTCGCGGACGTGCCCGTCGGTCCAGCCCCAGGCGATGGTGCCGTCGGCGGGGGCGCCGTGCTGCAGGTGCAGCTGCCAGCCGGACGGCGTCTTCCGCCAGATATCGCCGTCCCGGTCGCGGTACCAGCCGAATTCGGGCGGCTCGGGCGTGGCGCCGGGGGCTGGTCGCGCCAGCAGTTGGCCGGCGAGTTCCATCACGCGGTCGGCCACCGCGAGCAATCCGACGAGCACGGCGCCGGGCGCCGGGTCCGCGGCCGGTGTGGTGTGCGCTTCCACTGTCATCGGAATATTCATGTCGTTGCACTCCTACGGTTGTGAAGACATATTCCGAAGGATTGTCCGACCGGCGACTTCCATATTTCTTCCGCTGCAATTCCATATTACTTACCGGCGACTTCGGACCTGATTCGTTGTCATTTCGTAATTCATCTGGCGGGCGATATCCGGGGCTTTAATGAATACAGTGTCGGAATTCCGGGCGATCGCCCGGACGGTGACCGGGCCGCGGTGCGGTCCGGTCGAACGAGCAGGAGGCGATCGAGTGAACTGGCGAAAAGATGCGGCCTGCCGCGAGGCGGCGCCGGGGCTCTTTCATCCGCCACCGCCGCCGCGCGGCGATCCGGGGCAAGCGCTCGCATACTGCCGGCGTTGTTCGGTGGTGGCCGACTGCGCCAGGCATTCGCTCACCATCGGAGTACCCGGTGGGATAGCGGCCGGAGTATGGCCTGCCGGTGACCGCGACAGCGTTGCGCAATTACGCGTGATCGCTACCGGACGCGGCGCGCCGCGGCGCTGTGTGCGCTGCTGGAGGCTCATTCCGGGGTCGTCCGGGGATCGGCTCTGCGGCCGCTGCGGGTTCGCGGAGATTCCCGTGTGAATCGCGGATGTTGTTGGCTCCCAGCGTGTTTGCTGGACTATCTCGGCAAGGGTGGATTTGTCACCGCGCGAAGTCGGATGTAATTTACCGAAAGACTTTGCAGATAATTCGTGCTTTGCCAGCCCGACAGTCGGAGGGCGTCGAGTGATGATGTCGGATCTACAGGTTCAAGTGTTCGGTCCATTGCAGGTCTTGCTGGGTGGCCGGATCGCTCGCATCGGCGCGGGCAGGCAACGAGCGATACTCGGCAGGCTGGTCCTGGCCGGGGGAAAATCACTGGGTGCGGAGCGGTTGGTCGAAGATGTGTGGGAGGGATCCCCGCCGCCGCACGCCCCCTCGGTACTCCAGGTGCAAATCCACAATCTGCGCCGAATCCTGGAACCGACCCGAAGACCCCGGACACCGGCCCGGATTCTGGTCTCCGAGGGCAGCGGGTATGCGCTGCGATTGGATTCCGGAAATGTCGACGCGTGGCGGTTCGAGGAACTGCTCCAGGAATATGAGGATCGGGTGCACGCGCCGGCCGGGCCGCCCGGTCCGCTGGAGCGTTATCGAATGCTCGACACCGCATTGTCGTGCTGGCGCGGCGCGGCGTTCGAATCGTTCGCCGACGCCTCGTGGGCCGGTGCGGAATCGGCGCGGCTGACCGATCTGCGCGCCACCGCGATCGAGATGCGCGCGCAGGCCGCCCTCGAGCTCGACCGGGTGGGCGAGGTCGTGGCGGTGCTGCGGCGTCAGGTCGAGGAATTCCCGGGCCGCGAGGAGAGCGCCCGCCTGCTCGCCCTGGCCCAGTACCGGCAGGGTCAGCAGGTGGAAGCGCTGGCGACGGTGCGCCGGGTCCGCGAACATCTGCGCTCCGAGTACGGGATCGACCCCGGTCCCCGCCTCGCCGAACTGGAGTCGGCGTTCCTGAACCACACGGTGGTGCCCGACCGCGCACCGGAGGAACCGCGCACGGCCCCCGTGCTACCGGTCCCCGCCCAGCCCCCGCCGCTGCCCACCGCCCGCTCCGGGCACCCGGAAAGCGGTGCGGCGCAGGAGGTCTCGGAGGATCGCGTGTGCTACCCGGCCCAGTACACCGCGATTCTGGCGGCGGCGGGGGAGGCCCGCGCGTCGGGCGCGCGCCTGGTGTGGGTCCTCGGTGACGTCGGCGCGGGGAAGACCACCCTGGTCTGCGCCGCGGTGGCCGACCTCGCCGATGCGGGCTGGTTCGCCACCTACGCCAAGGCCCCGGAGGTCGACGGCGCGCCCGAGGCGTGGATGTGGCGCGAGATCCTGGCCGAACTGGGCGGAGAGTCGGTGCTGTCGGAGGACGTCGCCGCGCCGGTCGACCCGTTCACTGTCGTGCGGGCGGTGGCCCGGCGCTGCCGCGACCTGGCGGGCAAGGGACCGGTCGTCATCGTCCTGGACGACATGCACCGCTGCGACGCCGCCAGCCTGCAGGTGCTGCGGCAACTGGTGAGCTGGCTGCACCGCGAGCCGGTACTCGTCGTGGTGACCGCGCGCGGACCCGAACTGCCACCGGTGCTGCGCGCCACGGAAGCGGCACTGGCCGACCGGGTCGCCGCCCGCCTCGAACTCGCCGGGCTGGACCTGACCGGGACGCGGGCCATCGCCCGGGACGCCGGCCTGGTCGCGGTGGACTCCGACACCGTGGACTCGCTGCACCGGCGCACCGGCGGTAACCCGCTGTTCGTCCGGGAACTCTCGAAATACATGGCGGCGCAAGGAGAATCGCCGGTCCTGCCGCAGAGCATCCGGGCAGTACTCAGCGAACGGATCGAACGGCTGCCCCCGGACGCGCTCGCCGTGCTGCAACACCTGGCGGTGTGGGGCCGCGCGATCGACCTCGACGCACTGACCGCACTCGCCTGCGCCGAGGAGAGCGAGGTGGTCGACGGCATCGACACGGCGGCCGCCGCGGGCCTGGTCGGATTCGACCCCTTCGGCCGGATCGAACTGGACCACGCGCTGATCCGCGACACCGTCTACGACGGCATCCCGACCCTGCGACGGCGCCGGATGCATTGGGGCGCCGTCGAATTCCTGGAACGGCGCGCGGCCGACCGGACCGCCGACGCCGCCGACATCGCGAGCCTGGCCCACCACGCCGCGCGCGGCGCCACCCGCACCACGGCCGCGCACGCACTCGGAT
>NZ_JARWOP010000176.1 GCF_029868745.1 Nocardia wallacei | reverse complement strand
CGGGGGCCCGCCCCCCTCCCCCCGGCGCCCGGCGCGGCGCGGCCGCGACGCCTCCACGCCGCCCCGCCGGGAGCCGCGCGGCGAGGGCCCCGTGCCGGAGCCTCGAAGCGCCGCAACGGATTCGGCGTTCGGCTCCGCCGCGAACGAGCGGTCGCGCCGCACACCCACCGGCGAACCGGGCCGGGCCGGACGCGGTGCGGGAGCCGATGATTCGGGTGGCCGAGCGGGTACGGACCCAGTGCAGCGGCCGCGCGGAGCGAGCGGTGCGGCGACCACGGGCGCGAGGCGACGAGTCGGCGGCGCGCGGGACGAGGACGCCGGTGGCTCGGGAACGGGCGCCACGCGGCGGGTAGGCGGCGCGGGGACCGGTGCGACCCGGCGAGCGAGCCGGGGTGGGGAATCCGGTGCGGCGGAAGGGGAGAGCGCCGGTCGGCGGCAGTCCCGGACCGGAGAGGCCGCGGCGGTGGGGGCGGTGCGAGGGAAGCGGCGCACGCAGGCCGAGGCGGTGGATCTGGCGGATCAGCCCACCGAGCAGTACGCGCCCGCCACGCCGAATCGGCATACCCGGCGCGCGCAGCAGCGCCGGCCGGGGAAGGCCGAGCGGGCGGCGCGGATCGCGGGACGGCTGGTGGCCGCCGCGACCGCCGTCGTGGTCGTGTCCGGCACCGGGTTCGCCTACTACACCGAGCGCAGCCTGGACCGGGGCTTCACCCGCTCCAGCGTGATCAGCGCCGAGGACGCGGCCGCCCTCGACGGCGACATGAACATCCTGCTGATCGGACTGGACACCCGCAAGGACCAGAACGGCAACGACCTGCCCAAGGACATCCTCGACCAGCTGCACGCCGGCGACGGCAGCGAGGGCGGCTACAACGCCAATTCCCTGATCCTGGTGCACATTCCGAAGGATCTGAAGAAGGTCACCGCCTTCTCCATCCCGCGCGACGACTACGTCCCCGTCAACGGCATCCCCGGCTACGACCACGCCAAGATCAAGGAGGCCTACGGCCTGAAGAAGGCCTACACCGAGCAGAAGCTGGAAAACCAGGGCGTCAAGGACAAGATCGAACTCGAGCACAAGGGCCGCGAGGCGGGCCGCGAATCCATCGTGCAGACGGTCAAACAGCTCACCGGCGTGCCGATCAACCGGTTCTCCGAGGTGTCACTGGTCGGCTTCTACCACATCGCGAACATCCTCGGCGGCGTGGACGTGTGCCTGAACCAGCCCGTCAACGACGAGTACTACTCCGGCGCCGTATTCCCCGCGGGCCCACAGCATCTCGACGCGGCCAACGCACTGGCCTTCGTGCGCCAGCGCCACGAACTGCAGAACGGCGACCTCGACCGCACCCACCGCCAGCAGGCGTTCCTCACCTCGGTCGCCAAGCAGCTCAAGGACTCCGGCACCCTCACCAACGTCGGCAAACTGCAACAGCTGATCACCGCCGCCCAGGAGGACATCGTGCTGTCCGAGGGCTGGAACCTGCTCGATTTCGCCCAGACGCTGGGCAAGGCGGGCTCGATCCCGATCGAATTCCAGACCCTGCCGGTGAAGGCCTACCAGACCGTCGACGGCCAAGAGGTCAACATCATCGACCCGGCCCTCATCAAGAAGACCGTGCGCGCCGCCTTCGGTGTGCAGGCGCCGCAGCCCACCGAACCCAAGACCACCCCGACGAGCACCGTCGACGTCGTCAACTCCGGCGGCCCCGACGGCATGGCGCGTCAGGTGTCAACGGCCTTGGCGGACAAGGGCTTCCCCCAAGGTCAGGTCGGCAATGCCGCCGCCTACACCGACGGCTCCAGCTCGGTGGTCTACTACGGCGCCGGTGCCGACGCCGACGCCACCCAGGCCGCCGACATGCTCGGCGGCCTCCCGACCGCCCCCTCCAAGAACGTCCAGCCCGGCCACGTGAAGATCGTCGTCGGCGCCGACTTCAGCATGCCCGACGGACTCACCTCCGGCGAAAGCGGCACCGGCACCGGCACATCCAGCAGTACCGGCGCCACCACCTCCGGAAACTCCGGCACCTCGGCCCTGGGCGCGACAACCACCGGCGACCCCGCCCCCGACTCGGGCAAACCGGTCACCACCAGCATCGGCTCCGACATACCCTGCGTGAACTGAGCCCCGCGCGACCTCTACGATCTCCCGGTGACCGGATACGACGATGCGTTCGAGCACCTCGACACCTCGACCCTGCCGCCCCGGCAGCAGCGGATCCTCGCCACCATTCGCGACTGGGTGGTGCGCTACGGGTATCCGCCGAGCACGCGCGAGATCGGGGAAGCGGTGGGGCTGCGGTCCGCCTCGTCGGTGTCCAAGCACCTGAAAGCGCTGGAGGACAGGGGACTTCTGCGGCGCAGCGACAGCATGTCGCGGCCGATCGACGTCCGGCTGTTTCTGCGGTCCGCCGCCCCCGAACGCGATGAGGAGTCGGTGTCGGTGCCTGTCGTCGGTGACATCGCCGCGGGTACGCCGATCCTGGCCGAGGAACACACCGACGACGTCCTCACACTCTCGCGCCAACTCGTCGGGCGCGGCACGGTTTTCGCCCTCCGGGTCCGCGGCGACTCGATGGTCGACGCCGCGATCTGCGACGGCGACATCGTCGTGGTCCGCCGCCAGCAGGAGGCCCACACTGGTGACATCGTCGCCGCCATGATCGACGAGGAGGCCACCGTCAAGGTCTACCGCCGCCGCAACGGCCACACCTACCTCGAACCCCGCAACCCCGCCTACGACGTCATCGACGGCGACCACGCCGTGGTCCTCGGCAAGGTCGTCTCCGTCATGCGCCGCGTCTGACGCCCCGCCGATCCTCCGAACACGCGTCGCGACCGGCGCTCCCGCTCGACCGGATGAACCGGTCGGTATCGTCCCGGTGAGTTGTCTACCAGCGACGTTCGGGTTCGGGAAGGACCGGCGATGGCGGCGAGGCGGGCGTGACCAGACTGCCGCACTACGCGGCGATGCTGGCGACAGCGGGCGTGCTCCCCACCGACGGCCCGCGGTGGAACTACGAGGTGAAATTCGACGGCATCCGGGCCGTCGGCTACGTCGACCGGGAACTGCGGCTGCTCTCGCGCAACGACAAGGACATCACCCCCGCCTGGCCCGAACTGGCCGCGATCGCGCCGGGGGACCCGCCCTTCGTCGTCGACGGTGAGATCGTCGCGTTCGACACCGGCGGCCGGACCTCCTTCGAGGCGCTGCAACCGCGCATGCACCAGCGCAACGCGGGCATGATCCGCGCACTGGCACAGTCGGTCCCGGCCACCTACATGATCTTCGACCTGCTGCACATCGGTGACCGCTCCCTGATCGACCTGCCGTATCGGCAACGCCGCGAACTGCTCGAACAACTCGAACTGCGCGGCCCGAACTGGCAGGTGCCGCCGCGCCTGCACGGCGACCCCGCCCACATCCTCGCCGAATCGAAACGACTCGGGCTCGAGGGCATCGTCTGCAAACGCCTCGACAGCCCCTACCTGCCCGGCCGCCGCAGCGCGCTGTGGACCAAGGTCAAGAACGCCCGCGACCAAGAAGTCGTGATCGTCGGCTGGCGACCCGGCACCGGCCGCCGCGCGGGCCACATCGGCTCGCTGCTGATGGCCGCCCACGACGACACCGGCGCCCTCACCTACATCGGCAACGTCGGCACCGGCTTCACCCGCGCCATGCTCACCGACCTCCAGCAGCGCCTGCGCCCGCTACGCCGGAACACCCCCACCGTCCGCGCCGACGTCCCCGACGCGGTCTGGGTCGAACCCGAACTGGTCGGCGAGGTCTCGTTCACCGAACGGACCAGCGACGGCCGCCTCCGCCACCCCTCCTGGCGCGGCCTGCGCCCCGACAAGACCCCCGCCGAGGTCAACCTGCCCTGACCACCGGCTACTCGCGGCGATGGTTGCGCGACGCACCGCCCGAGTGCGGCGCCGAGGAGTGGCCGGTGGGATACAGTCCGGACGGTACGGAAGTTTCATGATGCGGGTCTAGTCGGCTACGGAGGCGCACGTGGCGGTTGGCAATCGGATCGGAACAGCTGTTGCCGCAATGGTTTTCGCGGCATTGACGACGGCGGTGAGCACGGGACCGGCGACCGCGGACACCGGCGATCCCGTGATCGGCTCCCGCAGCCTGCTCGCGGACCCGCGCTCGGCCGACGGATCCTACATCACCAAGGCGACCGTGCAGGACGACCGCAACATCCGCCTGTACGTGTACTCCGCGGCCATGGACAACACCTTCGCCGTCGACGTGCAGCGACCCGCCGACGCCTCGGTGCCGCGGCCGGTGCTGTACCTGCTCAACGGCGCCGGCGGCGGCGAGGACGCCGCCACCTGGGACCAGCGCGCGCCCGACGCGCTGCGCTTCCTCGCCGACAAGGACGTGAACGTGGTGCAGCCGATCGGCGGCGCCTGGAGCTACTACACCGATTGGCGCGCACCGGATCCCGTGCTGGGCGTCAACAAGTGGAAGACCTTCTTCACCGAGGAACTGCCGCCGCTGATCGACGGGGCGCTGGGCACCAACGGGCTCAACGCCATCGCCGGACTGTCCACCTCGGGCACCTCGGTGCTGCAGCTGCCCATCGCCAAGCCGGGCCTGTACAAGTCGGTGGCCGCCTACAGCGGGTGCGCGCAGATCTCCGACCCCACCGGCTACACCTTCGTGAACCTCGCGGTGAACGTGTGGGGCGGCGGCAACACCGACAACATGTACGGCCCGCAGAACGACCCGATGTGGGCCGACAACGACCCGTACGTGCACGCCGACCAGCTGCGCGGGCTGAACCTGTTCGTCTCCAGCGGTTCCGGGCTGCCCGGTCAATGGGACGGCATCGACGGACCGTACACCCTGCCCGGCGTCGGCGGCTGGGCCAACCAGCTCATCGTCGGCGGTGTCATCGAGGCCGCGGTCAACTACTGCAGCCACAACCTGCAGACCAAACTCGACGCCCTCGGCATCCCCGCCACCTACGACTTCCCGCCCACCGGCACCCATTCGTGGGGTTACTGGCACGACGCGCTGATCAAGTCGTGGCCGGTTCTCGCCAAGGGCCTGGAACTGCCCGCCTGACCCGGCCTACACGGACACGATCAGCACCGAGACGGCGAAATCAGCCACCTCGAGTTCGTCTGTGACCGCTGCGGCCGGGTCGCCCGGTGCGGGTGGGCGTCCGCAGCGCCATATCCGTCGCGCCGTGTACGTCGTCTGCTCGGTATTTCGGTGCTGCGCCCGCCTTCTGCTCGGGATCCCAGTCGGTATCCCGGTGTAGCACGGGCCTTCTCGATCTACATACGGGTCGACTTCCGGCTACATACGGGTCTACTTCCGGACGCGCTCGACCTCAATTACGCGGCGAGTGCGCGAATGCGGGATCAGGGGGCGGGGGATTCGGGGGAGACGGTGACCGGCTCGTCGCAGCTGGCAGGCGGGTCCACCTGGGAGCATTCGACCGGGGCGCGGGTGGGGCGGTAGTCCGCCGGGACGCCGCCGGTGCGGGTGAGGGTGGCGTAGGCCTCGACGGCGTCGGTGGGGTGGCGGGTCAGCTTCGGGTCCTGTTCGGCGTCGACGGTGTAGAGGCCGAAACGTGGTGCGTAGCTGCCCCATTCGTAGTTGTCGGTGAGGCTCCAGTAGTTGTAGCCGCGCACGTCGATACCGTCGGCCTTGGCGCGCTGCAACCAGTAGACGGTGTCGCGCAGATGGTCGACGCGGGTGTAACCGTCGGGGCGCGGCTGCCCGTTCTCGGTCGGCATGCCGCCCTCCACGACGTAGAGGGGTTTGCCGGGAAAGAGCCGGGCGTAGTGCCGCAGCGCGTAATAGATGCCCTCGGTTTGCAGGGGGAGTTCCCACATGGCGGGTGTGCCCGCCGATGTTTCGCCGGCGGCGCTGTGGTCGTCGGGCCCGAAGTAGTAGTCGACGCCGAGGAAGTCGAGCTTGTCGGCGACCAGGTCGACGAAGGGCTGATTGACTTCGGTCTCCATCCCGGGCACGTATCCGAGGTTGCTGGTGACCTGGGCGTCGGGCTGGTTGTGGTGGATGGTGTCGTAGATCTCGTTGTGCGCCTGGGCGAGTCGCTCCCGCATCAGCGGTTCCTCGCCGGGCCCCAGCGCGCCGATGCGCAGCTCGGTACCGATGTAGGCGGCCGGTTCGTTGATCGTCACCCAGATCGGTTTCCGAGAGGCGAAGCGGTTCACCACTTTCCGGGCATTGGTCAGCCAGTCCTCGACCATGCCGGGGTTGCGCCAGCCGCCGCGGTCGGCCGCCCAGCCCGGGTACACCCAGTGATCGAGGGTGATCATCGGGGTCATGCCGTAGGCGATGATCTTGTCGACCATCCGGTCGTAGACCTGGAAGGCGCGCTCGTCCCAGCCGCCCGGGGTCGGTTGCACCCGTGCCCACTCCACGCTCATCCGGAACACCTTCACCCCGAGCCGGGCCGCGTGGTCGATGTCGTCGGTGTAGAAGTCGAGGAACCGCACCGAGTCGCGGTAGTCGTCGACCGCGCCGGAGTCGATGAAGCGGCTCCAATTGCTGTCGGGCACAGCACCTTCGGACTGGAAACCGGAAGCGGCCACGCCCCAGAGGAAGTCGTCGCCGAGCGGTGGCAGCGCACTCGCCTGCGCGGCCGGGGCGATCCACGTCAGACCGGGCACGAGCAGGGCCGCGACGGCGGCGGCAGACGCCGCCAAGGCGTGGCGGCGATTCGACTGTCGCATTCGAGCAATCGTAGCTGGACGATTGCTGTAATCGCCGGTGGTGGTCGGCGTGTCGTCACGCGGGGACGGCCGCCCGGCGGGTGCGGCGGGCGAACAGGGCAGCGGCCACTCCGGCGGGCAGGTTCATCAGCACTCCGTAGACGGCCGCGGGCACCGCCATGGCGGAATCGTGCAGGACCGAGGTCGCCACGGCGATGGCGAGCGCGCCGTTGTGGATGCCGATCTCCATCGCCGCCGCCACGGCCTGATCGGAGTCGACGCCGAACAGCCGCGACGCGTAATAGCCGACGAGAATGCCGATACTCGCCAGCAGCAGGCACACCGCGGCCAGCGCGCCCACGTTGTCGGTGAGGGTGTCGAAGTCGCGCGCCACCGCGGCGAGCACCACCAGCGCCAGCACCACGACCGACAGCACCTTGACGCTGCCGCGCCGGCGGCGCGACCACTCGGGGAAGCGGTGATGCACCCACATCCCGAGCGCCACGGGGATCAGCACGATCGCGAACACCTGGGCGAACTTGTCCGGCCGCAGCCCGATACCCGCGTCACCGTCGAGGAACAGCGCGTAGGACAACCCGACCACCAGCGGCAGCGTGAACACCGCCAACACCGAATTGACGGCGGTGAGGGTGATGTTGAGCGCCACGTTCCCGCCCGCGATGTGGCTGAACAGGTTGGCCGACGGCCCACCCGGCGACGCCGCCAGCAGCAGCATCCCCGCCGCCACCGCCCCGTCCAGCCCGAACAGGTAGATCAGGCCTACGCACACCGCGGGCAGCACCACCATCTGGCATACGAGCGCCACCGCGGCCGCCTTCGGATAGCGCAGCACCCGAGCGAAATCCGCCGCGGTCAGGGTGAGCCCGAGCCCGAACATCACCAGCGCCAACGCCAACGGCAGGAACACCGCGAACAACGAACCCACTGCCAACTCCTCGCCTACCCACATTTCCCGCCGCGTCGGCTCCCGACCCTAGTAACCCCAAGCCCCTGCAAGCGAGCCCGAACCCTCACGGGTGGCGAACATCTCGACACCGCACGCCGTCGCCCACCCGACGAGCCGAACGGGCCTGGACTATCCCGCCGTCGCGACCTGAACCAGGCTGGACAACTCCCCACACCGGCCACCGCCCCCACCGCCCACGACGGTCCGCCGACCACCGCGGACTATCGCCTCCCCGCCCTGGACCCGAACCGGGGCTGGACGATTCCGCCACCGCGGGTCTAAGCCAGGCCGGGCGACCCCACTACCACGGATCTGAACCGGACCGGATGGCTCCACTGCCACGGGCGTGAAACCGGGCCGGGTGACTCCACTCCCACGGGCCTGAATGGGGCTGGATAACCCTCACCGCCGTGGATCTGAACGGGGCTGGACGACGCCACCGCCGCGAGTCTGAGCCAGGCGGACGGACTCTACTGCCACGGGCCGCCTGAACCGGTCCAGACGACGCCCCCGCCGTGGATTGAACCGGGCTGGGCGATTCCGCCACAGCCGGACTGAACTGGGCTGGAGGACCCCACTGCCACGGGGCTGAACTGGGCCCGGACGACCCCGCTGCCGTGGAACTGCCGTGGATCTGAACTAGAGCTGGGCTGTCTCACCGCCGTGGGCCTGAACTGGGCCGGGCGATCCACCGCTGTGGATCTGAACTGGGCTGGGACTATCCCCACCGCCGTGGGCCTGGATGGGCTGGACTATCCCGCCGCTGTGCGTACGCGGATGACGATATGGGTGAAATTGTCGGCGCCCGCTTCGCCAAAGCCACGGCGTTTCTCCTGGGGCGCAAGACATATGAGATCTTCACCGGTCACTGATCTGGAGCAGGTTGGACGGCCCGCCTCCGTGGGTGCCCGGCGGAGAGCCGGGGTGGTGTGTCCGGATCTGTGGGCTTCGTGTCATTGCGGACACCATGCGGCCGGGGACAGACTCGGGGCATGGGATCGGACCGTGGGGACGTGGTGGTGGCGCTGGCCGAGGGGGCGTTGCTGCTCGACATCGCCGGACCGGTGCAGGTGCTGCACTGGGCGGGGCGGCGGGTACGGTTCGCCTCACCCGACGGGGAGACGGTGCGCACGGATGTCGCTCTGACGGTGGGCGTGAACGGTGCGATGGACGAATTCGCCGGGAGTGTCGACACTCTCGTCGTGCCGGGATACCCGGTCGCGGGGGCGCGGCCGCCCCGCCAGGTGCCCCCGGGGGGGGCCCGGGGTTCGCGGGTGTGCCTGGTATCGAGCTGCGGGGTGCCCGCGGCGCCCTGTCGCAGCAGCCGGGTCGGTGACCCGCCGAGCAGGAGCCGACCGTCCGCGAAGCGCCGGACACCGGGATCCAGCCGCACCCTCATGGCATGAATCCCCCGTCGGCATGAACGACACTGCCTGTGACACAGGCGGATTCGGG
>NZ_JARWOP010000175.1 GCF_029868745.1 Nocardia wallacei | reverse complement strand
CTCTGCCGCCTCCCTCATGTTCTGGGCGGGTGCGCCGCCCCCTCAGCGGTGCTAGTCGGAATCCCGGGCGAAGGCGAGGGTTTCGCCTTCTACGCCGCGTAGCCAGAGGTTGTTGCAGGCGGTGGCGATGTCGGTGAGGCCTTCTTCGATGGTGGCGAAGACGTTGCCGGGGACCCAGCCCTGGTCGCCGTTGATGAGGAGGTTGTTGCGGCCGTAGAACAGGGCGAGGTCGGTGGCGCCTTGGGCGTGGTGGGCCTCGGAGCCTGGTTCGTAGCCGTAGGCCGGGTTGCCGATCTCCCACGGTTCGAAGTCGAACAGGCACACGTCGCCGGGAATCGGTGTGATGGTGGGGTTTTCGCGGTGCGGGGCGGCGGTGAGGCGGGGGACCAGCGTGTACACCTCGTTGCGGGCGTATTTGGCGTGGAAGGCGTCGCCCTCCTGCGGCAGGGCGTCCCAGACCGCGGCGCAGGTGAGCGGGGCCTCGTCGTCCAGCAACCGGGCGCGGCAGCGGACGCCGGCCTTGGTGAGCGTGATGGTGATGTAGCGGGCCATGTCGATGTCTCCCTACAGTTCGTCCAGCACGGCGGACCAGATACCCAGTGCCTCGTCGACCTGCTCGGCGTTCACGATCAGCGGGGGGATCATGCGGACCACATTGCTGTAGGCGCCGCAGGTGAGCAGCAGCAGACCCTTCTCGTGGGCGAGCCGCTGCGCGGTCGACGCGGTCGCGGTGTCGGGTTCGCCGGTGGGCGTGGTGAATTCGGTGCCGACCAGCAGACCGAGGCCGCGGACGTCTCCGACGGCCTTCGTCGCGCGCTCGCGCGCACCGGCCAGCAACTGGCGCCCGCGCTCGGCGGCGTTGTCGACGAGGCCTTCGGATTCGATGACGTCGATGGTGGCCAGCGCGGCGGCGCAGGCCACGGCGTTGCCGCCGTAGGTGCCGCCCTGGGAGCCGGGCCACGCCTTCGCCATCAGCTCGCTCGAGGCGGCGATGCCCGACAGCGGGAAGCCGCTGGCGAGGCCCTTCGCGATGGTGATGATGTCGGGCCGCACGTCGAAATGCTGGTGGCCGAAGAACTTTCCGGTGCGGCCGAAACCGGTCTGGATCTCGTCGAAGACCAGCAGGATGCCGTGCCGGTCGGCACGCTCGCGCAGGCCCTGGAAGAAGCGGGTGTTACCGGGGATGTATCCGCCCTCGCCCAGCACCGGCTCGACGAAGAACGCGGCGGTCTCGGCGGGCGCCGAAAGCGTGGTGAGCAGGTAATCCAGCTCCCGCAGGGCGAAGTCGGTGGCCTGCTCCTCGCTCCAGCCGTAGCGGAACGCGGTCGGGAACGGCGCCACGTGCACCCCGGCCATGAGCGGGCTGAATCCGGCGGAGAACCGGGTGCCGGAGGTGGTCATGGTGGCGGCGGCGACCGTGCGGCCGTGGAAACCGCCGTGGAACACCACGACATTCGGCCGTCCGGTGGCCTGACGGACCAGACGCAGCGCGGCCTCGATCGCCTCGCTGCCGGAATTGGCGAAGAACACCGAGTCCAGGCCGGTCGGCAGCACATCGCCGAGTCGTTCCGTCAACGCCAGCAGCGGCTTGTGCATGACGGTCGTGTACTGGCCGTGGATCAGGCTGCCGATCTGCCGCTGCGCGGCCTCGACCACCTTCGGGTGGCAATGCCCGGTGCTGGTGACGCCGATCCCGGCGGTGAAGTCGAGGTAGCGGCGGCCGTCGGACGCGTAGAGGTAACAGCCCTCGCCGTGGTCGACGGTGACCGGGGTGGCCTGCTTCAGGACGGGGGAGAGAGCCGTCATCGTGATCCGCCTTCCGGAGCGTGGGATATGGGCGCCCGGCGCGGGAGGAGCCGCGCCCGCACGGATTGTCTATTGTCTGATTGTCGACAATATGCATAACATGGCGAGCGGGGCCACAGCAATGGGCCGCAGTCGAACCAGGGTGAGGAGCACGCGGTGACGCAGACCGACACGATCTCGAATCGGCCCGGCGCGAGCCTGAACGCGGACGAGCGAGCCGCGGTCGACAGCGTGCCTACCGGGCTTTACATCGGCGGGCAGTGGTGCGCGGCCGCGCGGACGATGCCGGTGACCGACCCCGCGACCGGGCAGGTCCTGTGCGAGGTGGCCGACGCCGCGCCGGCGGACGGGCTGGCCGCGCTCGAGGGGGCCGCGGCCGCGCAGGCCGACTGGGCGCGCACGCCGCCGCGCGAGCGCAGCGACATCCTGATGCGGGCGCACCGCATGCTGCTGGACGATGTCGACCGGTTGGGCCTCATCGCGACCCTCGAGATGGGCAAGCCCGTGGCCGAGGCGCGCGGCGAGATCGCTTATGCCGCAGAGTTCTTCCGCTGGTTCGCCGAGGAGGCCGTACGCCTGGACGGCGGATACATGACGGCTCCGGCGGGCGGCTCCCGGTTCCTGGTCGCCCGGCAGCCGGTCGGGCCGAGCCTGCTGATCACGCCGTGGAACTTCCCGATGGCCATGGGCACCCGCAAGATCGGCCCCGCGCTGGCGGCGGGTTGCACCTGCGTGGTCAAGCCCGCCGAGCAGACCCCGCTGTGCACGCTGGCCTTGGCCGACATCCTGCGGGTGGCGGGGGTGCCCGCGGGCGTGGTCAACGTGGTGACCACCTCGGATCCGGGCGCCGTGATGACGCCGATGATCCTCGACGAACGCTCCCGCAAGCTGTCGTTCACCGGTTCCACCGCGGTCGGCAAGAAGCTGTTGGAGCAGTGCGCGCAAACGGTTATGCGCACCTCGATGGAACTCGGCGGCAACGCGCCCTTCATCGTCTTCGACGACGCCGATCTGGACGCGGCCGTGGACGGCGCGATGGCGGCGAAGATGCGCAATATCGGCCAGGCGTGCACCGCCGCCAACCGGATCTTCGTGCAGCGCGGTGTGATCGGCGATTTCGCCGAGCGGCTCGCGGCGCGCATGGGGGAGTTGCCGCTCGGTCGCGGCACCGAACCCGGCGTCGTCGTCGGTCCGCTGATCGACGCGGATGCCGTGGCCAAGGTGACCGACCTGGTGGCCGACGCCCGAGCGCGCGGAGCGCGGGTGCTGCTCGGCGGCGAATCCCTCGACGGTCCCGGAAACTTCTATCCCGCAACGGTTCTGGTCGACGTACCCGACGACGCCGAGATGTGCCACACCGAGATCTTCGGCCCCGTGGCCAGCCTGACCCCCTTCGACACCGAGGACGAGGTGGTGGCGCGAGCCAACGACACCCCTTACGGTCTGGTCGGCTATGTGTACACCGAGAGCCTGCGCCGCGGGCTGCGCGTGTGCGAGGCCCTCGAGAGCGGCATGGTCGGGCTGAATCAGGGCGTGGTGTCCAACCCGGCGGCCCCGTTCGGCGGGGTCAAGGAGTCCGGCCTCGGCCGCGAGGGCGGGCTCACCGGCATCGACGAGTTCCTGGAGACCAAGTACATCGGCGTGCAGTTGTGACGGGCCGCAACCGCGTGAATCAGAGGGAGTACAGGTGAGCACCTACCGCATCGCGACCATCCCCGGCGACGGCATCGGCGTCGACGTGACCGCGGAGGCGGTGAAGGTGGTCGACGCGGTGCTGCCCGGTATCGAATGGACCGAATTCGATTGGTCCTGTGAGCAATACCTGCGCACCGGGGCGATGATGCCCGCCGACGGCCCCGAGCAGCTCGCCGGGTTCGACGCGATCCTGCTGGGCGCCGTGGGCTTTCCCGGTGTGCCCGACCATATTTCGCTGTGGGGGCTGCTGATCCCGCTGCGGCGCGCGTTCTCCCAGTACGTCAATCTGCGGCCGGTGCGGCTGCTGCCCGGCACCGAATCCGCGCTGCGCGACCGCACCGCCGCGGATCTGGACATCCTCATCGTGCGGGAGAACTCCGAGGGCGAGTACTCCGAGATCGGCGGCATCCACAATCCGGGACGCCCGGAGGAGTTCGTACTCCAGGAGTCGGTGTTCACCCGGGTCGGCTGCGAGCGCATCATCCACTACGCCTTCGAACGCGCCCGGGAACGCAACCGACGCGTGTGCTCGGCCACCAAGTCCAACGGCCTGATCCACTCGATGCCCTACTGGGACAGCGTCTTCGAGCGTATCGCCGCGGAATACCCGGACGTCGAGACCCGGCAGATGCACGTGGACGCCTTGGCCGCCGAAATCGTGCTGCACCCGGACCGGCTCGACGTGATCGTCGGCTCGAATCTGTTCGGCGACATCCTCTCCGATCTCGCCGCCGCCGTCACCGGCGGTCTCGGCCTCGCGCCTTCGGGCAATATCAATCCGAGGCGCGACGCCCCCTCCATGTTCGAGGCCGTGCACGGCAGCGCCCCCGACATCGCGGGCCAGGGCATCGCCAACCCGGTCGCTCAGATCCTCGCCGCCGCAATGCTGTTGGACCAGCTCGGCGAGCGGGACGCGGCCGCCGCGATCCACCGCGCCGTCTGCGAGGTCCTCGCCGAGGGCAGCATCCGCACCCCGGACCTCGGCGGCACCTGTACCACGACAGAACTCGGCACCGCCATCGCCAAACGCGCGGGGGAATTCGGCGCGGGCTGAGCGGGACTACCGCCGGTCAGTGGGTCAGCCAGATGGCTTCCGCCGCAGGGCTGCCCAAATCCAGGGTGTGGTCGCCGATGCGGATGGCGATGGTGCCGGCGAAGTCGCGGCGCTCCACCACCGTGATCGGGGTGTCCAGGGCGATGCCGACCGAGTCGAAGTAGCGGAGCATGGCCGGGTCGAAGTCGGAAATCCTGGCGACGCGGCCCGATTCGCCGGCTTGGAAGTGGCTGAGCTGGCGCGCGGGCGGGGTGGGCACCGCGCCGTCGGCCGACGGGATCGGGTCGCCGTGCGGATCGCGGTCGGGGTGGCCGAGTTTGGCGTCGATGCGGGCCATCAGCGTCTCGGTGACCGCGTGCTCGAGCACCTCGGCCTCGTCGTGCACCTCGTCCCAGCCGTAGCCGAGTTCGTTGACGAGAAAAGTCTCCAGCAGGCGGTGCCGGCGCACCATCGCCACGGCCGCCCGGCGGCCCTCCGCGGTGAGGGTGATGGACCCGTACCGCGCGTGCTCGACCAGACCTTGATCGGCGAGCTTGCGCACGGCCTCCGACACCGTCGACGCCGAGACGCCGATGCGTTCGGCCAGCAGCTTCGTCGATACCTTCTCCTGCGACCATTCCTGCGCGGTCCAGATCACTTTCAGGTAGTCCTGGGCGACGGAGGACAGCACCGGCGCCAGAGTGGCCTCGGCGCTCGCCGCCCCGCGCTCGGCCGATTCGGCCACGCTGCCGTGGGATTCCTGTGTCGCGGAGGGATCGACCAGCTCGCGGCGGGTGGCGATGTCTCGTTTTCCGGGCACGTTTCGAGCTTAGCGGTGGGAGCGATAGGACCGGAGGAGGCGGCTTGCGTAGGCTTCCGGGTGTGCAGAGATGGCGAAGTCTCGAGGACATGCCCCCGGACTGGGGCCGGTGCGTGCTCACGATCGGAGTGTTCGACGGTGTGCATCGCGGGCACGCCCAGTTGATCAGCCGTGCCGTCAAATCCGCCGCCGTGCGCGGTGTGCCCTCGGTGCTGATGACCTTCGATCCGCACCCGATGGAAGTGGTGCGGCCCGGTTCGCATCCCGCGCAGCTGTCCACGCTGACCCGGCGCGCGGAACTGGTCGAGGAACTCGGTATCGACGTCTTCCTCGTGATGCCGTTCACGCAGGACTTCATGAAACTGACCCCGTCGCGTTATGTGCACGACCTGCTGGTCGAGAAGCTGCACGTGACCGAGGTCGTGATCGGCGACAACTTCACCTTCGGCAAGAAGGCCGCCGGCACCGTGCAGACGATGCGAGAGCTGGGCGGCCGCTTCGGGTTCGAGGTGGACGGCGTGCGGCTGGTCGGCGAGCACGCGGTCACGTTCTCCTCCACCTACATTCGCGCCTGCGTGGACGCCGGGGACATGGCCGCCGCCGCCGACGCGCTGGGCCGCCCGCACCGCGTGGAGGGCGTCGTCGTGCACGGCGACGGCCGCGGCCGCGAACTGGGCTTCCCGACCGCCAACGTGGCGCCGCCGATGCACGCGGCGATCCCCGCCGACGGCGTGTACGCGGGCTGGTTCACGGTGCTCAGCCCCGGCAAGACGGTCGGCACCACGCTGCCCGGCAAGCGCGCGATGGCGGCCATCTCGGTCGGCACCAACCCCACCTTCTCCGGCCGCACCCGCACCGTCGAGGCGTACGTGCTCGACACCGATGTCGACCTGTACGGCCAGCATGTCGCGGTGGATTTCGTCGACCATGTCCGCGGGCAGAGCAAGTTCGGTTCCGTGGCCGATCTGGTCGCCGCCATCGGCCGCGACGTCGACCAGACCCGCGAGATCCTCGCCGCCGCCGATCACGCGGCCGACAGCGAGTAGCGGGGGGCATTCCCGCGGCCGCGCGGTGGTCCGGTAGGCTGGCGTGTCGGGTTTGCTGCGGTCCGCGGCGGCGCCCGCCCGGGTCTCCCGGTACCTCGAGCGCGGACTGGAACAACAGGAGTGAATTCGTGGCGCTGACCACCGAGCAGAAGAAGGCGATTCTCGCCGACTACGGGGTGCACGAGAAGGACACCGGTTCGCCGGAGGCACAGATCGCGATGCTGACCAAGCGCATCTCCGACATCACCGAGCACCTCAAGAAGCACAAGCACGATCACCACACCCGCCACGGCCTGATGCTGCTCATCGGCCGTCGCAAGCGCCTGTCGAAGTACCTGCAGGACAAGGACATCGCGCGTTACCGTGCGCTGATCGAGCGGCTCGGACTGCGTCGCTGATCTGTCACGACACACGTTCTGCACAGGCAGTTCGCAAGGCAGCCGACGGGGAGGCTTAGAATCTCCCCGTCGGCTTGTCGTGTATGGGGGTCGCTCGGCCACGTGCACGACGACGACACAGCCGTACGCACCCGTCGCGTGGCGTCGGTCTTCGGTAGTGGCTTTTCGGCACGACAGTCCGGAGAGCTTCGATCGATGACCGCCTCCGCGTTGCCGCTTCCAAGGGGAATCGACCGGGTGCGCGCGTCACGATGCGCGCCCGAACCGGGTACGGCAGACGACAGCTGGATCGCGCACACCTGCGCTGGATCCGGCGAGACGAGAGGTTGAGAAAAGAAATATGTCAGACACTGTGACCAGCTCCGCCGTCGAGGTAGAACCCGGCGTGTTCGAATCGGTGGCGTTGATCGACAACGGTAGCTATGGCACCCGCACCATCCGGTTCGAGACCGGGCGGCTGGCCAAGCAGGCCGCCGGATCCGTCGTCGCCTACCTGGACGACGAGACCATGCTGCTGTCGGCCACCTCGGCGGGCAAGCAGCCCAAGGACCAGTTCGACTTCTTCCCGCTGACGGTCGACGTCGAGGAGCGGATGTACGCCGCGGGTCGCATCCCCGGCTCGTTCTTCCGCCGCGAAGGCCGCCCGTCCACCGACGCGATCCTCACCTGCCGCCTGATCGACCGTCCGCTGCGCCCGTCGTTCGTCGACGGCCTGCGCAACGAGATCCAGGTCGTGGTGACGATCATGAGCCTGGACCCGAAGGACCTGTACGACGTCGTCGCGATCAACGCGGCCTCGGCGTCCACGCAGATCGCGGGCCTGCCGTTCTCCGGCCCGGTCGGTGGCGTGCGGATCGCCCTGATCGAGGGCCAGTGGGTGGCGTTCCCGACCGTCGAGCAGCTCGAGGGCGCGGTATTCGACATGGTCGTGGCCGGCCGCGTGGTCGAGTCCGGCGATGTCGCCATCATGATGGTCGAGGCCGAGGCCACCGAGAACGTGATCAGCCTGGTCGAGGGTGGCGCGCAGGCGCCGACCGAGACCGTGGTCGCCGAGGGCCTCGAGGCCGCCAAGCCGTTCATCGCCCGCCTCTGCAAGGCGCAGCAGGACCTGGCCCAGCTGGCCTCGAAGCCGACCGAGGACTTCCCGCTGTTCCCGCCCTACGAGCAGGACGTCTACACCGCTGTCGAGGGCACCGCGAAGAACCCGCTGAGCGAGGCGCTGTCCATCGCGGGCAAGCAGGAGCGCGAGGAGCGGATCGACGAGATCAAGCTCGAGGTGCTCTCGAGCCTCGCCGAGGATTTCGCGGGCCGCGAGAAGGAGATCGGCGCGGCGTTCCGCTCGGTCACCAAGAAGCTTGTGCGCCAGCGCATCCTGTCCGACGGCTTCCGCATCGACGGCCGCGGGCTGGCCGACATCCGGGCGCTCTCGGCCGAGGTCGCCGTGGTGCCGCGGGCGCACGGTTCGGCGCTGTTCGAGCGCGGTGAGACCCAGATCCTGGGCGTCACCACCCTCGACATGGTGAAGATGGCGCAGCAGGTCGACTCGCTCGGCCCGGAGACCTCCAAGCGCTACATGCACCACTACAACTTCCCGCCGTATTCGACCGGTGAGACCGGTCGCGTCGGCTCGCCGAAGCGGCGCGAGATCGGCCACGGCGCGCTCGCCGAGCGTGCGCTGGTGCCGGTGCTGCCCTCGCAGGAGGAGTTCCCGTACGCCATCCGTCAGGTGTCGGAGGCGTTGAGCTCCAACGGTTCCACCTCGATGGGTTCGGTCTGCGCCTCGACGCTGGCGCTGCTGAACGCCGGTGTGCCGCTGAAGGCTCCGGTCGCCGGTATCGCGATGGGCCTGGTGTCCGACACGATCAAGAACGACCAGGGCGAGGACGAGACGCGCTACGTCGCGCTGACCGACATCCTCGGCGCCGAGGACGCCTTCGGCGACATGGACTTCAAGGTCGCCGGCACGCCGCAGTTCGTCACCGCGCTGCAGCTGGACACCAAGCTGGACGGCATCCCCTCCAAGGTGCTGGCCGGTGCGTTGAGCCAGGCCCGCGACGCGCGCCTGACCATCCTGGACGTGATGGCCGAGGCCATCGCCACCCCGGACGAGATGAGCCCGTACGCGCCGCGCGTCACCGCGATCAAGATCCCGGTCGACAAGATCGGCGAGGTGATCGGGCCCAAGGGCAAGGTCATCAACCAGATCACCGAGGAGACCGGCGCCAACATCTCCATCGAGGACGACGGCACCGTGTTCGTCGGCGCCACCGACGGCCCGTCGGCGCAGGCGGCGATCGACCAGATCAACGCCATCGCCAACCCGCAGATGCCGAAGGTGGGCGAGCGGTTCCTGGGCACGGTCGTCAAGACCACTGCCTTCGGCGCGTTCGTCTCGCTGCTGCCGGGTCGCGACGGCCTGGTGCACATCTCGAAGCTGGGCAACGGCAAGCGGGTCGCCAAGGTCGAGGACGTGGTGAACGTCGGCGACAAGATTCGCGTCGAGATCGCCGACATCGACAACCGGGGCAAGATCTCCCTGGTTCCGGTGGAAGAGGAGGATGCGGCGACCTCCGCCGCTTCCGACAACACTGCTGCGGTCGAGGCCGGTGCCGAGTAATCATTCCGGTGTGACGAAGAAGAAGTCCCCATCCCCTCTGCTCGTCACCGAGCAGGGGGGTTCTTCGCTCCGACTCGCTCCCACGGACGCCCCGCTCGCCGATACCGGTGTGCGGCGCACCGTGCTGCCCGGCGGGCTGCGCGTCGTCACCGAACACGTGCCGGGCGTGCGATCGGCCTCCGTCGGGGTCTGGGTCGGTGTGGGATCGCGCGACGAGGGGCCCACGGTGGCGGGCGCCGCGCATTTCCTGGAGCACCTGCTGTTCAAGCAGACTCCGACCCGGTCGGCGCTGGACATCGCGCAGGCCATGGACGCGGTCGGCGGCGAGCTGAACGCGTTCACGGCCAAGGAACAGACCTGCTACTACGCGCACGTGCTGGACGAGGATCTGCCGCTGGCGGTGGATCTGGTGTCGGACGTGGTGCTCAACGGGCTGTGCAAGCCCGAGGACGTGGCGGTCGAGCGGCAGGTGGTGCTCGAGGAGATCTCGATGCGCGACGACGACCCGGAGGACATGGTCGGCGACGCGTTCCTCACCGCGCTGTTCGGCGACCACCCGGTGGGGCGCCCGGTCATCGGCACGGTCGAATCGATCGAGGGCATGACCGCGGCGCAACTGCGCGGCTTCCATCTGCGCCGGTACCGTCCGGACCGGATGGTCGTCGCGGTCGCGGGCAATGTGGAGCACGAGCACACGGTGGAGCTGATCCGGCGCGCGTTCGCCGGACGGCTCGATCCGGCGCGGGAACCGGCGCCGCGGCGCGAGGGCCACTTCCGGCCGCGGACATCGCCCCAGTTGCATCGGATCTATCGCGACAGCGAGCAGGCGCACCTGGTGTTCGGTGTGCGGGCGTTCGGCCGGCACGAGGGCCACAAGCGCTGGCCGCTGTCGGTGCTGAACACGGTGCTCGGCGGCGGGCTCAGCTCGCGGCTGTTCCAGCGCATCCGGGAGGAGCGCGGCCTGGCGTACTCGGTGTACTCCAGCGTCGACACCTTCGCCGACACGGGCGCGTTCTCCGTATACCTGGGCTGCCAGCCCGAAAACCTCAGCCAGGTAGCGGGTTTGGCGCGCGAGGTGCTGGAGGAGGCAGCCGAGACCGGCATCACCGACGCCGAATGCGCCCGCGCCAAGGGCTCGCTACGCGGCGGCCTGGTGCTCGGGCTGGAAGACTCCGGCTCCCGCATGAACCGCATCGGCCGCAGCGAACTCAGCTACGGCAACCATCGCAGCGTCTCGGACACGCTGGCGCGGATCGACGCGGTGACCACGGCGGAGGTCTCGGCCGTGGCCCGCACGCTCCTGTCCCGCCCCCTCGCCGTCTCGGTGGCAGGCCCCTACCGGCGTACTCGCGATCTGCCCGCGACAGTACGGAACCTGGTGCGCGACTGAGGTTTTCACTCACCACCCGGCAGTGGTGAAGCCGCGACCGGAACGCCACAGCCGCCAGCCCTCGACCGTGTAGGGCACCGTGTCGGGCGGGAGAGTGCCCGCGTCGAACCACTCGATGCCGCCACACTTGTGTGGTTCCGCGTTGACCGGGCGGCCGTGGCGGGCCGGGTCGTGTTCGAGGGCGAAGAACAGGCCGAGGCGGCCGTGGCCGGGGCGCGAAGAGTAGTGCAGCACATGGGGTTCGGGGAGGGTGGCCGGGTCGATGGTAAGGCCGACCTCCTCGTGCGCCTCGCGGCAGACGGCGGCGTCGACCGGCTCGCCCGCCTCGAGCTTGCCGGACGGGAAGTTCCACTGTTCGTCGGCGTAGCCGGTGCCGCGGCGCAGGGCCAGCAGTACGCGCGGGCCGCTGGTGAGGATGAGGAATACGTCGACCGGGCAGGTGTAGGCCGTCATGATCGGTGAGGGTACGGCGTTCAGCTTTGCGCGGCGACGGCGGTCTCGTGCACCGAGCGCCAGCTGTAGAGCTGGCCGTCGGTGCGTAGGACCGCGGTGACCCGGCGCTTGGAAGTCGTACCGGCGTAATGGTTTTCGGCCGCGAAGCGCACCACCACGAGATTGGTGGCGCGGGCTATCTCGGTGACCTCGGATATCGCGATCTCCAAGCCGGGCTGGGCGTTGCGGGCCGACCACACTCCGGCCAGCAGCGCGTCGCGGTCGATGGCGTCGCCGGTGGTGACCACCGAGGTGAACCCGTCGTCCAGGGCGTTGGCGAAGCGGTCGAACACC
Source organism: Nocardia wallacei (assembly GCF_029868745.1). GTDB lineage: Bacteria > Actinomycetota > Actinomycetes > Mycobacteriales > Mycobacteriaceae > Nocardia > Nocardia wallacei_B. The sequence goes on along the minus strand of NZ_JARWOP010000175.1, from coordinate 6,823 downwards.
TTGGGCGGGGCATCGGAGCCCAGCCATTCGGCGAGGTCGGAGTGCAGATCCACGACCACGTCGGCGAGTTCGGAGATCGGTGACATCTAGTGCTTCGGCTCGGCCCGATTGGCCGCGCCCACAACGGCGTCGAGCAGGCCGGGTAGCTCCCGCTCCACCTCCTCGGTGCGCAGGCGGGCGTAGGTCTGCCCGTCCTCCACGATCTTCTCGGTGAGTCCGGCCTGGCGCAGCGTCTTCAGATGATGGGTCGCGGTCGACTTGTTGATCGTGTCGTAGAGCCGGCCGCAGCGAACCGCGGTGCCGGCGTTGGCAAGTCGGCGCACCATCTCGAGCCGCACCGGATCGTGCAGCGCGTCGAGCACGGTCTGCACCGGCGCGACCGGAAATGCCTCGACGACTCGTCTGGTCTCCGTCATGATCTTCCTCACGGACGGTTTGATGGGAATCGAACGGCGGTTACGGTTGTTGAGTTCGATCGCAATCAAACTTACCTGATGGAGAGGGAGCGATGGCAGCGACTGTGGCTGTTCCCCCGGTCGAGCGGACGACGCAACCCTGGGCCTACGCATTGATTCTGGTCGCCAGCGGCGTCGCGCTCGGAGTGTCCGGCGCACCCGCGCCGCTGTACGGCCTGTACCAGAAGGAGTGGCATTTCACCCCGTTGACCACCACGATCGTCTTCGCGGTGTATGCGATCGCCGCGCTGGGCGCGGTGCTGGTCTCGGGCAAGATCTCCGATGTGGTGGGCCGCAAGCCGGTGCTGCTGGGCGCCATAGCCACCATGGTCGTCGGGCTGGCGGTGTTCCTGGTGGCCGACAATGTCGCGATGCTGCTGGTGGCGCGGGCGCTGCACGGCATCGCGGTCGGGGCGACGGTGGTCTCCGGCGCGGCGGCGCTGCTGGATCTGCGGCCTCAGCACGGTGCGCGGTCGGGGCAGCTGACCGGTGTGGCGTTCAATGTCGGTATGGCTGTGGCGATTCTGGGCTCGGCCCTGCTGGCGCAGTACGTTCCGCACCCGCTGCGCACGCCGTACGTGGTGATCACCGTGCTGTGCCTGCTGATCGGGGTCGGTGTGGTGGCGATGCGGGAGACGCACACCAAACGGGTGTCCGGGCCGATTCGGATCGCGAGACCGGCTGTGCCGCAGGAGATCCGGGCCGACTTCTGGTTCTCGGCGCTGGGTGTGATGGCGGCCTGGTCGGTGCTGGGCGTGCTGCTGTCGCTGTATCCGTCGCTGGCGGCGGAGCAGACCGGCGTGCACAACCTGGTGTTCGGCGGCGCGGTGGTCGCCTCCACCGCGACGGCGGGGGCGCTGGCGCAGTTGTTCGCCACGGGAATCCCCGCCCGGCGCGCGGCGATCGGCGGTGATACCGGCATGGCTCTCGCGCTGGTGCTGACCATTCCGGCGCTGGCCACGCACAACTGGGCGGTCGTGTTGGTGGCCGGGGTGTTGCTGGGCGGTACCTTCGGGCTCGGCTTCGGCGGCTCGCTGCGGCATCTGTCCAACGTGGTGCCACAGCACAAGCGGGGCGAGACGATGTCGGCGTACTACCTGCTGGCCTACTCGGCGATGGCGTTGCCGACCATCGTGGCCGGGTGGGCGGCGACCACCTGGGGGATGGGGACGGTGTTCCCGTGGTTCGTGGGTGTGGTCGCGGCCGCGTGCCTGGTGGCGGCGGGTATCGGGCTGCGCGGGAACCGGGCGGCCGCGCGCCGGGCCGTGGCCTGAAAGCTCAGGTGGCGTAACGGAAATCGTCGCTCGCTCTGCGGTGGGCGGCGATTTCCGGCTACCATGCGGCTATGGCTCGGCGGGGGAGAACAGGTCAACGGTTGGTTCGGCGGATGCGACGGTCGGCTCTGCTGCTGTCGGTGGTGACGGCGATACTCGGCGGGCTGGCGATCTCCGGCGTGGCCTGGTGGGCGCTGTGGCTGCTGCTCGGCGCGAAGACCGAGACGCCGAATCAGGTGGACCTCACCAAGATCGCGCTGTCGGTGACGGCCGGGGTCGGCGGTGCGGTGGCGTTGGTGGTCGCCTACCGGCGGCAGCGCGACAACGAACGCGGCCGGTTCGCGGAGCTGTTCGGTGCGGCGGCAAAGCAACTCGGTGATCCGGATGTGGCCGTGCGGATCGCCGGGGTGTACGCCATGGCCGGTGTCGCGGACGAGTTCAGCGCGCGGGGCCGGCGTCAGCAGTGCATCGATGTGCTGTGCGGGTATCTGCGACTACCCTACGACCCGCGCGACGGTGCGAATCATCTCGTCTCGCGAAAGGAAACGGGGGCAGGCGATTCGGCCGAGAGCGGCTCCGGCCCGCAGGTCGAGCGAAGTTTCCAGATCCGGCAGAACGACAGCGAGGTGCGTCGGACGATCGTCGCGGTGATCGTCGCGCATCTGCGGCCCTCGGCCGAAATACCTTGGTGCTCCTACAATTTCAATTTCGACGATGCGGTGCTCGAGGACGTCGACTTTCGGTACGCGACCTTCTCCGGCAAGCACACTCATTTCCGTGGTGCGCAATTCACCGGGGCGCGGTCCGCGAACTTCGAGAGCGTCGAATTTCGCGGTAAGCACGTCACCTTCCACGGGGCCACATTCGCCGACGCCGTGTCGTTCGCGGGGGCTCGGTTCGTCGGCGCCGACAACGAGGACAACGGCAGCGGCCGCGCCGGGGCGAGCTTCTCCGGCGCCAGGTTCCGCGATCGGGTGTCCTTCGCGGGTGCCGAATTCCGTGGTCCGCGTGTCCGTTTCACCGGCGCGACGTTTTCGGGCGAGGAGACCAATTTCTCCGGTGCCCGATTCGGCGCCGAGGAGGTGATCTTCGACGGCGCCACCTTCGACGGCACGCGAGTCCGGCTCGACGGCACTACTTTCGACGGTGTCCGGATCTCCTTCGCGGGCACCCGTTTCTACGCTGCCCGGACCTCGTTCGACGGTGCCCGGCTCGGCGGCAGGCCTCGCTGGCGGCGCGCCGGAACGGAATTGGCCGACTTCCGCCGCGCCGAATTCCACGGCGGGGTGTCCTTCGCCGATGCCCGCTTCTCCGGCGCGACCACAGACTTTTCCGGCGGTGATTTCTTCGGTGAAATCTCCTTCCGCAGAGCTGGTTTCACTGCCCATACAACCCGCTTCGACCAGCCCAAGGCCTGGGTCGGCGTCACCGTGGACTGGGATGACGACCTGACCCGCCGGCCCACCCATCTCTCACCCTTGCCTTGGCCGCCGGTCCCAGATGACCCACTGCCCGTCCCGGCGGATTAGGTGTCGCGGCGGGGCCTTGGGTGAGCACCAGCCGGACGGGCTCGTTGTCCTGCCGCGTTGTGTCGATGTGTGTCGCTGGCGGTGGGCATGTCGTGGGGGCAGACGATGCGGCGCACGGGGCTATGCGGGTGATCATCCCGCCGACCGGCCTCGAGCTGATAAGCATGCTGAAGACCAGTTCGCTGGTGGCGGTTGAGCCCGTTCGTTCCGATGGGGTCGATTGCTTGTGTCGCTGGCGTGTGTTCGGTCGAGTATGGGCTGAGATGTGTTGCGGTCGGAGGCGTTTGTCAGTGGGCCGGGAAGCGGAGGATGCGGTCGTCGCCCGGGTGCGGATCGCCGCGGCCGTCGGTGTTGGAGGTCGTGACCCAGAGTGCGCCGTCGGGTGCTACCTCGACGGTGCGGAGGCGGCCGCGGTCGCGGAGGCGAGGTTGTGGTGTGCCGAGGGTGCCGTCGTGTAGTGGTGTGGCCCAAAGGCATTCGCCTCGGAGGGCGGCTGTGTACAGGGTGTCCGCGGTGATGGCGATGCCGGAGGGGGAGGCCTCGCGGGTGGTCCAGGTGAGCAGGGGGTTGGTGTAGCGGCCGCGGTCGGTGTCGCCGGTGCCTTCGACGGTGGGCCAGCCGTAGTTGTGGCCGGGTTCGATGCGATTGATCTCGTCGAATCTGTTCTGGCCGAATTCGGCGGCGTAGAGGCGGCCCTTGGTATCCCAGGCCAGGCCCTGCACGTTGCGGTGGCCGAGTGAGTACACCGGGGAGTCCGGGGTCGGATTGTCCGGTGCCGGACGGCCTTCGGGTGTCAGCCGCAGGATCTTGCCATTGGGGCTCGCCGGATCCTGAGAGCGGTCGGACCGGCCCGCGTCGCCGGTGCCCGCGTACAGCATGCCGTCGGGGCCGAAAGCGATGCGGCCGCCATTGTGGTTGCCCGCCTTCGCGATTCCCGCGAAGATCACCTCCGGCGGGCCGTCCGTGCGAAACCGAACGATGCGATTGTCCTCCGCGCCGGTGAAGTACGCGTAGACGAAACGATCCTCCTCATACCGCGGCGACACCGCTAGCCCCAGCAACCCACCCTCACCCTGCGCCACCACGCCCGGCACCTCGTACACCCGCTCCGGCGCCTTTCCCGGCGAAACACGCAGCACCACACCGGAATTCCGCTCCGCAACAAGGCCCGTACCGTCGGGCAAGAACGCCAGCCCCCACGGCACCTCGATACCTCCCGCCACTTCCTCCCCGGCCCCCAAATCCAGCACACCGTCCGGGTCGCTACCCGAGGTCGTACCGACAACCAAAGGCCCACCCTCCTCCCTCCCACCCCCTCCGCAGGCCGTCACTACAACCATCCCCACGACCACACCCGCAATCACCCGCACCAACCCCGGCATCCCACCCCGCCAGCCCCGACCACGCCTCCAGTGCACCATGCTCGACCGGCGCATGCCTCGCCGGGCCGAAGGGAAAGCGGCGCTCATGCGGGTTCGCCACTGTTCCGTGATGCTCGCGTACCACATAGGGCCATCCTGGTTCCGGCGGTCGGTCGGCGGTGCACGTGCGTCGCGCCCAGTCCCATCCTCCGCTTCGTGGGCGTTTTCCACGCCGCCTTGCCGCCGGTCGAGGTGAGTACCTCTGCCAGTGTCGTACGACTCGCGTAGTTCGCGCCCTGACAGTTACACGGGTGGATGGTGTCGACAACCCGATAGTGGCGCGCGGTCGTGGATGCGAATGCGACACCCGCCGACGTCTGCCAGCCGCCCAATTCGCCTGCTCAGACGCAAGAACAGCGCACACAGTTCCTGTCTGCTCGAGGCAAAGTCGGGGTTGAGGTCACGCGGGTGGGATGGGGGTGGAGCGTGGTTGACTGGGCTGTATGTCGGTCGAAGGGAAGCCGCAGGGAGTGCGGGGGAGGGTCATGCGCCGGGTTATGCCTCGATTGTTGCGGCCGGTCGGTGGCGTGCGGGCGGCCGCCGCGGAGGCGGTGGCGGGGAAGCGGATTCTGCTGACGGGCGCCTCGGCCGGGTGGGCCGGGCCGCGGCGCTGCGGCTGGCGGAGGCCGGGGGCGAGATGATTCTGGTGGCGCGGCGAGGGGACGAGTTGGCGCGGCTCGGTGACGAGATCGCGGCGGCCGGGGGTAAGGCCGAGTCCCGGGTCTGCGATATGGCCGACAGCGACCAGGTCGACGAGCTGGTGCGTTGGGTGACCGGGACCTACGGCACGGTGGACGTACTGATCAACAATGCGGCCCGCTCGATCCGGCGACCACTGGAAGAGTCCTTCGATCGGATGCACGACTTCCGGCGCACCATGGCGGTCAACTACTTCGGTGCCGTCCAGCTCACCCTCGGACTACTGCCCGCCATGGTCGACCGCGGCGCGGGACACGTGATCAATGTCGGCACCTGGACCGTCGCCGCCGACACCTCCCCGCGGCTGGCGGCCTACCACGCGTCGAAGGCGGCCCTGGCAGGCTTCGGCCGCTCCGCCGGCGGTGAATTATCCACCCGCGGAATAGCTTTCACCTCCATCCACTACCCACTGGTGCACACCGCCATGAGCGCACCCACCGAGCGCTACCGCCGAATGCCCGGCCTCACCCCCGAACAGGCCGCCGATTGGCTCTTGCACGCGATAGCCACCCGCCCCGTCCGCATGGTGCCCCACTACGCTGCGGCCCTACGCGCACTCGGCCTGATCACACCGCGCACAGTAGACCGCTGGCTGTTCCGCTGGGCATAAGCGACCGCTCGGCTCCAGACCTCGCACGGTAACCGTTGGCCTCGGCATGGGTAAGCGGTCGCCGGCCGGACCGCGCACCTTGGCGCTGGCTGCTGCGTAGACATGGATGGCTTTGCGGCCGGACTGCCCACGGTGACCGCTGGCCGCTGTGTCGGCAGGAATGGGTGATTTGTGGCGGACGATACACGGTGATCGCAAGTTCTCGGGTGGGGGGTGCGTCACAACATAGAGGTCCTGCATGTCTTCCCCTTGCTCGCATCGGAGCGATCCGGCCTGCGCGGTCACGAACCGTCGCCAGACGACCAATTCTCGCCACTTGGTGGCCGATTGTGTCCGCGCAGGCCGACCACAACCCCACGCGGTCACCAGCGTGTCAGCTGCCTGCGGTGGTGGCGACCGTGACGGCTCGGGCTTCCTGGACGGACGCGGAAGTCGTTGCGGGAGTGCGCGATGCCTACGACGCGCTCACGGCAGACCGCCGGGTGCTGCGTTGGGCGGAAGTGAGCTTTGTCGCCGCCGGGTGGCGCATGGTGGATCGCCAGTTGCTGTACGGGCGTGGGTTGTTCGCGGCCGCACCATGCACGACAGAGAGCGGGTGTGCTTGGGCGCGAGTGGGTGCGTTGGGGTGAGTGGATGCGCTGGGCGTGGGTAGGTGCGCGCTGGGGATGGGCGAGTTGGGTGGGGTTGGGGGGGTGTGGGGTGGGGGTGAGGGTGTGGGGGGGGCATGAGTGGGGGTGCGCTGGTGTGAGTGGGTGCGTTGGGCGTGAGTGGGTGTGCGCTGGGGTGTGTGGTGCGCGCTGGGGTGAGCGCGGGTGCGCTGGGGCGTGGGTAGGAG
>NZ_JARWOP010000174.1 GCF_029868745.1 Nocardia wallacei | reverse complement strand
GTCGCCGCCTGCTGCACCGCCGACGCGGCGCCGCCGAGCCCGCCGGCGGCGGTGTTCACGGCGTCGTGCGCGCCCGCGAGCAGGCCCTGGGAATCGGCGCCGAGCGCCGCTCCCGCGTTGTCGATCGTGCCGTGCGCGGCGCCGAGCAGGGGCGAGGAGGGATCGGCGAACCCGGCGGGCTGGATCGCCGAGCCGTCCGGCGCGCCGCCGCCCAGCGCCGGCGCGTGGGGAGCGCCGACCGTCGGCAGGCCGCCGTCCTCGAATTCCTTGCGGGACGGCATGAATGCGGGCGGCTCGGGCGGCGGGACGTCGGCGGGCAGCTGGCCCAGCGGCACGTCCTGGATGGGGCCCTGCTGAGCCGCCGGCGCCAGCAGGGGCTCGACCGGGGACGCGGGCGCGGCCGGGGCGGCGGTGGGCGCGTCGATCACGCCGCTGTCGTGTCCATCGAGTGTGCGCACGGTCAGCCTCCGATCTGGTTGCCGAGCGCGCCGAGGGTGCTGGACCAGGCGGAGTCGGTGTCGTCGAAGATCGCGGCCGTGCCGAAGGCCGACTGCCCCAGGTGATTGCACTTGTCCGACAGCTCGTTCACGTCTTTGCAGTGCAGGACCTGCGCGGCGGCGAACATGGCCAGATAGTCGGCGCCGATGACGCCGAAGACCGGTGTCATGGCGGCCACGTGGCTCACCGCGTCCATATTCCCCGCGGCGGCGATCTGGCCGGCAACGCCCTCGTGTGTCGCGGCGAACGCGCGGACCGCGTCGGTCTCGACAGAGAGATCCTCCGTCATCGAATCTGCCCCCCAATCATCATGATCATCAGCTTGTCGTGAACGTCGGTGCTCGTCTACTGCTGTGCTCGTCTAATGCTGTGCCCCCCGGCGCGTGACCGGCGAGGTCCGGTCCTCAATATAGCCGACCAGCAGGACAGGTTTCGAGCCGACGCGAGCCGCGACCGGGACGGAATGGAACAAACTAGAACTTGTTGCAAATTAGAACGGGTTCTATATCCTCGGTGCCATGAAGGTCGCAGTCACCGGCGCAGCCGGCTTCCTCGGTACGAACCTGCTCCACCAGCTGGTGGACGGCGGTCACCAGGTCACCGCCATCGATCGGGTCCGGCCGGCGGGTGCGCCGGAGCCCGGCGTCACCTGGGTGACCGGCGACGTGCTCGATCCCGAGTCGATGCGGTCGGCGCTCGACGGGGCCGAAATCGTGTATCACCTGGTCGCGGTGATCACCCTGGCGCACCGTAACGACCTGGCATGGCGGGTGAACACCGAGGGCGTGCGGGTGGTCGCCGAGGCCGCCCGCGCGGTCGGGGCGCGGCGGATGGTGCACGCCAGCTCCATTCACGCCTTCAACCAGTACACCTGCGGTGGCCGCATCGATGAGAACTCGCCGCGCTCGGTCGAACCGGATCTGCCGGTCTACGACCGTTCCAAATGGCAGGGCGAGATCGAGCTGCGCAAGGTCGTCGACGCCGGACTGGACGCGGTGATCTGCAATCCGACCGGCGTCTACGGCCCGATCGACCACTCCGACTCCCGGATCAACACCACCCTGTGGGACTGCGCGCGCGGGCGGGTGCCGGTGATGATCGGCGGCGGATTCGACCTGGTCGACGTGCGTGACGTGGCGGCAGGGCTGATCCTGGCCGGCGAGCGTGGCCGGACCGGTCAGAACTATCTGCTGACCGGATCCATGCTGACGATGCTCGAGGTGAGCCGGATGGCCGCGGCCGTCAACGGCAAGCGCGGGCCGTCGTTCGCGATCCCGCCCAAGGTGATCTCGGCCGTGCTGCCCGTGCTGGAACCGGCGGCCAAGCTGTTCGGCAGCGACCGGATCTCGAAGGCGGCGATGGGCGCGCTGCTGTCCGCGCCGGTGGTGGACGGCGGCCGGGCGAAGGACGAACTCGGTTACCGGCCGCGCCCGGCGCAGGAGACGGTGCGCGACCTGATCGCCTTCTATCAGGGTGCGTCGCCGCGTCCGGAGGCGCGCAGCATTGCTTGACAGTCGTTAGAACAGATGTTCGACTGGAGGGGTGCGATGGCAGAACCAGACTCTCGACGCCGATGACGGGGCACTCCCCGGCCTCGAGCGCGCTGGTTTCGTGCGCACCGTCCGCACGCCCGAGTTCGAGGGTGTCACCTTCCACGAGGTGCTGTGCAAGAGCGCGCTGAACAAGATGCCGACGGGCTCCGGGTTGCCGTTCGACTGGACGATCAACCCGATGCGCGGCTGCTCGCACGCCTGCCGGTACTGCTTCGCGCGCGGCAGCCACGAATATCTGGAGCTGGACGCGGGCCGCGATTTCGACAGCCAGATCGTGGTGAAGACGAATATCGTCGCGGTGCTGCGGCGCGAGCTGCGCCGGGGCTCGTGGCAGCGCGACGGCGTGGCGCTGGGCACGAATACCGATCCATATCAGCGCGCCGAGGGCCGCTACCGGCTGATGCCCGGCATCATCGGCGCGCTGGCCGAGTCGGGCACCCCGTTTTCCATCCTCACCAAGGGCACGCTGCTGCGCCGGGACCTGCCGCTGCTCACCCAGGCGGCGCGCGCGGTGCCGGTGAGCGTCGCGGTCTCGCTCGCGATTCTCGACCCGGACCTGCATCACGGCCTGGAATCGGGGACGCCGTCACCGCGCGCCCGGCTCGATCTCATCCGGGCGCTGACCGAGGCCGGTTTCCCGGTGCACGTCATGGTCGCCCCCGTGATCCCCTGCCTGACCGACGGCAGCGCCCACCTCGACGCGCTGTTCGGCGAGATCGCGGCGGCCGGGGCGGCGAGCGCGGTCGCGTTCCCGATGCATCTGCGCGGCAGTACCCGCGGCTGGTTCCTGGAATGGCTCGCCACCCACCACCCGGCGCTGTTGCGACGCTACCGGCAGCTGTACCGTCGTGGGGCGTACGTCACACCGGAGTATTCTGCGTGGCTACGCGGCCGGGTCGAGCCGATGCTCGCGCGACACGGGTTGAACCGCGACCGGTCGCCGGACGTTGTACCTCGGTCGGACCCGGCCGCACGGCCCGATCCGCAGCTGGCGCTGTTCGCCTGACGCACTACCGGTTGGCTCTGCCGAATCATGTTGGACCGCACATAACTCGGGTGTGTCCGGGGTGCGGGGGAGTAACTTGGCCAGTGATACCTCATAACGACGAGGAAGTGATGCGGGCGTATGGCTGACGAAATACGTCGAAGTGACACTGCCGCAGAGCAATTGGCTGCGCCTGCCGCCGCGGCCGGCTCCGGCCGGGCGGCGCCCGAGAAGCTCGAGAAGGTCGTCATCCGCTTCGCCGGCGACTCCGGCGACGGCATGCAGCTGACCGGGGACCGCTTCACCCACGAGGCGGCCGCGTTCGGCAACGACCTTGCCACCATGCCCAATTTCCCCGCCGAGATCCGCGCGCCCCAGGGCACGCTGCCGGGCGTCTCGTCGTTCCAGATCCAGATCGCCGACTACGACATCCTCACCGCCGGCGACCAGCCCGACGTGCTGGTCGCGATGAATCCGGCCGCGCTGAAGGCCAACCTGGAGGAGCTGGCGCGCGGGGCCACCGTCATCGTCAACACCGACGAGTTCACCAAGCGCAACCTGTCCAAGGTCGGCTACGCGGGCGACCCGCTCGCCGACGACACGCTGTCCGATTTCGTCGTGCACCGGGTGCCGATGACGTCGCTGACGCTGGCCGCCACCGAACCGACCGGTATCGGCAAGAAGGACGCGCAGCGCGCCAAGAACATGTTCGCCCTCGGGCTGCTGTCGTGGATGTACGGGCGGCCGATCGGCGGCACCGAGCAGTTCATGCGGGAGAAGTTCGCCGCCAAGCCCGAGATCGCCGAGGCCAACATCCTCGCCTTCCGGGCGGGCTGGAACTACGGCGAGACCACCGAGGCCTTCGCCACCACCTACGACGTGGCGCCCGCGACCCTGCCGCCGGGCACCTACCGGCAGATCACGGGCAACACCGCGCTGGCCTACGGACTGGTGACGGCCGGGCAGCTGTCGGGGCTGCAGGTGTTCCTGGGCACCTATCCGATCACGCCCGCCTCCGACATCCTGCACGAGCTGAGCAAGCACAAGAGTTTCGGCGTCACTACCTTCCAGGCCGAGGACGAGATCGCGGGTATCGGTGCGGCACTGGGTGCTTCGCTCGGCGGTGCGCTCGGTGTCACCAGCACCTCGGGGCCGGGGCTGGCGCTCAAGAGCGAGACCATCGGCCTGGCCGTGATGACCGAGCTGCCGCTGCTGATCATCGATGTGCAGCGCGGCGGTCCGTCCACCGGACTGCCGACCAAGACCGAGCAGGCCGACCTGTTGCAGGCGTTGTACGGGCGCAACGGCGAATCGCCGGTCGCGGTGCTGGCGCCGCGGTCGCCCGCCGACTGCTTCGCGGCCGCGGTGGAGGCCGCGCGCATCGCGCTCACCTACCGCACCCCCGTGCTGCTGCTCTCCGACGGCGCGATCGCCAACGGTTCCGAACCGTGGTCGATTCCGACCGTCGCGGATCTCGCGCCCATCGATCCCGGCTTCGAACCCGAAGCGGGGGAGGCCGAGTCGTTCCAGCCGTACGCCCGCGACCCCGAGACCTTGGCGCGGCCGCTCGCGGTGCCGGGCACGGCGGGGCGCGCGCACCGCATCGGCGGCTTGGAAAAGGCCGACGGCAGCGGCAACATCTCCTACGATCCGGCCAACCACGAACTGATGGTCCGGTTGCGGCAGGCCAAGATCGACGGCATCACGGTGCCCGATCTCGAGGTCGACGACCCGGACGGCCGGGCGGAACTGCTGCTGCTCGGCTGGGGCAGTTCCTACGGCCCGATCGGCGAGGCGTGCCGGCGGGCCCGCCGCCGCGGCGTGCCGGTGGCGCAGGCGCATCTGCGCAATCTGAACCCGTTGCCCGCCAACACCGGCGAGGTGCTGCGGCGCTACCGCCGGGTGGTGTGCCCGGAGATGAACGGCGGGCAGCTGGCCACCCTGCTGCGCGCTCGCTACCTGGTCGACGTGCAACCCTGGACGAAGGTCGCCGGTACGGCGTTCTCGGCACAGGAACTCGTCGGCGTCATCGACGCCGCGCTCGACGGCTCCATCGCGGAACTGGAACACGACAAGGCCTTCGCCGCGCGTGCGCGGGCCACGTACCGCAGCACTGGGGGTAAGTGATGACCATCGTCGAAACCTCGCTCGTCGGCGCCGATCTCGGCCTGACCGGACTGTCCGGCGTGCCCGGCGCGGACGGGCCGCAGAAGGCCAAGGACTTCACCTCCGATCAGGAGGTGCGCTGGTGCCCCGGCTGCGGTGACTACGTCATCCTCGCCACCGTGCGCGGGTTCCTGGCGGAGCTGGGCTTGCGCCGCGAGAATCTGATGTTCGTCTCGGGCATCGGCTGCTCCAGCCGGTTCCCCTACTACCTGGACGCCTACGGGATCCATTCGATCCACGGCCGCGCGCCCGCCATCGCCACCGGGCTGGCCGTCACCAGGCCCGATCTCTCGGTGTGGGTGGTGACCGGTGACGGCGACGCGCTGTCCATCGGCGGCAATCACCTGATCCACGCGCTGCGCCGCAATGTGAACATGACCATCCTGCTGTTCAACAACCGGATCTACGGGCTCACCAAGGGCCAGTACTCGCCGACATCGGAGAGCGGCAAGGTCACCAAGTCGACGCCGATGGGGTCGGTGGACCACCCGTTCAACACGCTGTCGGTGGCGCTGGGCGCCGAGGCGACGTTCGCCGCGCGGGCGCTGGACTCCGACCGCGCCGGGCTGACCGAGGTGCTGCGCGCCGCCGCCGAGCATCGCGGCACCTCGTTCGTGGAGATCCTGCAGGACTGCCCGATCTTCAACGACGGTTCCTTCGACGCGCTGCGCCGCGACACCGCCGAATCCCACCTGATCCGGCTGCGGCACGGGCAGCCCATCCGGTTCGGCGCCGAGAACGAATTCGCGGTGGTGCGAGAGGGTTTCGGCCTCGCGGTGGCGCCGGCGGCAGAAGTCGCCGAGACCGACATCGTGGTCCACGACGCCTACTCCGACGCTCCCGAGTACGCCTACGCCCTGTCCCGCCTCTCGGCCCAGGACCTCTCCCACGTCCCGATCGGCATCTTCCGCAGCGTCACCCGCCCCACCTACGACGACGGCGTCCGCACCCAGCTGACCGCGGCCCGGGAACGGAAACCGGTGGGGGAGAACACCCTTCAGGAACTGCTCACGGGCAAGGAAACCTGGACCGTCGGCTGAGTCAGACATAGCCCGAGCGGACACAGATCGGATCGTGGCGGCATTTTTCGCCGCGCGAGCGCGAGATGTGTCCGCCCAGGCCGGTCCCGGTGGTCGCGGGTGTGCCGCTTCCCTGGGATCAGCGACCGCTCGGGGGATTGGTCAGGTCGGGTGCGGCGAACGTGTCGCATGCTTGGACCTGGCCGGTGCGGTAGCCGGTGAGGAACCACTTCTGGCGCTGGTCGGAGGAGCCGTGGGTCCAGCCCTCGGGATTGACCCGTCCGGTGGCCGCCTTCTGGATGCGGTCGTCGCCGACGGCCGCGGCCGCGGACAGGGCATCGCGAATGTCGCTGTCGGACAGCGGCTTCAGGAACGGCTGGTTGCTGCCGGGCGCGGGCTGCTTGTCGGCGTAGCTGGCCCACAGGCCCGCGTAGCAGTCGGCCTGCAATTCCAGGCGCACCGAACCGGATTCCGGCCCCTTCGGATCCCGTTGCGCCCGGCCGGAATCGCCGAGCAGGTTCTGGATGTGGTGGCCCACCTCGTGCGCCACCACGTATTCCTGGGCCAGCGGCCCGCCGCTGGAACCGAACTTGTCGACCAGCTCCTGGAAGAAGCTGGTGTCGAAGTAGGCGGTGCGGTCGGCGGGGCAGTAGAACGGCCCGACCGCGCTGGTCGCCTGGCCGCAGCGGGTATTGACCCCGCCGGTGAACAGCGTCACCTTCGGCGGCGAGTACTTCCGGCCCGCCTGCTTCGGCAGCTGCGTCCCCCACACCGCGTCCAGGCTCTGCGTGGTCAGCACCACGCGGCAGTCGACGTACTTGTTCGCGTCGGCGCCGGTCTTGCAGTGCGCCGGCGTCTTCGCAAAGCCCTGCTGCGACGCGTCGCTCCCCGCGCCGGTGAACTGCCCTAGCAGCGACCCGGGATCACCGCCGAACAGCAGCGCCAGCACCAGCACCACGATGCCGCCCGCGCCGCCCCCCAGCGCGAGCTTGCCGCCCATCCCGGGCCCGCCGGAGGAAACCCGATCCGGATCGATCTGCATACCTTCGTTGAAGGTCATCCTCGTCGCCTCTCGCACAGTGTCTGCTGGTGGTCGCGCGCGTCGCGTTCTCAAGCTTGACACGGCCGCGCGGATATCGGTTTCCGGTCGGTGGACGTGTCTAACTACCATGGGGCTGCACCTGGTCACAACGCGCCGGTGCATCGAGCCGTCGAAAGGAATCCCGTGCTGCGCACCCACTTGGCCGGCTCGCTGCGAAGCGAGCACGCCGGTCTGACCGTCACCCTCACCGGTTGGGTGGCCCGGCGGCGAGACCACGGTGGCGTGATCTTCATCGATCTGCGCGATGCGTCGGGCGTGGCGCAGGTGGTGTTCCGGGAGGGTGAGCCCGCCGAGCAGTCGCACCGGTTGCGCGCGGAGTACTGCGTCCAGGTCACCGGCGTGGTCGAGCAGCGGCCCGACGGCAGCGAGAACGCGAACCTGCCCACCGGCGCCATCGAGGTCAACGTGACCGAGCTGGTGGTGCTCAACGAGTCCGCGCCGCTGCCGTTCCAGCTCGACGAGCAGCCCGGCGAGGAGACCCGGCTCAAATACCGCTACCTCGACCTGCGCCGCGAGGGCCCGGCCCACGCCATCCGGCTGCGGTCCAAGGCCAACGCCGCCGCCCGCGAAGTCCTCGACCAGCATGCGTTCATCGAGGTCGAGACGCCGACCATGACGCGGTCGACCCCCGAGGGCGCGCGCGACTTCGTGGTCCCGGCCCGCCTGCAGCCCGGCAAGTTCTACGCGCTGCCGCAGAGCCCGCAGCTGTTCAAGCAGTTGCTCATGGCCTCGGGCGTGGAGCGCTACTACCAGATCGCGCGCTGCTACCGCGACGAGGACTTCCGCGCCGACCGCCAGCCCGAGTTCACCCAGCTCGACGTCGAGATGAGCTTCGTGACCCAGGAGGACGTGATCCTGCTGGCCGAGGACATCCTGGTGGCGCTGTGGAAGCTGGTCGGCTACGACATCCCGACCCCGATCCCGCACCTGACCTACGCCGAGTCCATGCGCCGCTACGGTTCGGACAAGCCGGACCTGCGCTTCGGTATCGAGATCACCGAATGCGCGGAGTACTTCGCGGACACGCCGTTCCGCGTCTTCCAGGCGCCCTACGTCGGCGCGGTGGTGATGCCGGGCGGCGCGAGCCAGCCGCGGCGCCAGCTCGACGCCTGGCAGGACTGGGCCAAGCAGCGCGGCGCCCGCGGCCTGGCCTACGTGCTGATCGGCGAGGACGGAACACTCGGCGGACCCGTCGCGAAGAACCTCAGCGAGGCCGAGCGCGAGGGTCTGGCCAAGCACGTCGGCGCCGAGCCGGGCGACTGCGTCTTCTTCGCCGCCGGTGAGCCCAGGGCGCAGCGGGCGCTGCTGGGCGCGGCGCGCGGCGAGATCGCCCGCCGCTGCGGCCTGATCGACGAGGACGCCTGGGCGTTCGTGTGGATCGTGGACGCGCCGATGTTCGAGCCGGCCGCCGACGCCACCGCGAGCGGCGATGTGGCCCTGGGCCATTCGGCCTGGACCGCGGTGCACCACGCCTTCACCTCGCCCAAGCCGGAGTCGATGGACACCTTCGACACCGATCCGGGCGCGGCGCTGGCCTACGCCTACGACATCGTCTGCAACGGTCACGAGATCGGCGGCGGCAGCATCCGCATCCACCGTCGCGACGTGCAGGAGCGAGTGTTCGACGTGATGGGCATCGGGCACGACGAGGCGCAGGAGAAGTTCGGCTTCCTGCTGGACGCCTTCGCCTACGGCGCCCCGCCGCACGGCGGCATCGCCTTCGGCTGGGACCGCATCACGGCGCTGCTCGCGGGCGTCGACTCGATCCGCGACGTCATCGCGTTCCCGAAGTCCGGTGGCGGGGTCGACCCGCTGACCGACGCCCCGGCCCCGATCACCGCGCAGCAGCGTAAGGAGGCGGGCCTGGATGTGGTGCTCGACGAGAACGGCAACCCGATCAGCGAGTGACCGCGCCTGAGCGGGCATCGGGCAGCCGGAGCCGATAGTCTGCGTCGGCGGCATCGCCCGATGCCGGAAACCGCTCACCACAAGGGGTTACGGTGCTGCACGTCCGGGTGATCTGCCCTCCCGACAGAACCGACGCCGTGCTGGAGTCGCTGCGTGCCGAGCCCGGCGCCACGCTCGTCACGCTGCAGCGCGGCGCGGCGGTGGCGCCGGCCGGTGACGTCGTGGAGGCCGACGTCGCGCGCGAGTCCGCCAACGACGTGCTCGCGGCGCTGTCGGTGCTGGGCATCAAGGAAACCGGCGGCATCATGCTCGATCCGGTCGACACCGCGCTGTCCGACGCCGCCGAGCGGGCGGTGGAGGCGGCGCCGGGCGACCCCTCGGACGCGGTGGTGTGGGAGGAACTGGTCGCGCAGACCCACGAGGAGTCCACCCTCAGCCCGACCTTCCTCGGCTTCATGACCATCTCCTGCCTGCTGGCGGTGGTCGGTGTGGCAACCGACTCACCGGTCACGGTGGTCGGCGCGATGGTGGTGGGGCCGGAGTTCGGCCCGCTGGCCGCGGTCGCGGTGGCGTTGGTGCGCAGGAACTTCCGGCTCGCCCGGCGGTCGGCGCTGGCGCTGCTGATCGGTTTCCCGGTGGCTATGGGGATCGCCGTGGTGGTGTCGCTGCTGTGGGAGCGGCTGGGCTGGATCACGCTGGAGCGCATCGACGATCTGCACAACGTCGACTTCATCTACGAGGTCGGGCCGTTCTCCCTGGTGGTCGCGTTGCTGGCGGGGGCGGCGGGCATGCTGTCGCTGGTGACCTCGAAGTCCGCGGCGCTGGTCGGCGTGTTCATCTCCGTCACGACCATCCCGGCCGCCGGTTTCGCCGCGCTGGCGGCCACTCTGGGGCAGTGGGACAAGGCCGTGGAGTCCATCGGACAACTCGGCGTGAACATGGTCGGCATCGTCGCCGCGGGCGTGCTGGTGCTGTGGCTGCGCCCCAGCCACGGCAGTGAGGGCGGGCCGATCGAGCGGGCCAAGCGGTGGTGGCGACCGGCGGCTCAGGGGGTGACGAGGCCGCCGACGAGTACGCGGTAGGCGTAGGTCAGCGCGATCGCGGTCACGGGGCCGACGATCAGCAGCGGGATCCCGCACAGCAGTGCGGACACGAAGGTGAGCAGGGCGACGGTCACCGCCAGCAGCAGCGTCGTCCCCACGTTCGTCACCACCAGCTGGACGCTGGACTTGATCGCCGCGACCGGGCCCATGTCCCGATCGATCACGAAGTGCAGCGAGAACATGCACAGGAAGCCGATGATCAGCGCGGGGAACACGCACAGGATCGCCCCGATCCACGCCGCGACGAAGACCAGCAGCGCGGTCAGCAGCACGTTGCCCGCGTTGACGAAGCCGAAGAAGGCCTGGAAATCCGGTGGCGTGCCATCTGTTTCGTACAGCGCGCCCCGAATCATGGCCGCCTGCAACAGCCACACCACCACCGACACCACGAGGAAGATCAGCAGCAGCGACAGCAGCGAGTTCACGTTGCCGACATTGATCACCACGGTGACCGCCAGGTAGGCGACGAAACCGACCAGGGTCACGGCGATCCACGGAATCGGGTTGGCGCGGAACCGGTTCCAGCCGTAACCGAGGGCATCGGGCACACTCAGCGCGAGCGGCGGCAGCGCGGGGGCGACGCCCGGCTGCTGCGGATAGCCCGGCGGCGGCCCGCCGTACTGCTGCGCGGACGTATCCCAATCCCCTTGGGGCGGAGCCGACCCCGGTGGGCCGTAGGTCGGGCCCGGCGGCGATCCGGGCGCGTACTCGCCCTGCGGCGCCGTCGGGGGCGGTGGTGCCGCCGCGCCGTACGCGGGTTGCCCGCCGGGAACCGGCGGTTGCTGCGGTGCGGAACTCGGGGGCGGTGGCACGGGCACGGCGCCGGCGACCGGTGGCGGCGCCACCGGTTCGCTGCCGTACTGCGCGGCGCCCGGCTGTGCGGGGCCGGGCGCGGCCGGCGTCTCGTGACGACCGTGTTCGGTCCCGGTCGGCGAGTCGGGATTTGGCGTTTGTCCGGAATGTCGAGATCCGGGATCCGATGCGGAGTGCGCGGCCCCACCCTCCGCCGGAGTGTCGCCGGACGGCGCCGGCTCACGGCGCGCCGGACCTGGGTGCGGAGTGTCGCTCATCGCGGGGGACCTTTCGGATCACCTGGGTTTCGGTGTGGCGCACAGCAGTTGAGACGAGACAACCGGAAGGGTCAGAATGTGTCAAGCAACGGCCGTCCGGATGTCCCATGCTGCCCGACCACAATCCAGTAGTGATAGCAAGTGCTTCACAGTGACACGCCGAGCGACGCGCGAAAGGTTGCCGAACCGCTCGCTGAAAGTGACCTGATGCGAGTAACTTGGGAGCCGATGACCGCACTATTGGCCGAACGCGCCGCCGAAGTCGTGTCCGCGGCACAACAGTTGCTCACAAAGCGAATGGGTGCTCCGGTAAAGCTGAGCGATCCGATCGAGCTCAGCGGAAGTGGCAGGACGACGGTGCTGCGCGTGCGCGTTGCGGAGAACGCCTTTTCACTTCCACGGACCTTGATCGTGAAGCAGGTCCGCGGCCCCGCGCAGGAGCGCCGCATCGGGGGCTTGGCGCCCGGCGTGGCCAGCATCGACTCGGCGTTCCTCCGCGAGGCGGTGTCCTATCAGTTCACCACCGCGCTGAGCAGCGAACATCGCCCCGGCGCCTACCTGTTGGCGCACAACCTGCCCGAGCGACTGCTGATCCTCAGCGATCTCGGGGAGAACACGTCGCTCACGACGGCGCTGCAAACCGGCGCCGAGCCCTCCGTGCGCAATTCGCTGATGGCGTTCGCGCAGGCGCTGGGCCGGATGCATGCCGCGACGGTCGGCCGCGAACCGGATTTCGTGGCGTTGCTGCGCCGGGTCGACGTGGTGCATCGCATCGACGGCATCGCGCAACAGGCCGAGGCCGCCATCGGCGAGGTGCCGGGATTGCTGGCCCGCGAGTTCGGCATCGAGGTGCCCGGCGAGATCGCCGAGCGCATCGTGCGCGGTAACCGGTTGTTCTCCGCGGGCCGCTTCCGCGCGTTCAGTCCCTCGGACCTGTGCCCCGACAATGTGATTCTGAACGAGGAGGGCGCGCGCTTCCTCGACTACGAGTGGGGCGGATTCCGCGACGCCACCCTGGACATCGCGTACGCGCTGGTGTCGTTCCCCGGCTGCCTGTGCGATATGGAGCTGTCGCGCGAGCGGGCGCGCCAGATCGTGGAGGCCTGGCGTTCGGAGGTGGTCGGCGTGTGGCCGGCCCTCGCCGACGACGAACTGCTGGCGGAGCGGATCCTGGAGGCCCGCCTGATCTGGGTGTGGCTGAGCACCTTCTGGTTCCTGCCCGCCGACCACGCCCGCATCGCCGCCGCCCGCGAGCACGGCCTGTCCGTCCCGCGCTCGGCCGCCCTGATCAACCGCTGGGCCGCCCTCGCCGAGGACGCCCGCTGCACCGGCGACGACACCCTGGGCGATTTCGCCGAGCACGTCTCGGCCACGCTCGAGGAGTACTGGGAGGAATAACTCCCCACGGCGCGGGCGCGGTCGTGGAGCGTACGTGCGAATCTGTCGGACCCGGTGGGTACCGTGGTGGCCTGTGAGCCGGGTTGTGCGACGAAGCGACTGTGCGGGCGGCGACGTGTCCGGCACGGGCAAGGGCACGGCATGAGCGGACATTCGTGCGGCCGGTCCGAGAGCGTGGACGCGGCGCGGATGATTCGGGAGGCGCCACCGAGGTGCGGTGAGGGGGAGGAGTGAGCGAGGGCCTGTTCGACGCGCCGGGCGCGGAGCGCGCGACCGGAAGCGCGGTCGAGTTCCGGGGCGCGGGCGAGCATATTCCGCTGGCGGTGCGGATGCGCCCGGCGAGTCTCGACGAGGTCGTGGGGCAGCAGCATTTGCTCGGTCCGGGATCGCCGCTTCGGCGGCTGGTCGAGGGATCGGGCGCGGCGTCGGTACTGCTCTACGGTCCGCCCGGGACGGGGAAGACCACGCTCGCCTCGCTCATCTCGCAAGCCACCGGCCGGCGCTTCGAGGCGTTGTCCGCGCTGTCCGCGGGTGTGAAGGAGGTCCGCGCGGTCATCGACCTCGCGCGGCGGCGGCTACTGGCGGGCGAGCAGACGGTGCTGTTCATCGACGAGGTGCACCGCTTCTCCAAGACCCAGCAGGACGCGCTGCTGGCCGCGGTGGAGAACCGGGTGGTGCTGCTGGTCGGCGCGACCACGGAGAACCCGTCCTTCTCGGTGGTGTCGCCGCTGCTGTCGCGCTCGCTGGTACTTCAGTTGCAGTCGTTGTCGGACAGCGATATTCGTGCCGTGCTGCGGCGAGCCATCGAGGATCCGCGCGGCTTGGGCGGTGAGTACACCGTGACCGACGAGGCCCTGGACCATATCGTCCGCATCGCCGGCGGCGACGCCCGCCGTTCGCTGACCGCGCTGGAGGCCTCCGCGGAATCCTCGCTGGACGGCACGGTCGACGTCGACCTGGTGGAGGCCAGCGTCGACAAGGCGGCCGTGCGCTACGACCGGGCGGGCGACCAGCACTACGACGTGATCAGCGCGTTCATCAAATCGCTGCGCGGTTCCGACGTCGACGCCGCGCTGCACTATCTGGCGCGGATGATCAGCGCGGGGGAGGACCCGCGATTCATTGCCCGCCGCTTGATGATCCAGGCCAGCGAGGACGTCGGCATGGCCGACCCGACCGCGTTGCAGACCGCCGTCGCCGCGGCGCAGGTGGTGCAGCTGGTCGGCATGCCGGAAGCGCAACTGGCCCTCGCGCACGCCACGATCCACGTCGCCACCGCCCCGAAATCGGGCGCGGTCGCCGCGGCCATCGGCGCCGCGCTGTCCGACATCGGCGCGGGCAAGGCCGGTGCCGTGCCGCCGCACCTGCGCGACGGTCATTACGCGGGCGCGGCGAAACTGGGCAACGCGCAGGGCTACAAGTACCCGCACGATCACCCCGACGGCGTGCTCGCCCAGCAGTATCCGCCCGACGAGCTGGTCGGCACGGAGTACTACCGCCCGACCGACCACGGCTACGAGCGTGAAGTGGGTCCACGGGTAACCAAGCTGCGCCGCATCGTTCGCGGGCGCTGAGCAGTCCCTGCCCCGGCCGCGCCGATGCTCCCCGCGGGGACCCTCCGCGAGCCTGTCCGCACCGGCCCACCGACCGAAACCCGCTGGACGGTTCCCGGTAGGCTGGATGGTTGTGCAGACCCACGAGATTCGACGGCGCTTCCTGGAGCATTTCGTCCGTGCCGGGCATACCGAGGTCCCCAGTGCCTCGCTGATCCTGCCGGACCCCAACCTGCTGTTCGTCAACGCGGGCATGGTCCAGTTCAAGCCGTATTTCCTGGGCCAGGAGGCGCCGCCGTTCGCGCGCGCGACGAGCGTGCAGAAGTGCGTGCGCACCGGCGACATCGACGAGGTGGGCGTCACCACCAGGCACAACACGTTCTTCCAGATGGCCGGCAACTTCTCCTTCGGCGACTACTTCAAGGAGGGGGCCATCACCTTCGCCTGGGAGCTGATCACCACATCCCAGGAGGAGGGCGGCTTCGGCTTCGACCCCGAGCGCATCTGGGTCACCGCCTACGAATCGGATCCGGAAGCCGCCGAGATCTGGCACCGCGTCGCCGGAATCCCGAACGAGCGCATCCAGTTCCGCGACGGCAAGGACAACTACTGGGACATGGGCGTGCCCGGTCCGGGCGGTCCCTGCTCGGAGATCTACTTCGACCGCGGCCCCGAGTACGGCCGCGACGGCGGCCCGGTCGCCGACGAGGACCGCTATCTCGAGATCTGGAACCTCGTCTTCATGCAGGACATCCGCGGCGAGCTGAGCCCGAAGGAGGGCCACGCCCCGGTCGGCACGCTGCCGCGCAAGAACATCGACACCGGCATGGGCGTCGAGCGGGTGGCGATGCTGCTGCAAGGCGTCGACAACGTCTACGAGACCGACCTGCTGCGCCCGATCATCACCAAGGCCGAGGAGCTGACCGGCAAGAAGTACGCCGTCGAGCACGCAGACGATGTCCGCTTCCGGGTCATCGCCGACCACGCTCGCAGCGCCGCGATGCTGATCTCCGACGGCGTCAACCCCGGCAACGACGGCCGCGGCTACGTGCTGCGGCGGCTGCTGCGCCGCATCGTCCGCTCCGTGCGGCTGCTGGGCGCGGAGAAGCCGGTGATGGGCGAGTTCATGAAGACCGTCAGCGACCTGATGGCGCCGTCGTATCCCGAACTGGCCACCGACTTCCGGCGCATCGAGAACGTCGCGGTCGGCGAGGAGACCGCGTTCCTCAAGACGTTGACCACCGGCTCGAAACTGTTCGACGAGACCGTCGCCGAGGTGAAGTCGGCGGGCGGCCGCAAGATCGCCGGATCGGACGCGTTCACCCTGCACGACACCTACGGCTTCCCCATCGATCTGACCCTCGAGATGGCCGCCGAGGCCGGGCTCGAGGTCGACGAGCAGGGCTTCCGCTCGCTGATGGCCGAGCAGCGCCGGCGCGCCAAGGAGGACGCGGCCGCCCGCAAGCACGCGCACGCCGACCTGTCGATCTACAAGGAACTCGTCGACCGCGGCGCCACCGAGTTCACCGGCTTCGCCGAACTCACCACCGAGGCCCAGGTCATCGCCCTGCTCGCCGACGGCGTGCGGGTCCCCACCGCGACCGCCGGACAGGACGTCGAGGTGATCCTCGACCGCAGCCCGCTCTACGCCGAGTCCGGCGGCCAGATCGCCGACCGCGGCGTGATCACCGCGTCGGGCGTGAAGCTGCGCGTGAACGACGTGCAGAAGATCGCCAAGAAGCTCTGGGTGCACAAGGCCACCGTCGAACAGGGCCAGATCACCGAGGGCGACACCGTCCTCGCCCAGGTCGACCCGGCCTGGCGGCGCGGCGCGACCCAGGGCCACTCCGGCACCCACATGGTGCACGCCGCGCTGCGACAGGTGCTCGGCCCGAACGCGGTACAGGCCGGTTCGCTGAACAAGCCCGGCTACCTGCGCTTCGACTTCAATTGGCAAGGCCAGCTGTCTGAAGGACAGAAGGCCGACATCGAGGCCGTGTCCAACGACGCGGTCGGCGCCGACTTCCCCGTCAACACCTTCGTCACCGATCTGCCCAAGGCCAAGTCGATGGGCGCGCTGGCCCTGTTCGGCGAGAACTACGGCAGCGAGGTCCGGGTCGTGGAGATCGGCGGCCCGTTCTCGATGGAGCTGTGCGGCGGCACCCACGTCGAGCACTCCTCGCAGATCGGCCCGATCACGGTGCTCGGTGAGTCGTCGGTCGGTTCCGGCGTGCGGCGCGTGGAGGCGTTCGTCGGCCTGGACTCCTACAAGTACCTGGCCAAGGAGCGCGCGCTGCTGGCCGGTGTGGCGTCCTCGCTGAAGGTGCCCAGCGAGGAGGTGCCCGCCCGCGTCGAGCAGCTGGTCGAGCGGCTCAAGGTGGCCGAGAAAGAGCTGGAGCGCAGCAAGGTTCAGGCCGTGCTGGCACAGGCCGCGAAGTTCGTCGACGAGGCCCAGCGGTTCGGCGAGGTGCTGCTGGTGGCGGCCGCCGCGCCCGAGGGCGTGGGCGGCGGCGATCTGCGCACCCTCGCGACCGACATCCGGGGCCGGTTCGGCACCCGGCCCGCCGTGGTGGTGCTGCTCGGCAACGCCGATGGCAAGGTGCCGTTCGTGGTCGCGGTGAACAAGCCTGCGCAGGAACTCGGTTTCCGGGCCGGTGATCTGGTCGGCAGCTTCGGTCCGAGCATCGCCGGGCGCGGCGGCGGCAAACCGGAGATGGCGCAGGGCGCCGGGTCGGATCCCTCGGGGATCGCGGCCGGGCTGGCCGCGGTACGGGCGCAGGTGGCCGAGCGCGCCGCCTGATGTCCAGGTCCGAGAGTTCGGAATCGGTCGACCGGCCCAGCGCCGCGACCGATCCCGGGCGCGGCCGCCGCATCGCCATCGATGTCGGGACCGTGCGCGTCGGCGTCGCCGCCTGCGATCCGGACGGCATCCTCGCCACGCCGGTCGAGACGGTGCAGCGCGCCGGCTCGAAAAGCGGCCGTGGAGCGCGCGGCGACGGGACGGCCGATCTCGCCCGGATTGCCGAAATTGTGCGGGAGTACGAGGCCGTCGAGGTGATCGTCGGCCTGCCCAGGACGCTGCGCGGGGCGAACGGCGCCTCCGCCGCGCTCGCCATCTCCTTCGCTGATCGTTTGCGATCCATGATTCCCGGAGTGCCGATACGACTTTCCGACGAACGTTTGACTACGGTGTCAGCTGCACGTGCATTGCGGGACAGTGGAGTTCGCGCGCGTGGCCAGCGGCAGATGATCGATCAGGCGGCGGCCGTATCGATCCTGCAGGGATGGTTGGACGAACGGAGTGCGGTGTTGAAGGCGGCCGGGGAGCAGTCGGCAGGGTGGTCGGATGAATGACCGCTGGGCGCGGGCCGAGGAACGTCATCGGCAGAGCGTCGAGGAGCGGCGATACCGTCGCCGCGACAGCGGTTGGGGCGCCGACGACCGAGCGCCGCGCGGGCGTGGTTCCCGCCACGCGGCGCCGGTCGACGACGACTGGGACGACTACGACGACGACACCACCGTCATTCCGGTCTACACCGACGAGGAGCCCGAGCCGGTGCCGCCGCCGCGGCCGCAGCGCTCGGGTCAGCGCCGGGCGCCCGCCCAGGGCCGATCGGCCAGGAATCGGTCCGCGGGAGAAGAGCCGCCCCGGGGACGGTCCGCACGAGAGCGCCCGGCCCGCAAGCAAACCGGCCGGAGCCAGTCCGGCCGCGGGCAGTCCGCGCGGAGCAAGCGTTCCCGGGTCGCTTCGCGCAAAGCGGCCGAACGCCAGCGTCGCCGCCGCAATCTGTGGATCCTCGGCGCCGTCTTCGTCGTGCTGTTCGTGGCCGCCGGCGGGTACGCCGGTTACAAGTTCATCGGCAAGCTGGGCGGGCCCGAGGACTTCGCCGGCCCGGCCGGTCCGGCGGTGGTGGTGCGGGTGAAGGCGGGCGACACCGCCGAGCAGATCGCCCAGACCATGTACGACAAGGGCGTGGTGGCCAGCACCGGCGCGTTCTACGAGGCCGCGATCCGCAATTCGAAGATGAATTCGGTGCAGCCAGGCTTCTATGCCGTCCCCGCGCACAGCAAGGGCTCCGCGGCCGTGACGGCGTTGATGAGCAAGGACTCGCGCGTCGGCAATGTGGTGATCTCCGAGGGGCGGCTGCTGCACGATCAATCCGAGGTGAAGCGGAACGGGACCCCTACGCCGGGCATCTATTCCCTTGTCGCCCAGGCGAGTTGCATGGGCGCCGAGCCCGCGCGCAGGTGCGTGACCGCTGATGAGCTCGCCGCCGCGGGCGCCGGCACCGATCTGGCCGCGCTCGGAGTTCCGGCCTGGGCCGAGCAGGAAGTGCGGCGGGCGCCCGACCGCAGCCGGCAGCTCGAGGGTCTCATCGCCGCGGGTTCCCTGGATTTCGATCCGAGCGGCACGCCGCAGCAGATTCTGCAACAGCTGATCACCCAGAGCGCCGCCACCTACGAATCGACCGGCCTGCTGCAAGCCGGTGCGGCGAACGGGCTCTCGCCGTACCAGACGCTGATCTCCGCCTCGCTGGTGGAACGCGAAGCGAAACCCAACGACATGGCCAAGGTGGCGCGGGTGATCGTGAACCGGCTGAAGGTCGGTCAGATGCTCCAGTTCGATTCGACGGTGAACTACGCGCTGAACGAGATCGAGGTGGCCACCACCGACGCCGATCGCGCGAAGGTCACACCGTGGAACACCTATGCCATGGTCGGGCTGCCCGCGAATCCGATCGCGGCGCCGTCGCTGAACGCGTTGCACGCCGTGGAGAATCCGGCGCCCGGCGACTGGCTGTATTTCGTCACCGTCGACAATTCGGGGACAACGCTTTTCACCAAGAGCTATTCCGACCATCTGCGGAATATCACCCAGGCTCAGGACAATGGGGTTCTCGACAGTGGACGGTGAGGTCCGCAGGGCCGCGGTGCTGGGAAAGCCGATCGCCCATTCCCGTTCTCCGCAGCTGCATCTGGCCGCGTATCGGGCACTCGGGCTGCCATGGACGTACGAGCGTGTCGAATGTTCGGCGGAGCAGTTGCCCGCGCTGGTGGACGGGCTCGGGTCCGAGTGGATCGGACTCTCGGTGACCATGCCCGGCAAGGAAGCCGCCTTGGCGTACGCCCAGGAACGCACCGAACGCGCGGTGCTCGTGGGATCGGCGAATACGTTGGTGCGCACCGAGACCGGCTGGCGTGCGGACTGCACGGACATCGACGGGGTACTGGGCGCACTGCGCGGCGGCGGGGTCGCCTCGGTCACCGAAGCCGTCGTGCTGGGTGCGGGCGGCACCGCGCGACCGTCGTTGTTCGCGCTGTCCGAACTCGGTGCGAAATCGGTGACTGTCGCGGCTCGGGATGCCGGAAGGGCAAGCAGCGCACTGGGACTCGCCGAACGACTCGGAATGACCGCTGTGTACCGGGCTTTCGAGCCGGAACAGGTGCGCACCGCGTGTTCGAAGGCTGACGTTGTCGTCAGCACGGTCCCGTCCGCCGCCGCGGCCGCCGTCGCCGACGCGGCAGCCCTCGCGCCGCTGGTCCTCGACGCGATCTACAACCCCTGGCCGACACCGCTGGCCGATGCGGTGGCGCGGGCGGGAAATACGGTGGTCAGCGGCCTGGAGATGTTGTTGAACCAGGCGTACGGGCAGGTTGAGCTGTTCACCGGCCGGCCTGCTCCGCGCGCGGAAATGGCGGCGGCGCTGGGCGACGGGCTTCGATCCGAAAGCTGATGCCGCGGCGTCCGAGCCTTCCGATTGCCGGGGCTGGTCGGTATCATCTTGTTGTTCAATGCATTTCGAGGGGGATGCATTCGAGAACTGAAGGGGAGGGGCTGAAATCATGTTCACTCGTGTTGGTATCGCCTTCGCGATGGTCATCGCCGCGTGCGGATTCGTGTTGGCCGGGCAATCGACGGCACATGCTGCCGGTTGTGCCTCGGCGTCGCCGCGCTGGGGCTTCGTCTGTTTGGAGAGCGTGTCGGGCATCTCGCTGGGCTTCTGCTTGAAGGAGGCGCCGCAATGGCACGCGCAGGGGGAGTGCGTCCTGCGTAACGACGGCAGCGGTAACTACGACATCTGGATCCCGGCCCCCAACTGACCGTTCGTCCGCACCCGCGCCTCACCTGCCGGTGTCCCGTCCTCGGTTTCTGTAACCGGTTACTGTTTTTCGGGACCGCCCGGCAGGTTAAGGTGATCGACATGAATGCGTGGGTGTTGCGCGCCGTGGCGCTCGGGGTGCTGACCGTGGTGCTTCGGACCGTGCTCGGTTTCGGGATGATCTATTGGCCGACGCACGGCTCGTGGATGCGGATCCTGTGCCTGATCGTGCTGATCGCGATCGTGGTCGCGTGGGGACTGCTCGACGGCCGCGGCGACCGCCGCGCGAACCCGGATCCCGACCGCGGCGGCGCCGACCTCACCATGCGCTGGCTGAAGGCGGGCATCGCCGGGGGCCTGGGCGGCGGTGTGGTGGCCTGGGTGCTGGACTACCTGCCGAAGTTCGATCTCGGCGACAACGGCCTGGGGTTCGAGATCACCGCCGGAGCGTCGTTCATCATCCTGCTGATCTTCGTGCCCGGCATGGTCGGGGTCGCCCTCGGCCGCTTCCTGGTCGGCCGGGAAACGAAGAAGGCCGAGCCCGCGCCGCCGCCGAACGCCGCGTCCGCGCTGTAGGTCAGGCCGCTCGCGCCGGAGCGTGGGTCAGCAACCGCGCCGCGACGCCGAGATAGATCGCGGCGATCACGAGGTCGAGAATTCCCTGCGCCGGTTCGTCGCGGGTGAAGCGGTCCACGGCCGCGACCGTGACCACCCCGGATCCGAAGAAGAACCCGGCGGTCAGCCCTGGCACCGCGCGGCGCGCCGGGAGCACCGCCGATATCAGCAGCACCAGTGAGAACGCCGCGTCCGGCAGCGCGAAGATATTGTCGGCCCGATAGTCGGCGTCGACCGCGAGCGCGGCGAGCAGCCACAGGCTGACCGGAACGGCGATTATGCGCGCGGGGAGGACCGGCATGCTGACTCCTGATGCGGCCGTGGCGAACTCGTCAGCGCCAAGCATCGCCGAGAGTGGCTCCTCGGGCAACCGGTGAGTACCTTCCGCGGCTTCAGCAGGATGTCTGAGTGCCGACCATCGGCGTGGGTGGCTCACCGGGCACCCGGTCGGTGCCTTCCGCGGCTTCAGCAGGATGCCTGAGCGCCAACCATCGGCGTGGGTGCCCTCTGGGGCACCGGGTGGACGCCTTTCCGCGGCTCAGCAGGATGCCCTCAGTGTCAAGCGCGCCGTGGGTGGCTCCTGGCGTAACCGGTGGGTGTTTCAGCAGGATGCCTGAGCGTCGAGCACGCCGTGGGTGGCTCCTGGCCGCTACCTGGTGGATTACAGCAGGATGCCGCCGCTCGGGGCTTCGTCGCGGGCGATGGTGGCGTAGGCCGCGGCGAGCAGGCTGGGGTCCGGGCCTTCCAGGCGGCCCGGTTTGGCCAGGCCGTCGAGGACGACGAAACGCAGGACGCCGGAACGGGTCTTCTTGTCGGTCTGCATGGTTTCCAGTAGATGCGGCAGGGCGTCGGCGTCGTAGGTGGTGGGCAGGCCGACGCTGTCCAGGACGCTGCGGTGGCGCTCGGCGGTGGCATCGTCGAGACGGCCCGCCAGACGGCCCAGTTCCGCAGCGAAGACCAGGCCCACCGACACCGCCGCGCCGTGCCGCCAGCGGTAGCGCTCGCGGCGCTCGATCGCGTGGCCGAGGGTGTGGCCGTAGTTGAGGATCTCGCGCAGGCTGGCCTCCTTCAGGTCGGCCGCCACCACGTCGGCCTTGACCTGAATGGCGCGGCGCACCAGTTCCGGCAGCACATCACCGGTCGGGTCGAGCGCGGCCTGCGGGTCGCGCTCGATGAGGTCCAGAATCACCGGATCGGCGATGAAACCGGCCTTGATGATCTCGGCCATCCCGGCCACGATCTCGTTGCGCGGCACGGTTTCCAGGGTCACCAGGTCCACCAGCACCGCGGTCGGCTCGTGGAAGCTGCCGACCAGGTTCTTACCGGCCTCGGTATTGATGCCGGTCTTGCCGCCGACGGCCGCGTCGACCATCGCCAGCAGCGTGGTCGGCACGTGCACCACCTTCACTCCGCGCATCCAGGTCGCGGCCACGAAACCGGACAGGTCGGTCGCCGCGCCGCCGCCGAGGCTGATCACGACGTCGCGCCGGGTCAGGCCGATGCGGCCGAGGACCTCCCAGCAGAACCCGGCCACCGGCAGGTCCTTGCCCGCCTCGGCATCCGGGATCTCGATGCGGTGCGCGTCGATCCTCTCCCCGCCCGCGCCGAGATCGGCTTCGGCGAGCGCCTGCCGCACCGCCTCCGCAGTCTCGGTCAGCGGCGGCTGATGGAAGATCGCGACCGTCCGCACGCCGGGCTGCGCGGCCACCTGCTCGACCAGCTCGCCCAGCAGTCCGCGCCCGATGATGACCGGGTACGGGTCGGCGGTGCGCACCTCGATGCGAGTGGGCTCGGTCATACTTGCTGCTCCGATTCTCTTGCTACTCATGGTTTCTCGCTGACACAGGGTTACTCGCCGGGCGGTCCGGCCGCACGGCTCGCCGAGCGCCGCCCGCGCCCGCCCGGGTGAAAACTCTCCGCGACCGAGCGGCCACCAGCCGCGGCCCCGTCCGCAGTGGCGCCCTCCTCGGCGGGTGCGCTGCGGTCGGCGGTTATACCTCGCTCTGTGGCAGCGGTTGTGCCGCCGGCTTTTGCGGTGGACGTGGTGGAGGGTGCTGCTGCGCTCGAGGTCGGGGACGAGTCCCGGGTCGGGGACGGCGCAGGGGCGCTGGTGCCGCTTGGTTCGGGTGCGTGCGGGTCTTCTCCGCGCGGCATTGGGTGCTGCTGTGACGCAATGGGTTTCGGGAGGGCGCCGGGTGCGCCGGAGCTGCGGCGGGCGCTGCGTCTGCGGCGTGACGGGTGTTCGCCTCGGGTGGCTGTGGCGGGTTGGGGGGTGTCTGGTGCGCCGGGCAATTGAGTCTCGGTCGCGGGGTGTCGGGAACCCTCGATGCTCTCACTCGAGGTGGTCCTCGACATTGCCGTCGTCTCGGTGCCACCGCCACGGGAGCGGCGTCGACCACCTCGGCGCGAACGGCGAGACCGCCGCTTCGCTCCGGTCGGCGCTCCCGCGGGCGAATCCGACTGGGACGCTGTGGAATTCGGATCCGGCGTGCCGCCTTTCGATGAATCCGTGGTGCTTAGAAGTGGTGTGGAGCCGGACTGCGTACGATCAGCGCCACCTGCGCCACCTGCGCCACCTGCGGCACCTGTGCCGACCGCAGCACCCGCGGCGCCCGTGCCGACTGCGCCATCTGCGGCGCGTGTGCCACCTGCACTACCTGTGCTGACTACACCACCTGCGTCGACTGTTGCAGCTACCGTACCTGCGGCGACCGTGGCACCTGTGGCACTTGCGGTGGCGGAGCGGTTGCGTCGGCGGCGGCGGGAGCGGGAGCGGCGGGAGGGGCTGGGGGTTTCGGTGGGGTGGGTTGGGGGTGGCGTGGGTTCGGCTGGTTCCAGGCCGAGCTTGGCCAGGATGTTGCGGACCACGCGGCCGGGGCTGCGGCCGTCGGTGCGGACCCGGACATTGGACACCTCGCGGTACAGGGGGCGGCGTTCACGCATGAGCTTGCGGTACGTGGCCCCCGGATCGTCACCGGCCAGCAGGGGCCGGTTGGAATTGGCGCCCGTGCGTCGAAGTCCTTCGGCGATACTGATTTCCAGGTACACCACGGTGCGATCGCGCAGCAACTCGCGGGTCGCGTCCGACAGCACCGCGCCGCCGCCGAGCGACACCACGCCCTTGTGCTCGAGCACCGCCCGGCGTACCACGCGTTCCTCGATGCGCCGGAATTCCGGCTCGCCGTCGGCGGCGAAGATCTCCGGGATGGTGCGCCCGGTCTCGTCCTCGATACCGGCGTCCGTGTCGTACAGTTCGACGCCCAGTTCACGCGCGAGCTTGCGGCCGATCGTCGACTTCCCGGCACCGGGCGGGCCGATCAGCACCACACACGGGTGGCGCGGATCGGTCTGCACGATCACGAGGGGACGGCGCCCGGGACATGCGGGCGCGCGCTGATCCGCTTCAGGTAGCTGGTGATGTTGTCGACGGTCTCGGGCAGCGAGTCGCCGCCGAACTTCTCCAGCGCCGCCTGGGCCACGACCAGCGCGACCATGGCCTCGGCGACCACACCGGCGGCGGGCACCGCGCACACGTCCGAGCGCTGATGGATGGCGACGGCCTCGTCGCCGGTGGTCATGTCCACGGTGGACAGCGCGCGCGGCACGGTCGAGATCGGCTTCATCGCGGCGCGCACGCGCAGCGGCTCGCCGTTGGTCATGCCGCCCTCGAGCCCGCCCGCGCGGTTGGTCGAACGCAGCACGCCATCCGGGCCGGGCCGCATCTCGTCGTGAGCCTGGCTGCCGCGGCGGCGCGCGGTCTCGAACCCGTCGCCGACCTCGACGCCCTTGATGGCCTGAATCCCCATCAGCGCCGCGGCCAGGCGCGCGTCCAGCCGGTCCGCGCCGCTGATGAACGAGCCCAGCCCGACCGGCAGGCCGTCCACGACCACCTCCACGACGCCGCCGAGCGTGTCACCGTCCTTCTTGGCGGCCTCGATCTCGGCGATCATCGCCGCCTCCGCGTCCTTGTCGAAGGCGCGCACCGGGCTCTCGTCGACGGCGGCGAGGTCGGCGGCCGTCGGCACCAGACCGGCCGTGGCCCGGGCGGTGCCGATCGACACCACGTGCGAGACGACCTCCACGCCGAGGGCCTGGCGCAGGAACTGGCGCGCCACGGTGCCGGCGGCAACCCGGGCGGCGGTCTCGCGGGCGCTGGCGCGCTCCAGCACATTGCGTGCGTCGTCGAAGCCGTACTTGAGCATGCCGGAGTAGTCGGCGTGGCCGGGGCGCGGCCGGGTGAGCGGGGCGTTGCGGGCCAGTTCGGCCAGTTCCGCCTCGTCCACCGGATCGGCGGACATGACCTGCGTCCACTTGGGCCATTCGGAATTCGCGATCTCGATCGCGACCGGTCCGCCCATGGTGCGCCCGTGCCGGACACCGCCGATCACGGTGACCTTGTCGGCCTCGAACTTCATCCGCGCCCCGCGCCCGTACCCGAGCCGGCGACGCGCCAGTTGCGCGGCAATATCGGCGGAGGTCACCTCCACCCCGGCCACCATCCCCTCGAGGATCGCGACGAGAGCGGGACCATGAGACTCACCAGCAGTAATCCAGCGCAACACGCCGTCCATCTTTCCACGTCAGCACCGTTACCCGGACATCCGGCCCGCACCGGCCGCGCCGGTGGCCGCACGCCACACCCGAGCCGAGGTGACTACCTCCGATAATGCGCGCTCTCCGCCATCTCCGAAAAGCCCCTAGGCCACCCCCGATCGGCACTGTCCGGACCGTTGGAATCCACGGCCCTGCCCCTGGCGACTACACACAGCTCATTCCGGGCAACCCCGATTCGCCATGGCCGTCCGGAGTGCACCGCTGTGGCGCGCCAAGGTCGAATTCGTAGCGCGGGTGGTGTGTGTGCCCGGCGCTGATTCACGTGAGGACGAGGGCGAGCAGGGTCGATACGCACATCGAAGGGCCGTGGGGGAGAGCACGATTCCAGGGCGAGCCGCGAATTCGATGATGCAAGTAGGTCACGACGCCGGCGAGTGCGGTGAGCAGCGGCGCTGCCACGGCGGCCCAGCTCCACGCCTGCCCGCCGCCACAGGCCGCGGCTGCTCCGAGACCCAGAGCCAGCTTCACGTCACCCGCTCCGAAGGCAGCGGGCGCGACGAGATGTACCGCCAGGTACGGGACGGTCAGCAGCAGGGCGCCCGTGACGGCGGCGCGCAGCTGGTCGGTCGCCAGCGCATAGCCGAGGACCGCCGCAGCGCCGAGGCCGGTCAAGGGATTCGGCAGCCGCCGCTCGCGCAGATCCACGACACTCAGCGCCGCGCACCACGTGGCGAGGACTACGAAGGCGATGGCTGTCATACCGACCATCGTTGCCCGGACGGCGAGCGAGCGGAATGGCCGAACGCGAAATGTGGATAACCCCAACGCATGTGAACAACCGGTGCACCCCATCCCCGGTCCCGCGGCCCGTTCGCCCAGGTACCGCCCGATTGTCCGCCGATGACCGGCCCGTGGGTAAGCGGGGAACGCGCGCACCGGCAGCGGTAGCGTGGGAATCATGTCTGCTGATCACGACGCGAGGCGCCCCGACCACGCGGCTCGCCGGGCCGCGTTGCGGAACCTGTTGGTGGAGAACGGCGTCGACGCCCTCCTGGTGACCGACCTGATCAACATCAGGTACCTCACGGGCTTCACCGGATCCAATGCCGCACTGCTGGTCGACTCCTGGGACGGCGCCGAGGACCGCACCGTGATCTGCACCGACGGCCGCTACGCCACCCAGGTCGGCGAGCAGGTGCCGGACCTGCGGGCCGAGATCGCCCGCGCCAGCGCCCGCCGCACAATCGAGATCGCGGGGGAGTGGCAGACCGGCCGGGTCGGCTTCGAAAGCCATGTCGTGACCGTCGACCAGCATCACGCGTTCGTCGAACAGGGCACCGGATTGCAGCTGGTGCCGACCCGTGGCCTGGTCGAGCAGCTGCGCATGGTGAAGGACGACTACGAGGTCGAGCAACTGCGCGCGGCCTGCGCCGCCGCCGATTCCGCGCTGGCGAGCCTGCTCGAGCGCGGCGGCCTGCGCCCGGGCCGCACCGAGCGGCAGGTGGCGCGCGAGCTGGAATGGCTGATGTTCGAGCACGGCGCCGCGGCCGTATCGTTCGAGACGATCGTCGCCGCCGGCGCGAATTCGGCCGTGCCACACCACCGCCCGACCGATGCGGTGCTCGCGGCGGGCGATTTCGTGAAGTTCGATTTCGGCGCGGTGGTCGGCGGCTACCACTCCGACATGACCCGCACCCTGGTGCTCGGCGAACCGGCCGACTGGCAGCGCGAGGTATACGAGCTGGTGCGGGCATCTCAGCGCGCCGGGCGAGAGGCGCTGAAACCGGGGACCGGATGCGGCGAGGTGGACTGCGCCGCCCGCACGGTGATCGAGGACGCGGGCCACGGCGAGCTTTTCGTGCACGGATTGGGCCACGGCGTCGGCCTGCAGATCCACGAAGCACCCGGAATCGCCAAAACCGGCACGGGTACACTGCTCGAAGGCATGGCGGTGACCGTCGAGCCAGGTGTGTACTTCCCCGGCCGCGGCGGTGTCCGGATCGAGGATACGCTCGTGGTTCGCGAGGGGCGTCCCGAACTGCTCACCCTGACCACCAAAGACCTGACCGTGGTCGACTGATCACGGTCGACCGACTGCGTTCGAACAAACAAGGAGATCCGAGGACAGTGGCGGACACCAGCGACTTCAAGAACGGCCTCGTGCTGAAAATCGACGGCAATCTGCAGCAGATCGTCGAATTCCAGCATGTCAAGCCGGGCAAGGGGCCGGCGTTCGTGCGGACGAAGCTGAAGAACGTCGTGTCCGGCAAGGTGGTCGACAAGACCTGGAACGCCGGTGTGAAGGTCGAGGTCGCCACCGTCGACCGGCGCGATATGACCTACCTGTACCACGACGGGTCGGACTACATCTTCATGGACGGCGACACCTACGACCAGATCCAGATCGGCGAGCAGACCCTCGGCAACAGCGCCAAGTTCCTGCTGGAGAACATGCCGGTGCAGGTCGCCATGCACGACGGCGAGGTGCTCTACGTGGAACTCCCGGTCACCGTCGAACTCTCGGTCACCCACACCGAACCGGGCCTGCAGGGCGACCGGTCCAGCGCCGGCACCAAGCCCGCCACCGTGGAGACCGGCGCCGAGGTGCAGGTGCCGCTGTTCGTCAACACCGGCGACAAGCTGAAGATCGATACCCGCGACGGTGGCTACCTCGGCCGCGTGAACGCCTAGCCTGGTGACTGTGACCGATCAGGCCGGAGACCGGAAGTCCTCGTACAAGAAGCTGGGCGCCCGGCACAAGGCTCGCCGCCGGGCGGTGGACCTGCTGTTCGAGGCCGAGGCCCGCGACATCGACCCGGCCGATCTGCTCGCCGAGCGCGCGCAGCTGGCCGTGGGCGACGAGTCGGTCGCACCGGTGAACCCGTACACGGGCACCTTGGTCGAGGGCGTCGCCGATGATCTCGACCGGGTGGACGGCACCATCGAGTCCTACCTGCAGGACTGGACGCTGGAACGGCTGCCCGCCGTGGACCGCGCCATCCTGCGAGTGGCGGTGTGGGAGTTGTTCCACGCCACCGATGTGCCGCCGGTGGTGGCCGTGGACGAGGCCGTGGAACTCGCCAAGGAACTGTCCACCGACGATTCGCCGAGCTTCGTCAACGGCGTGCTCGGGCAGGTGGTCCAGGTGGCGCCGCAGGTCCGCGCCGCCGCGGCGGCGACCCGGTCCCGGCCGGACGGCGACGCCTAGTGCGCAAGTACCTCGTACTGGCCATGCGCACCGCCCGCTGGGACGACGCCGTCGCGGACCCGCACCGCGACTGGCTGGCCGGACTCCGTGCCGCCGGGCAGCTGGACTGCAGCGGCGGCTTCACCGACGGCTCGGGTGGCGCCTATGTGCTCCTCGCCGAAAGTCTCGATGCGGCACGGGAATTGGTCCACACCGACCCCATTCACACGACGGGCGCATCCGAGCTGACCGTCTACGAATGGAATATCACCGGCTGAGCGATCCCGGTCGTCACAGCGGCGGCTGCGCGACCCATCCCGCGACGATCACCAGTCCGGTCGGCCGATGCACCGCGAGGAACCCGAACGGCCGGTCGAAGGTCGCCGTGATCTCGAGAACGCGGCGCGGGCGTGGCGCGGCGGCGGCCCGGGCCAGGGCGACAGCGGTCACGGCGGCGGCCTCGAATCCCTCGCGGGTGAACCTGGCGAGCGCGTCCTGCGCGGCGTCCGCGAGGTAGAGCGGCGTGTCGGAGATGGCCGGAAAGCGGTCCTGGCTTCTGTCGGACGCGGCGCCCAGTCCGAACAGCTCGCTCCGTGCGAGCAGATTGTGACCGGAACGGATCAGGAACGGCGGCACCTGAATTCGCAGCGTATCCGCCACCGCGCGGGTTTCCCGCACCGTCAGGCCCGGCCCCGAGGTGCCGACCGGTAGGTGGGTCCGCACCGCCACCGACCCGTCCAGCGCACCGAGCCCGGCGCCCAGAATCTCCCCGGGTGTGCCCTCGCCCAGCAGCAGGTGCACGTCCAGGTCTCGGATCCCGCGCACCACGACGCGCGTCACCGGTTCGGTCGCGTCGAGCAGGACGACGTCGCCGAGTTCGCGCGAGTATCGGGACAGCCCCGGACCGCGGTGCCCCCGCCATGGTCCGGTCGCCGGTTCCAGCACATCGTCGTGGAACGGCTGCAGCCACGACGTGCGAGCGACGATCGCGGTGGCGAGAACGAGCAGCGTATCGGCATTGATCGAGAGCGGGAACCGGTCGATCAGCCCGCCGGTGTGCCGGTCGGCCCAGGCATCGAGCGCCGATTGCCCGGTGAGCTTGCCGACGACGCCCTCGGGTAGCGACCGCGCCCACTGCTCCCGCAATTCGACATCCTGGCGAACCCAGACCCCGAGCGCACCCGAGACGGTCTCCGCCGCGGTCAGTTCCGCGAGCAGCCGGAGTGCCGATTCCTGTGCGTCCTCGGCCGAAAGTCCCACGGCCGCGGCCAGTTCCGCGCGGGCCGGCTCGTTCGCCGCCGTCGCCAGCACGCCGAGTAGCGGCCACACGCCACATCCGGAGAGCACGAAATCACCGGTGCCCGCCGCGTCGCACCAGCGGCGGGTGAGGTCGTTGGCGGCGGCCACGTGCGGGAGAAGGCTGGTCTGCACACGGCCAGCCTAGTCGCGGAGCGCGAGGGTGAGCCGAAGACGAGTGCGCCCCCGCCGTGGGTGTACGTGGGCCGGCGGGGGCGCGCGCCCGGACCTCGGAGCCCGGGTTGCCGAGCGGATCGACCGCTCGTGCCGGTAATGCTGGTCCCTCGAGCGCACTCGAGGTCCAGTGGTTCCGGACGTGGCCTCGGTCACGGCGCTCCGCCCGAGCGGCCTGAGATAGTGTGAGGCCGGAAGCATCTATTGCTCTCGAGGTCGAGGAGGACGGGATGGCAGACGTCGACACGCCCGCGGTGCGGTTGCGCGAGCTGAGCCGGGGCGGCTGCACGCCCGGACAGGCCTGGGAGCTGTACGACAGCCTGCCGACGGTCCGAGTGGACGAGGTCACGACCGGTCGCTGGCGGGGGGACGAACTGGACACCGGGCATCCGTGGGCGGGTGCTCTGGTCGAATCCGGTTGGTACGGAAAGCAATTCGACGGCCCCGACGATGTGCAGCCGTTGGTGTTCGCGACCGCGGCGGGTGCGCTGTTCCCGGTCGACCCGCGCCGGGTCCCGCTGGGGCTGGTAGGCCGGGTGCCCCTGGCCGGAATCCGCGCGGTGCGCCGGCTACTGCCCGTGCTGCGTCCGGTGCTGCGTACGCCGACGCCGCGCGCCCGCCTGCGCGACCTGGAGTTCCGCGGCAAGGTCAGCGCCGCGATGATCTACGACGACCTGCCGATCATCGACGTCTTCCGCCTGGTCGACGACGAGACCCTGCTGGGCGTGATGGATCTTCGCGGCATGACCGACCCGTACTTCTTCGTGCTGCGCCGCGACCACCCCTGACCCGAGCCGGGCGCGGTCAGCCGCGGTCGAGGATGGCGTCGAATCTCTCGTCGGCGCGGTCCAGCTGGTCGAGAATGTGGTCCTTCACGTGGTCGGCCAGGGGCGTGTCGGCGCGCGTCACCAGCTCGCGGTAGACCGCGGTCAGCGGGCGGTACTTGGTGGCCAGCTTGTGCATGACGGGACCGGTGGCGTACAGGATGCCGACGCCGTTGTCGGTGAAGTCGGAAATCTTCACCACCCGCGCCCAGGGATTGCGGGCCAGACTGCTGGAGACGTGCTCGCGGTATTGCGTGTGCCGGTCCATCGCCGGATCGAACGGCGGGTTGGTGACGGCGGCGACCAGCGTCGCCACCCGGGCGCCGAAATCCTCGGCGATCGCGGTGAGCGCGGCGTCGGGCACCGAACCCGTTCGGGCGCCGGCCAATTCGCGCCCGTGGTCCTCGACCGCGTCGTGCAGCAGGCCGGCAATCACCACGTCGGTGTCGCGGACCTCGTAGTGACTGACGATGCGAATCGCCACGCGCAGCAGGTGACTGACGTAGGGCTCGCGGCCGTATCGGTCGTCCCGGTGCAGGTCCGAGGCCAGGCGCAGGGCCGCCGTAACCCGTTCGGGCTCCGGCAGTTTCTCGGTCTCGAGTTCCATGCGCCGGCGCAGCCCGACCTCCCCGTGCACATCGGAGATCGTGTGCAGCGGCATCACCGAGAGGATTCCCGCCCCAACAGTATTCATGAAGCCAATGTATCGGGCTGGTCCGACGGATACACTTATCGATCCCTTGCGCCGCGGCGGACGCCAGTTGAACTCCGGGTGGCTACCGCACGCCGCGCGGCCGGAATTGGATGCTGATGCGCGGCCCCACCGGGCGCCGGGTCTTGGGTACCGCATGCTCCCACGTGCGCTGGCAGGACCCGCCCATCACGATGAGATCGCCGTGGCCGAGCTGGTAGCGCACGCTCGCGCCGCCTCCGCGCGGGCGCAGCTGCAGCGCTCGCGCCGCGCCGACCGACACGATGGCCACCATCGTGTCGTGTGTCGCGCCGCGCCCGGACGTATCGCCGTGCCAGGCGACGCTGTCGTCGCCGTCGCGGTAGTAGCACAGCCCCGCGGTGCGGAACGGCTCGCCGAGTTCGCCGAGGTAGTGGGCGCTCAGCGCGTCGCGGGCGCGGTCCAGGACCGGGTCGGGCAGCGTCTCGGACTCGCCGTAGAAGCGCAGCAGCCGCGGGACGTCCACCACCCGGTCGTACATCTGGCGCCGGTCGGCCCGCCAGGGCACCCGGGTAACGAGTGCCTGGAACAGCTCGTCGGCCCCGCGCAGCCAGCCCGGCAGCACATCGACCCAGGCTCCCTGACCCAGCATCGTGCGACGCAGCCCGTGCAGCGACCCGAGGTCGGTCTCCCCGAATCCGTCCAGTAGCGAACCCTGCAGCGGTGTAGACATGCGTTCGAATCTACGTACTATCGAACATATGTTCAAGCGCGGCGGTTGCGGGCGGCTTCCTCGAGGAGCAATTCGGCGGCTACCGATGCCCCGTCGGTCCGGACCGTTTCCGCCACGGTCCGGGCCCGCGTTCGGGTTTCGGGGGTGAGTGCCGTGCCGAGTGCGGCGGACAGGGATTCGACGGTCGGTGCCGAGTTGTGGTGTGCCGCACCGATTCCCAGCTCCGCGACGCGTGCGGCCCAGGACGGCTGGTCCGCGATCCGGGGTACGACCACCTGGGGCGCGCCGGCGCGCGCCGCCGCCCGGGGGGGGCCCGCGCCGCCGGGATGCCTGACGGCGGCCATCCTGCCGAACAGCGCCTGCTGGTTGACCTCGCCGACGGCGAAGCAGTCGTCGGCATCGTCGACCGGAGCGAGGTCGGCCCAGCCGCGGGCGAGGACGACGCGGCGACCCTGGGCGCGGACCGCCTCGATCGCCACCCGGGCGATGTCCTTCGGGACATACGCCGCCATGCTGCCGAACCCCACGTACACCGGTGGCGCGCCCGCGTCCAGGAACGCGGTCAGCTCGTCCGGGAGCGGCCGATCGTCGGGCAGGATCCAGGCCCCGGTCTGCACGACATCGAGGTCCGTCCGGCCCTGCGACGGGCACAGCGTCGCATCCGCCGCGAGCCAGGGCCGGTCGGTGAGAACGTGGTCGCGGACGTTGTCGACCGGCGGCAGGCCGATCTCCGCCCGGTGGCTGTTGAGCGCCTCGCCGTACAGGGCGTTCACCCGCTGGGCGTCCTGTTCCCACAGCACGCGATTGTCGGTCTCGTCCTGCGGGGACGGCGTGCCCGGGCGTCGCCCCGGCGGGAAATCCCGTGACGGCAACCCGAGCAGGTGGAAGCACGCGAGCACGTAGTGGATGCCGAGTTTCTCGGCGACGTCCCGGGCACCCGCCGGCATCAGGCCGGTCACCAGCAGCGCGTCACAGCCCTCGGCCGCCACGGTGAGCGTCTCGAACCGGGCCGCGACCAGGGCGGGAGCGAGCCGGAACGCGTCCTGCGCCGTCGGCGGCGCCGGGTTGGCGACGATCGAATGCACCGGCGGGCCTAGTGGCACCAACGGCACACCGGCCCGCTCGAGCAAGCTCGCGAACTCCTCGTCCGGCGGCGCGCACACCCGCGCCTCCGCGCCCAGTTCCCGCAACGCCACCGCGAGCCCCGCCAGCGGTTCGACGTCCCCGCGCGACCCCCACGTCGTCAACAGCACACGCACTTTCGCAACTCCCATTTTCGCAGGTCAGGGCTTCCGGCCGGGCCATTCTGGGGCACCACCGGTGCCTTGCCGCAAGCCCCCCTGCCCGCTATATGCTGAAAGTGACAGGAGAACCGGCCCGCGGATGCGCGGATCGACGCTCCGCGGAGTGCCGTTTGTGCTGGATGTCAGTGGGTTTCGGTAGCGTCAACGGCTGTGGAAGCTGGGGAACGTATCGAGGAACTCGCGGACCGCATCGTGGCGCTGCGCGAGGCCTACTATCAGGGCTCGCCGCTGGTGGCCGACGCCGAGTACGACGCCATCGAGGACGAGCTGCGCGGCCTGATCGAGTCGCACCCGGAGCTGGCGCCGGACCCGAATCCGCTGGAGCAGGTCGGCGCGCCGGCGGTGCTGCACGCCCCGATCCGGCACTCGCGCCCGATGTTGTCGCTGGAGAAGGCGACCAAGCCGGAGCAGGTCGCGGCGTTCTTCGACCGCTTTCCCGGCCAGTCGGTGGTCGTGATGCCTAAGCTCGACGGATTGTCCCTGGCCCTGGTCTACGAGGACGGGCGGCTGACGCGGGCGGTGACCCGCGGCGACGGCACCACCGGCGACGACGTGACCATGCTGGTCCGCGCGCTGGTCGACGGTGTGCCCGAGCGGATCGACGTCCCGGCGCGGGTGGAGGTGCGGGGCGAGGCGGTGATGCTGCGATCGACCTTCGCCGCCTACAACACCGCTCATCCGGACAAGCCGCTGATCAACCCGCGCAACGCCGCGGCCGGCACGCTGCGGGCGAAGGACCCGGCCACGGTCGCCGAACGGCGACTGCGGTTCTTCGGCTTCGACCTCGACACCTCGGCCGGGAGCGCCGCGGTCGATCTCGAGGAGGGGCTGGCGGCGCTGGGGATCGCCGGTGCGCAGATGCGGCACTGCGCCGACGCCGAACAGGCCCAGGCGGCGATCACCGCGATCGAGCAGGGGCGCAACGCGCTGGACTACGACCTCGACGGCGCGGTACTGCGACTGGCCGACCGCGATGCCTACGCCGCGGCGGGGACCCGGTCGAACTCGCCGCGCGGCGCGCTGGCGTTCAAGTTCGCCGCCGAGGAGAAGACCACATTGCTGGCCGACGTGGTCTGGGATGTGGGCAAGACGGGCAAGGTCGTCCCGGTCGCCTGGCTCGAGCCGGTGTTCGTGGGCGGCACGACGGTCACGAGGGCCACGCTGGCCAACCAGGAAGTGATCCGGGCCCGCGACATCAAGATCGGTGACACCGTGCTGGTGCGCCGCGCGGGCGATGTCATCCCGTTCGTGGCCGGAGTGCTCGACGCCTCCCGTCGCACCGGCGAGGAGCGCGAGATCGTGCCGCCCACCGCCTGCCCGTCGTGCGCGCAGCCGGTCACCGAGCAGGGCAACAGTCGAGAGTTGTTCTGTACCAACGTTTCCTGTCCCGCCCAGACGGTGCGGAGACTGATCCACTGGGCGTCGCGGGCGGCAGCGGATATCGACGCCATCGGGCAGGTGTGGATCGAACGCCTGGCCGAGGCGGGTCTACTGGAACGCCCTTCGGACTTCTACACGCTGACCAAGGAGCGTCTGCTCGAGTTCGACCGCATCGGCGAAATCTCGGCCGCCCGCATGATCGAATCGATCGATGGCAGCCGCGGAGTGGGCCTGCGCCGCGCGCTGATCGGCCTGGCGATTCCGATGGCCTCCGACGGCACCGCCGCCCGCCTGGCCCGCGCGGGATTCGGCTCGCTCGAGGAGGTGGCCGACGCGGGCGAGGAACGGCTGGTGGCCGTGGAGGACATCGGCCCGAAGGTGGCCGCGTCCCTGGTCGAACATCTCACGCG
This sequence comes from Nocardia wallacei, assembly GCF_029868745.1. GTDB lineage: Bacteria > Actinomycetota > Actinomycetes > Mycobacteriales > Mycobacteriaceae > Nocardia > Nocardia wallacei_B. The sequence continues at coordinate 41,657 of NZ_JARWOP010000174.1, read as the reverse complement.
CCTGCGCCCCGAACTGCGGCGGTTGCGCGAGGCGGGCGTCTCCCTGGACGTGCGCGAGGAGGACCTGCCGCCGGTCGTCGCGGCCGGTGCGCCGCTCGCGGGTAAGACGGTAGTGATCACGGGCGCGATCAGCGACCCGCGCTCGGGTGAGAAGGTCGCCCGCCCGACGTTCCAGCGCCTGTGCGAGAAGGCGGGCGCGACGGCGGCGTCCTCTGTCTCGGCGAGCACCGACATGCTGATCACCGGCGCGGGAGTCGGCGAAAGCAAGCTGACCAAGGCGGAGAAACTCGGTGTCGAGGTCGTCGATCAGGGCGAGATCTGGACTCTGCTGATCGACGCCAAAGTCGTCTAGCCCGGGGCCTGCCGGTACCAACCGACCGGTCGGCAGCTGGTTGTTCGATGCGCCCGGCCGTGCGAGGGAGGACGATTGAGGTGTGGCAGCTGAACAGCACCGGCCTCCCTCGGGATCGGCCGAGCCGAGCCAGAGCGACTCGCCCGCCGAGAACACCTCCCGGCCCGCGCGGCGGTTCGAAGGCTGGGAACACGCGCTCGCCGAGCGCGAGGCCGCGGTGGGCGAGCGTGAGGCCGAGGCGGCGGCCCGCGAGGAGACAGCGGACTGCCGGCAGGCCGACGCCGACCGTCGCGACGAGCTGGCCGACCGGCGCGAGTTCGCGGCGGACGCCCGCGAGGAGACCGCGAACCTGCGCGAGGACGCCGCCGACGCGCGCGAACAGCGGTTGGACGCCCGGCAGCAGTCCCTGGACGAGCGCGCCCACAATGTCGGCTGGTCCGCGGAACCCCCGGACACGCGGAGCCGTGAGCTGATCGACCGCGCTCGCGCCCAGCTGGCCACCAGCGCCGCCCGCCTGGACCGGGGCGAAGTGTCGCTGAACCGCGTCGCGGCCCGGGAAGTACGGGAACAGAACGAAATCGAGCGTGCCGTCGACGACAGCCGCCGCCGCATGGACCATATGACCACCCCGCACACCACCGGCACACCGCCGGAGTGGCCGCACGCCTTGCGGCAAGACCTGGCCGCGGCGGCCCGCAAACTCGCCACCGCCGAGGACGAGACAGCCCGCCTGTACGACGACATCGCCGCCCGCTACCCCGAAGACGCCGCCGAGGCCACCCACATCGCCGACCACGCCCGCGAATCCGCCCGCCGCGCCCGCGAAGTCGCCGACAAATTCGCCTCCCCGCCAATGACCTAGGCGCGACCGGCCCCCCACCACCGTCCGCTCCCAAAGCGGAGTACCGACGCATTGCGGTTCCCGACCGGCCGCGCTGCACGACCGGCCGCGCTGCACGACCGGCGGTGCTGGCCGACCGCCAGTGCGACCAACTGGTGGCGCTCACCGACTGGCGGTGCCGAGCGACCGGCCGTGCCGCCCGACCGGCGGAGCCACCGGTTGGTCGGCCAGCACCGCCGGACGGCGGGCGGGGGCAGCGGTGCGGGTGCGGCAGCCCGTAGGCGCACGACGTTCGCGGCTGCTGACGACTCGGACGCCGAAACTGCTTGTGGCATCGGGGGTTCGAGGCCAGGGGGCTCGAGGCAGACTGAGGGCATGGCAGAAGCAGCGGCCGTCGAGGTGCGGCGGCAGGATGAGTTCGATCTCTATCGACCGGGGACCGCGACAGGACCGTTGCCGACGGTGGTGCTCGTGCACGGGCCCGCGCCGGCCGGGATGCAGCCGCGGGAATCGCCGCTGTTCGCCGGGTATGCCACCCTGATGGCCGGATCGGGAGTGGCGGCGGCGGTCGTGGGCGTGCGGTATCAGGGTCTCGACGGGTGGCCGCCGGGCACGGTCTGGCCGCCGAACGCCGACTTCACGGCCACCGCCCACTGGCTCGAGGGCGTGGTGCATCGAATCCGCGAGGCGCCCGCCTCCGACCGGGACCGGCTGGCGATCTGGGCCTTCTCCGGCGGCGGCATGCTCACCGGCGGCTGGCTGGCCGAATCGCCGCCGTGGCTGCGCTGCGTGGCGCTGACGTATCCCGTGCTGGCAGACCAGAATCCGGGGTCGAACACCCCCGCGCCGTGCGACCTGGTGCGTCCCGGTCGTCCGATCGTGCTCACCCGCGTCGGCCGGGAACGACCCGAATTCCAGGCCACCGTGGACCGCTTCCAGGCCCGCGCCGCCGCGGCCGGTGCGGCTGTCGAGGTGATCGACGTGCCCGACGGGGAACACGGATTCGACGCCTTCGTTCCCGCGCTGGATTCCTGCCCACCGGTGCTCACCGCCATCTCGAGCGTCACGAAACACCTTGCCGCCGAGCCTAAGTCCGAGGCACCCCGGTAGCCCGGGGGCTCCTGCCGCAGCTGGGCCATCGGTACCCGAACCGGCCCCGAGTGCCGCGAACCCGTGTCGGTGCACGATACGGGGTATCCCTTCCTCGTATCCTCGGGCCAGCCGACGAGAGGGGTTTCCCGGATGTTCGAGCGCGCGTTACAGAAATCGGTCGAACTGGTGCTCCGCGGTGGTACCGGAGTGCAGGCGCCACTGGCGACGCGGTACGTGGAACGGCTGCGCCGCCGTGACCCGAGCCGTTCGCCCGAAGATCTGGCGCGCGGCCTCGAGTCGCGCTACCTGCTGCTGGTGACGGCCAGCGGCACGGCGGCGGGCCTCAGCGCCGTGGTCCCCGGCGTCGGCACGCTGATCGGCTTGGCGGTCAGCGGTGTCGAATCGGCGTTCTTCCTGGAGGCCTCGGCGTTCTACGCGTTGTCGACGGGCGCGCTGTACGGCCTCGAGTCGATGTCGCCGCGGCAGCGGCGCGCGCTGGTCGTGGGAGTCGTCGTCGGGGAGAGCGGCGCGGAACTGCTGGGCAAGCGCGCCGGTGAGTCGGCCAAGGACTGGGCGAGCGCGGTCGCCGACAAGCTGCCGGTGGTGCGTTCCATCGACAACTCCCTGGCGCGGCGCTTCATCGTGCAGTTCATCGCCAAGCGCGGTGTGCTTCTGTTCGGCAAGACGCTGCCCGTCGGACTCGGCGCGGTGATCGGCGCGACCGGCAATCGCGCGCTGGCCCGCAGCGTGATCACCAACGCGCACAACATGTTCGGTCCCTCGCCGGTGAGCTGGCCGGACACGCGCACCGACGCGATCGGCGACTGATCCCGATCGCGCCGCCCGCGCGGTGACTCACGGCCACGAGACCTCCGGCGCCGCCTCCGCCAGCGACCGCGACCCCGTGGCGACGGCGGTGGCGGTCGCCAGGTCCAGGCGCAATTCCAGATCGGGTGCGGCGGCCGGTCCGTCGCGGTGCGTGATCCCGGTGTCGTCGACGACGAGATGGAACACGGTCTCGCCGATGTGCACGGTGACGGTACCGGCGGTGAGGCGCTGGGCGACGGCACGGCCGATCGGCAGCGCGAACCAGTGCGCGCGCACGGCGTCGGTGGGACGGCGTGCGCCGAGCAGCCCGGTGCCCCAGTCCGACAGCGCCTCCAGCACCGGCCGCAGCGCCGCACCGGCGGGCGTCAGTTCGTAGACCGCGGTCGTCGCGCGCGGTCCGACGCGCTGGCGGGTCAGAATGCCGTCGCGTTCGAGGTCCTTGAGCCGGGCGGCGAGGACATCGGTGCTGATCCCGGGCAGATCGGCGAACAGGTCGCTGTAGCGGCGCGGACCCGGGCACAGTTCCCGGACCACCAGCAGGCTCCAGCGATCGCCCACCACATCCAGGGCTCGGCTCGCGGCGCAGTAGTGGTCGTAGCTTCGGCGTGGCACGATCCCACTCTAGCCATCTGCTTGGAAAAACCAAGTGCATACTTGGAGATTCCAAGTAGAGTGTGCGGAAGTCGTTGCGAGAAGGGATGTTCATGCAGGTCAAGCAGTCGAGCAAGCTGTCGGGGGTCTCGTACGAAATCCGCGGACCGGTGGCCGAGCAGGCGGCGCGGCTGGAGGCCGAGGGGCACCACGTGGTGAAGCTCAATACCGGCAACCCGTTGCTGTTCGGTTTCGAGGCGCCCGCGGAGATCCTGCAGGACATCGTCCGCAACCTGCCGGCGTCCAGCGGCTACTGCACGTCCAAGGGTCTGCTGTCGGCGCGGCGCGCGGTGGTGCAGTACTACCAGACCCTCGGCGTGGCCGATGTCGATGTCGAGGAGGTGTTCCTCGGCAACGGCGTCTCCGAGCTGATCATGATGGCCATGACGGCGCTCCTCGAGACCGGAGACGAAGTCCTCGTTCCCGCACCGGATTTCCCGCTGTGGACCGCCGCGACGACTCTCAACGGCGGTCGCCCCGTGCACTACGTGTGCGACGAGTCCGCGGACTGGTACCCGGACATCGCCGACATCGAGGCGAAGATCACCGACCGCACCCGCGCGATCGTCGTCATCAACCCGAACAATCCCACCGGCGCGGTGTACCCGCCCGAGGTGCTGCGGCAGGTGCTCGAGGTCGCCCGCCGCCATCACCTGGTGGTGTTCTCCGACGAGATCTACGACAAGGTCCTGTACGACGACCTCGAGCACGTATCCACCGCCGCGCTCGCGCCCGACCTGCTGTGCCTGACGTTCTCCGGCCTGTCGAAGACCTACCGCTGCGCGGGATTTCGCTCCGGCTGGCTGGTGGTCTCGGGCCCGACCCAGCACGCGCAGAGCTATCTGGAGGGACTGACCATGCTCGCCGGTCTCCGGCTGTGCGCGAATGTGCCTGCGCAACAGGCGATTCAGGCGGCGCTGGGCGGCCATCAGAGCATCTACGACCTGACTCTGCCCGGCGGCCGGCTGCGCGAGCAGCGCGACCGCGCGTGGGAGGCGCTCAACAGCATTCCCGGTGTGTCGTGCGTGCGGCCCAAGGGCGCGCTCTACGCCTTCCCCCGCATCGACCTCGACATGTATCCGATCCACGACGACGAGCGTTTCGTGCTGGACCTGCTGCTGCAGGAGAAGCTGCACATCGTGCAGGGCACCGGATTCAGCTGGGCGCGCCCGGACCACTTCCGGATCGTGACGCTCCCGCACGCCGACGAACTCGAGGCGATCATCGAGCGCATCGGCCGCTTCCTCGCCACCTATCGGCAGTAATCACGGTGCGGCGCAGCCGAATTCGCCGCGGTCAGGTGCCGCCGGGCTGGTGGGCACGCACGAAATCGACGACGGCGTCGGTGAATTGATCGTTCACGTCGCTGGCGGCGGTATGGGCGGCGCCGCGGATCTCGACGTACTCGAGATGCGGGACCAGGCGCCGGAACTCGGCCACTCCTTGCTCGCTGACCACATCCGAGAGCCGTCCGCGCACCAGCAGCACGGGCATCGTCAGCTGCCGGGCCGCGTCCTCGAGCACCGAGGTGTGCAGTTCGATGTCCTCGCCGCGGCCGGACATCATCGCCGGATCCCAGTGCCAGTACCAGCGGCCGTCCGCGCGCTGCCGGAGATTGCGGCGCAGGCCGTCGGTGGTGCGCGGGCGGGTGCGGTGCGGCAGGTACTCGGCCACGGCGTCGGCCGCCTCGTCGAGGGTCGCGAAGCCCTCGGGGTGTCCGCTCAGGAACTTCAGAACCCGTTCCACCCCTTTGTGTTCCGGGCGCGGCACCACGTCCACCAGGACCAGCCCGGCGATCCGTTCGCTGCCCGGCCGGGCGGTGGCCAGCAGGCTGGTCAGCCCGCCCATGCTGGCGCCCACCAGAATCGCGGGCCGGCCGAGTTCGGCGAGGATGCCGAGCAGGTCGGCCGTCATGGCCTCGCGGGAGTAGTCGCCGTCGGGCGCCCAGTCGCTCTCGCCGTGCCCGCGCGCGTCCAGCAGCACCGCGCGCAGCCCGACCTTCGCCAGCGCCGCGCCGGAGTCCTTCCAGGAGTGGCGGGTCTGCCCGCCGCCGTGCAGGAACACCGCGAGGGGGCCGTCGTCCGGGCCCCAGCTGTCGCCCGCCAGCCGGATTCCGCCCTCACCGCGGAAGGTGAGGCGGCGCGGTTCGGTGAAGTCGGCATCGTTGCTCACCTCACGAGCATGACACAGGTTCCAGTTCCGATATACACCGTATGAACGATTGTCCCCGTGTTCGCCGGACGCGCCGCCGCCACTCCCGCGCGTGGAGCGAACCGCCATGCGCGGGCATCTGCGCAGGTGGTGGCGCTCACAGCGGCACCCCCGATGACCGGCGTTTGCGGGTGCGCTGCTAGGCTCACTGCTCGAAAGACATCCTTTAACGGACCGTCCTGCGAGGCGGGGAAGGAGGTCGGCATGCCTGTGCCCGAAGACAGCGCGGCCAGGTCGAACGCTGCCGAGTATTCGCAGCGGCACGATCCCGAATGGGTTCGCGCCGGGCGCGAGCTGCTGTCGGCGCGGGATGTGGGCCGGACCATCGCGCGCATGGCCCACCAGATCATCGAGAAGACCGCCCTCGACTCCGCGGACCCCGATGTGCCACGGGTGGTGCTGATCGGAATCCCCACTCGCGGAACCACTCTCGCCGCGCGGCTCACCGACCGGATCGAGGAATTCTCCGGCGTGCGCCCGGCGCTGGGTTCGCTGGACATCACCCTTTATCGCGACGACCTGCGCAACCGGCCGCACCGGCCACTGGAGCGCACCTCGGTGCCCGAGGGCGGCATCGAGGACACGCTGGTGGTGCTCGTCGACGACGTCCTGTTCTCCGGCCGCAGCGTGCGATCGGCCCTCGACGGCCTGCGCGATCTCGGCCGCCCGCGCGCGGTGCAGCTGGCGGTGCTGATCGACCGCGGCCATCGCGAACTGCCCATCCGTGCCGACTACGTCGGGAAGAACGTGCCCACCTCCCGCAGTGAGGACATCTCCGTGCTGTTGACCGAACACGACGGCCACGACGGCGTGTACCTGCATCAGGGGGCGGGGCAGTGAGGCATCTGCTGTCGGTCACCGACCTGGACCGGGCCGCGGCCACCGAACTGCTGGACGACGCCCAGCGTTTCGAGCAGGCGCTGCTCGGCCGCGAGGTGCGCAAGCTGCCGACGCTGCGCGGGCGCACCGTGATGACGGTCTTCTTCGAGAACTCCACCCGCACCCGGGTGTCGTTCGAGGTGGCGGGGAAGTGGATGAGCGCCGACGTGATCAACGTGAGCGCGTCGAGTTCGTCGGTGTCCAAGGGCGAATCGCTGCGCGACACCGCGCTCACCCTGCACGCCGCGGGCGCCGACGCGCTGATCGTGCGGCACCCGGCCTCCGGCGCGGCCCATCAGATCGCCCGCTGGTTCGGTGAGATGAACGCGGGCGCAGGCGGTTTCGCCGGTCCCGGGCCCGCGGTGGTCAACGCCGGGGACGGCATGCACGAACATCCCACACAGGCGTTGCTGGATGCGCTGACCCTGCGGCAGCGGCTCGGTACCCTGGAGGGTAAGCGTGTCGTGATCGTGGGCGACATCCTGCACAGCCGGGTCGCGCGTTCGAACGCGTTCCTGCTGAGCATCCTCGGTGCCGACGTGGTGCTGGTTGCGCCGCGCACGCTGCTACCCGTCGGCGTGGACGGGTGGCCGGTACGGGTCTCGCATGCGCTGGACGCCGAACTGCCCGGCGCGGACGCGGTGATGATGCTTCGCGTGCAGGCGGAACGGATGAACGGCGGATTCTTCCCCTCGGCACGCGAGTACTCGATCAACTACGGACTGAACGAGCGGCGGATGGCACTGCTCGACGACCATGCGGTGGTGTTGCACCCGGGACCGATGCTGCGCGGCATGGAAATCGCGGCATCGGTGGCGGACTCACCGAAAGCCGCTGTGCTGCAACAGGTTACCAACGGAGTGCATATGCGGATGGCGGTGCTGTTCCGCCTGCTGATCGGAGCAGGGGAGGCGGTGGCGTGAGCGGGAGCGACGTGCTGATCAAGAACGTGCGCCTCTACGGTGCGGGCGATCCGGTGGACGTGCTGCTGGCCGACGGCGAGATCCGGGAGATCGGGACGGATCTGGGCGTGGTCGACGCCGAGACCATCGACGGCACCGGCCAGTTCCTGCTGCCGGGCTTCGTGGACCTGCACACGCATCTGCGCGAGCCCGGCCGCGAGGACACCGAGACCATCGAGTCCGGATCCGCCGCCGCCGCGTTGGGCGGCTACACCGCCGTATTCGCGATGGCCAACACCAGCCCGGTCGCCGACAGCGTCGTGGTCACCGATCACGTGTGGCGGCGCGGACAGGAGATCGGCCTGGTCGACGTGTATCCGGTCGGCGCGGTCACGGTCGGCCTGCGCGGCAAGCAACTGGCCGAGATGGGCACCATGGCCGCGGGGGCGGCCGGCGTCCGGATCTTCTCCGACGACGGCCACTGCGTCTACGACCCGCTGATCATGCGCCGCGCCCTGGAATACGCCAACTCCCTGGGCGTGCTCATCGCCCAGCACGCGGAGGAGCCGCGGCTGACCGACGGCGCGGTGGCGCACGAGGGCCCGACCGCCGCCCGGCTCGGCCTGGCCGGCTGGCCGCGCGCCGCGGAGGAGTCGATCGTGGCCCGCGACGCGCTGCTGGCCCGCGACGCCGGCGCGCGCGTGCACATCTGCCACGCCTCCACCGCGGGCACCGTCGAGTTGCTGAAATGGGCCAAGGGCCAAGGCATTTCGATCACCGCCGAGGTCACCCCGCATCATCTGCTGCTGGACGACTCCCGACTGGAGACCTACGACGCGGTGAACCGGGTGAATCCGCCGCTGCGCGAGGCGTCCGACGCGGCCGCGCTGCGGCAGGCGCTGGCCGACGGCGTGATCGACTGTGTCGCCACCGACCACGCCCCGCACGCCGAGCAGGACAAGTGCTGCGAATTCGCCGCGGCCCGGCCCGGCATGCTCGGCCTGGAGACCGCGCTGTCGATCGTGGTCGAGACGATGCTCGAGCCCGGCCTGCTGGACTGGCGCGGCATCGCCCGCGTGCTGAGCGAGAATCCCGCGCGGATCGCGGGCCTCGACGATCAGGGCCGGCCGCTCGCGGTCGGCGAACCGGCAAACCTGGTGCTGGTCGACCCGGACACCTCGTGGACGGTGCGGGCAACGGAGCTCGCGAGCATTTCCAAGAACACGCCGTACGAGGCGATGACCCTGCCCGCGCGGGTGACGGCGACGTTCCTGCGCGGCCGGATCACCGCCCGCGACGGCAAAGCGGTGGGGAGACCCTAGATGGAGCGAACGCTGTGGGTGCTGGCGTTTCTGGCGCTGTTCCTGCTGTGCCTGTGGCTGATGTACCGGGCGTGGCAGGGGAAGGCGCGGCGGCAGGCGTCCTCGATCGGGGAACTGCCCGCGGTGCCCGCCGACCTCGGGGCGCAACTGCTGGAGCCCACGACGGGTCTCTACCTCGGCAGCACCCTGGCGCCGAGTTGGATCCAGCGGATCACGGTCGGCGACCTGGGCTTCCGCGCCACGGCGGAGCTGACCCGGTTCGAGCGGGGCATCCTGCTCGAGCGCGACGGCGCGGCCGCGATCTGGATTCCGCAGGAATCCGTCACGGCGGTTCGCACCGAACGCGGGCACGCGGGCAAGGTGATGACGGAAGATGGTGTGCTGGTAATTCGCTGGACACTGCCTACCGGGACCGAGGTGGACACCGGGTTCCGCGGTGACGACAAGACGGTGTATCCGGCCTGGACGAAGGGCGCGACCGGCACGATGACGGGAGACGAGAACACGTGAGCAACGCGGTGATGGTGCTGGAGGACGGCCGGGTGTTCCGCGGCTCGGCCTTCGGCGCCGAGGGCGAGACGCTGGGCGAGGCGGTGTTCTGCACCGCGATGACGGGGTACCAGGAGACGCTGACCGACCCGAGCTACCACCGGCAGATCGTGGTGGCGACGGCACCGCAGATCGGCAACACCGGCTGGAACGACGAGGACGACGAGTCGAAGCGGATCTGGGTGGCCGGGTACGCCGTGCGCGACCCGTCGCGCCGGGTGTCCAACTGGCGCGCCACCACCACGCTGCCCGAGGAGCTGCGCCGCCAGAACGTGGTCGGCATCGCGGGCATCGACACCCGCGCGCTGGTCCGTCACCTGCGCACCCGCGGCTCGATGAAGGCGGGCATCTTCTCCGGCCCGGCCGCCGACGCCTCGGTCGACGAGTTGCTGGGCCGTGTCACCGGCCAGCCCTCGATGCTCGGCGCGGACCTGGCCGGCGAGGTCAGCACCGACGACGTCTACACGATCGAGCCCACCGGCGAGCACCGGTTCACCGTGGTCGCGGTCGACCTCGGGATCAAGACCAACACGCCGCGCATGTTCGCCGAGCGCGGGATGCGCGTGCACGTGGCGCCGTCGAGCGTCACGCTCGACCGGATCAGGGACCTGAAGGCGGATGGGGTGTTCCTGTCCAACGGTCCCGGCGACCCCGCCACGCAGGACGGTGCCGTGGAACTCACCAAAGCCGTTCTGGGCGAAGGCATTCCGTTGTTCGGCATCTGCTTCGGTAACCAGATCCTGGGCCGCGCGCTGGGCCTGGGCACCTACAAGATGAAATTCGGCCACCGCGGCATCAACGTGCCGGTCGTCGACCACGCCACCGGGCAGATCTCCATCACCGCGCAGAACCACGGGTTCGCGCTGGAGGGCGAGGCCGGGGAGCGGTTCGACACTCCGTTCGGCGCCGCGGAGGTCAGCCACACCTGCGCCAACGACGGCACCGTCGAGGGTGTGCGGCTGGTGGACGGCCGCGCCTTCTCCGTGCAGTACCACCCGGAAGCCGCCGCCGGGCCCCATGATGCCGCTTATCTCTTCGACCGTTTCGCCGGTCTCATGGAAGGAGCCTGATGCCCCGCCGCGAGGATCTACGCCACATCCTGGTGATCGGCTCGGGCCCGATCGTGATCGGCCAGGCCTGCGAGTTCGACTACTCGGGCACCCAGGCGTGCCGGGTGCTGCGGGCCGACGGCCTGCGGGTCTCGCTGGTCAACTCCAACCCGGCCACCATCATGACCGACCCGGAGTTCGCCGACTCCACCTACGTGGAGCCCATCACGCCGGAATTCGTCGAGAAGGTCATCGAGAAGGAGCGGCCCGACGCGATTCTGGCGACGCTCGGCGGCCAGACCGCGCTGAACACCGCCGTCGCGCTGCACGAGCGCGGGGTGCTGGAGAAGTACGGCGTGGAACTGATCGGCGCCGACTTCGAGGCCATCCAGCGCGGTGAGGATCGGCAGAAGTTCAAGGACATCGTCGCCAAGGTGGGCGGCGAGTCCGCGCGCTCCAAGGTCTGCTACACCATGGACGAGGTCCGCGAAACCGTTGCGGAACTGGGCTTTCCGGTGGTGGTGCGGCCGTCGTTCACCATGGGCGGGCTGGGCTCGGGCATGGCCTACAACGACGCGGACCTCGACCGCATCGCCGGCGGCGGCCTCGCCGCGTCCCCGACGGCCAATGTGCTCATCGAGGAATCCATCCTGGGCTGGAAGGAATTCGAGCTCGAGCTGATGCGCGACGGCCGCGACAATGTCGTGGTGGTCTGTTCGATCGAGAACGTCGACCCGATGGGCGTGCACACCGGCGATTCGATGACCGTCGCGCCCGCGATGACCCTCACCGACCGCGAATACCAGAAGATGCGCGATCTCGGCATCGCTATTCTGCGTGAGGTCGGCGTCGACACCGGCGGCTGCAACATCCAGTTCGCCATCGACCCGAGCGACGGCCGCCTGATCGTCATCGAGATGAACCCGCGTGTGTCGCGGTCATCGGCGCTGGCCTCCAAGGCGACCGGTTTCCCGATCGCCAAGATCGCCGCCAAGCTGGCCATCGGCTACACCCTCGACGAGATCGTCAACGACATCACCAAGGAGACCCCGGCCTGCTTCGAGCCCACGCTCGACTACGTGGTCGTCAAGGCGCCGCGGTTCGCGTTCGAGAAGTTCCCCGGCGCCGATCCGACGCTGACCACCACCATGAAGTCGGTCGGCGAGGCGATGAGCCTGGGCCGCAACTTCGCCGAGGCGCTGGGCAAGGTGCTGCGCTCGCTGGAGACCAAGGCCACCGGCTTCTGGACCCTGCCCGACGGCGAATGGACCGATCCCGCGGCGATTCTCGAAGATCTGCGGACCCCCACCGAGGGCCGTATCTATCAGGTCGAGCGGGCGCTGCGGCTGGGCGCGAGCATCGAGGACGTCGCCGCCGCCTCCGGGATCGACCCGTGGTTCGTCGCCGAGGTCGCGGCCCTGGTGGATCTGCGCATCGACATTCTCGCCGCCCCGGTCCTCGACGAGCGGCTGCTGCGCCGGGCGAAGCACTACGGGCTGTCCGACCGCCAGCTCGCCGCCCTGCGCCCGGAACTGGCCGGTGAGACCGGCGTCCGGGAGCTGCGCCACCGCCTCGGCGTGCGCCCGGTGTACAAGACCGTCGACACCTGCGCCGCGGAGTTCGAGGCCAAGACGCCGTACCACTACTCCGCCTACGAGCTGGACCCGGCGGCGGAGTCCGAGGTGGCGCCGCAGCCCGAACGCGACAAGGTGATCATCCTCGGCTCCGGCCCGAACCGCATCGGCCAGGGCATCGAGTTCGACTACTCGTGCGTGCACGCCGCCCAGACCCTGTCCGAGGCCGGGTACGAGACGGTGATGGTCAACTGCAACCCGGAGACCGTCTCCACCGACTACGACACCGCCGACCGCCTCTACTTCGAGCCGCTCACCTTCGAGGACGTGCTCGAGGTGTACCACGCCGAACGCGAGTCCGGCACGGTCGCGGGCGTGATCGTGCAGCTGGGCGGCCAGACGCCGCTCGGCCTGGCACAGCGGCTGACCGACGCCGGCGTGCCCGTGGTCGGCACCTCCGCGGCGGCCATCGACCTGGCCGAGGATCGCGGCGAGTTCGGTGACGTGCTGGTCGCGGCCGGGCTGCCCGCGCCGAAGTACGGCACGGCCACCACCTTCGCGCAGGCGAAGGAGATCGCCGCCGGGATCGGTTACCCGGTGCTGGTCCGCCCGTCCTACGTGCTCGGCGGGCGCGGCATGGAGATCGTCTACGACGAGACCTCGCTGGAGGGCTACATCTCCCGTGCCACCGAGCTGAGCCCGGAGCACCCGGTGCTGGTCGATCGGTTCCTGGAGGACGCCATCGAGATCGACGTCGACGCGCTGTGCGACGGCGACGAGGTCTACCTGGGCGGCGTGATGGAGCACATCGAGGAGGCCGGTATCCACTCCGGCGACTCGGCGTGCGCGCTGCCGCCGATCACCCTGGGCCGCAGCGACATCGAGGCTGTCCGCCGCTCCACCACGGCCCTGGCCAAGGGCATCGGCGTGCGCGGCCTGCTCAACGTGCAGTACGCCCTCAAGGACGACGTGCTGTACGTGCTCGAGGCCAATCCCCGTGCGAGCCGGACGGTTCCGTTCGTCTCCAAGGCCACGGCGGTGCCGCTGGCCAAGGCCGCGGCGCGGATCATGCTCGGCGCCACCATCGCCGAGCTGCGCAAGGAGGGCATGCTGCCCGCCGAGGGCGACGGCGGCCACGCGCCGCTGGACGCGCCGGTCGCGGTGAAGGAGGCGGTGCTGCCGTTCCACCGGTTCCGCCGCCCGGACGGCACCGGCATCGACTCCCTGCTGTCGCCGGAGATGAAGTCCACCGGCGAGGTGATGGGCATCGACGCCGACTTCGGCACCGCCTTCGCCAAGAGCCAGGCCGCGGCCTACGGGTCGCTGCCGGTCTCGGGCACCGTGTTCGTCTCCATCGCCAACCGCGACAAGCGGGCGATGGTGTTCCCGGTGAAGCGGCTGCACGACCTCGGTTTCCGCATCCTCGCCACGGACGGCACGGCGGAGATGTTGCGGCGCAACGGCATTCCGTGCGAGCCGGTGCGCAAGCACTCCGAGCCGGGGCCGTCGGACGAGCCGACGATCGTCGACCACATCAAGGATGGTGAGATCGACATCGTGTTCAATACCCCGTACGGCAATTCGGGGCCGCGCGTCGACGGATACGAGATCCGCAGCGCAGCGGTGGGTGTGAGCATTCCGTGTATTACGACGGTGCAGGGTGCGGCCGCGGCCGTGCAGGGTATCGAGGCAACGATCAACGGCGGTATCGGGGTGCGCTCGCTGCAAGAGCTGCACGCCGTACTTCGGGGCTGACTGAAGGAGACATAACGGTGGGAACCATCGGGTTTGGCGCGGGACCGCGACCGGTAGGCGCTGGACGAGTGAAGCCGCGGCGCCGCGCGATCGACGGCGCCGTGGTGGGCCCCCCCCCCCGCGGGGGGGGGCCGGCCCGGGGGGAGGGGGGGGGGGTAAGCCCCCCCCGGGGGCCCCGCCCCCCCCCCCCCCCCCCCCCGCCACCGGCGGGGTGGGCGTGCGCGCGGTGTTCAGTTGCGATGTGTGCCGGCGTCCGGAACCGGTGAGTACCGTGCCCGACCGGTGCCCCGCGGGTTCCGCGGGCGGCAGCGGAATCGGGAGTTCGTCCGGCGGAAGGCCGTGCCGCTCTTGCACATCTCGCAGCAGGAGACCGAATTCCTCAGCTGTAGAAGGCCTTTCGTGACGCTCGCGTGACATGGAACGCTCGATGACCGCGGTCAGATCCGGCGGCAGCCCGGCCGCGCCGAGATCAGGCGTCGGCTGCTTGGTGATGCGCAGGAATTGCGCCACCAACTGCTCGCCGCTACGCCTCTCGAACACCGCGTGCCCGGTGGCGGCACAGAACAGGGTGGCCGCCAGCCCGTACACATCGGCGGTGGCGTCGGGCGTGTGTCCCTGCAACACCTCCGGCGCAGTGAAGGCGGGCGAGCCGGTCACGCTACCCGCCGTGGTCACGAAACCGCCTGCGAGCCGGGCGATTCCGAAATCCGCCAGTTGCGGTTCGCCGTACTCGTCGAGCAGGATGTTGCCCGGCTTGACGTCCCGGTGCAGCATGCCGAGCCGGTGCGCGGTCTCCAGCGCCCCCGCGATCTTCACCCCCACGTGCAGCGTGTTCTGCCATTCGAGCGGCCCGTAGTCCTGAATCCGCGCGTCCAGCGATCCGTGCGGCTGATACTGCATCACGATGAACGGCCGCCCCGTCGCGGTGGACCCCACCTCGAAAACGCTCACGATGTGCGGATGACCGGACACCTTGCCCATCGCCAGCTGTTCGCGGACGAACCGTTCCAAGTTCTCCGATTCCAGGTCCGCGGTGAGCACCTTGACCGCCACCGTGCGTTCCAGCGCCGGTTGAAAACACCGGTAGACAACGCCGAAGCCGCCGCTGCCGATCTCGCCGGCCCCGGGGAAACCGGCGGCATCCAGCTCCGCCGCGTATCCCGAGACGGGGTCGCGTTGCGTGGAGAGTGGATCGTGATACGCCACGGCGACCTCGAGACAACTTTCGACCGGTTACTCACGAGGATATTCCGGCCGCGCCGATTCGGTAGCCCTTTGTTTTCTGTCTGCCCCGGTGGCCTGGGCGAACGCCGTGGTCGGCCGGAATCGTTAGCATGCACGGGTGGCTAATCTGAAGGTATCGGTCGACGTCCCGATCTCGCCCGATCGGGCGTGGGCGCATGCGGCCGATCTGCGCGAGCTGGATCAGTGGTTGCTCATGCACGAGGCGTGGCGGGGCAGTGTTCCGGAGGAGCTGACCCCCGGCACCGAACTGGTCGGCATCGCGTCGGTGAAGGGTCTGCGCAATCGCGTGCGATGGACCGTGCGCACGGCCGAACCGCCGAAGCGGCTGGTGCTCAGCGGTTCCGGGAAGGGCGGCTCCAAGTTCGGGTTGGAGCTGCGGGTGGCGCCGAAGGGCGACGGGTCGGAGGTCACCGTCGACATCGAGCTGGGCGGGCGACCGCTGTTCGGCCCGATCGGCGCGGGGGTGGCCCGCGCGCTGAAGGGCGACATCGACCGTTCGCTCGCGCGCTTCGTCGAGTTGTACGCCTGAGCCCACCGAATCAGCCGGCGTTTGGCGAGATCCCGCCGAAACTGTAACATGTTTCAGTTGAGGGATATCGGACAGAGAAGCGAACTCGACAGAACATCAGCACACCGGCGCGCGTCTTGACGACTGTCATATTTGTCCGCACACCTGCGCAGTTGATGCACCGTCGATGGTCTACCAGACGTGCGATCTACGTCGGACAGGTGCGAATCGCTATTTACTTAGCGGCGCGCTGCCGGTTAATCTGGCGCGGACGCAGACAGAAGGGAAGGTCTCATGCAGATCAACAACGCCGTCGCGGTGGTGACCGGCGGCGCCTCCGGGCTGGGCCTGGCGACCGTGCGAGAACTGCACGGCCAAGGCGCCAAGGTGGTCATCATCGACCTGCCGTCCTCCGACGGCGAGGCCATCGCGAAGGAACTCGGCGAGAGCGTGGTGTTCGCCGCCGCCGACGTCACCGACGAGGAGCAGGTCACCGCCGCCCTCGACGCCGCCCAGGGCCTCGGCGAACTGCGGATCGCCGTGAACTGCGCCGGCATCGGCAATGCGATCAAGACCGTGAGCAAGAAGGGCGCCTTCCCGCTGGCCGACTTCACCAAGGTCGTCAACGTCAACCTGATCGGCACCTTCAACGTCATCCGTCTTGCCGCCGAACGTATTTCGGCCACCGAGCCGGTCGGCGAGGAGCGCGGCGTCATCATCAACACCGCCTCGGTCGCCGCGTTCGACGGCCAGATCGGCCAGGCCGCCTACTCCGCCTCCAAGGGCGGCATCGTCGGCATGACACTGCCGATCGCGCGGGATCTGTCGAGCCTGAAAATCCGCGTGAACACCATCGCTCCCGGCCTGTTCCACACCCCGCTGTTCGCGACCCTGCCCGACGAGGCGATCGAATCCCTCGGCGCCCAGGTCCCGCACCCGTCCCGGCTCGGCAACCCCACCGAGTACGCCGCCCTCGCCCGCCACATCGTCGAGAACCCGATGCTCAACGGCGAAACCATTCGTCTCGACGGCGCCATCCGCATGGCGCCCCGCTGAGCGAAAACCGCTCCGGCACAACGTCGAAGGCCCGGCCCACGCCGGGCCTTCGGGCTATTCCTCGTACCGGATGTCGTAGCGAGCGGCGATCGGGTTGATCTTCACCGGATCCAGGACGCCGTCGGTCAGCACCCCGGGCCCCGCCTCGAACAGATCCTGCAGATAGCACTCCCATCCGCCCGGCGACGAGATCTGCAACACCCGCGGCGGCGGATCGGATACACACCGCAACGCGTGCGGAATCCCGTGCGGCAGTAGCACGAACGTACCTGCGACGGCAGTGAACGACCGATCGTCGAAGTCGACGCCGAGTTCCCCGTCCAGCACGTAGATCGCCTCGTCGGCGACGTGGTGGGTGTGCCGTGGGATATCCCTCGCCAAGGACACCTCCAACAGCGAGAACCTCCCTTCGGTGTCCTCGGTTGTGGCCTTCACCGCGAACGCGGGCGGCAGCGCCACCCGGCCGGGGCGGGTGTCGCCGCGGGCCAGGCAGAGGAATCGATCGTGAGACATCGCGTGCTAACCTCTCGATGAAAATAAACGGAATCGGAATCCTATTCCGTTTCAAGTCTAGACCGGGAGGAAGGGCGAGTGTCAAGACCGGAAGTCCCCCGCAGGCCGCGCGCCGACGCGGCCCGTAACCGCGATCGCATTCTGGAGACGGCGCGAATGTTGTTCGCGGAGCGGGGTTCCCAGGTGCAGCTGCCGGAGGTCGCCCGTGCGGCCGGGGTCGGTATCGGTACCGTCTACCGCCACTTCCCCACGCTCGCCGAGCTGATCGATGCGGCCGCCGAGCAGCGTTTCGACGAGATCGAGTCCTTCGCCCGCACCGAGTGCCTCGAGCGCGCTCCCGCCGGGCAGGGGCTGGTCCGCTACCTCGACCACGTCGGCGAGGTGCTGTCCGGCGACCACGGCCTGTCCGCGGCCATCGAGTCGGCTCGCCGCGCACCCGGCAGCGCTCCGCGCGGAGCCACGCGCACGCGGCTCGAGGCGGTCATCGACGACATCGTCCGCCGGGACCGCGAGGCGGGCACATTACGCGACGACTGTTCGGCGGCCGACGTCTACCTTCTGGTCGGCGCGATCTCGGCGACCGTGCGCACCGGCAGCGGCGACTGGCGACGGCTGGTCGAACTCGCCCTCGACGGACTGCGGGCCCGACCCGTGTGATGCGGTGCGACTCAGTGCTCAGTGGTGAGCGCCTTGTTCTGCTCGTCCTCCTCCAGCACCGCTTCGCCGCGCGCGACCATCCCGGCCTCGTCGGACAGTGTGAGGTGCGGTATGAACAGCGCGAGCAGGAAGGCCAGGGCCGCACCGGGAATCAGATACCAGAACCCCGGCACCAGCGCATCGACGTAGGCGCCGACGATCGCATCATGCAAGCCCTCCGGCAGGTTCTTGACCGCCGAGGGCACCAGCGCTCCCGGCTGCAGGCCGGACTGCGCCGCCTCCTGGTAGTGCTCGCGGAACACGTCGGTGAGTCCCTCGGTGAGCCGGTGCGTGAAGATCGACCCGAAGACCGCGACGCCGATCGCACCGCCCATCTCCCGGAAGTAGTTGTTGGCGCTGGTCGCCGTACCGATCTGATTGGGCTGCACCGCATTCTGCACCACGAGCACGATGACCTGCATGATCAGGCCCAGCCCGGCGCCCATCACGAACAGCATCGCGCCGACCACCCACATCGAGGTGTCCGCGTTCAGCCGCGTCATCCACAGCATGCCGACGACCATGATCAGCGCACCCACCGGCGGATAGATCCGGTAGCGCCCGGTGCGGGTGATGGCGGCCATGGAGGTGGTCAGCGTCGCCATCATGCCGACCATCATCGGGATCAGCAGCAGGCCGGACACGGAAGCCGAAGCGCCGGTGGCCATCTGGAGGTAGGTCGGCAGGAACGCCAGCGCCGCGAACATCACCAGGCCGACCACCAGGCCGATCGCCGAGGTCAGCACGAAGCTGCGATTGCGGAACAACCACAGCGGCAGCATCGGCTCCTCCGCGCGCGCCTCCACCGCGATGAACGCCGCCACCACGATCACCAGCGCGGCGATCATCGACAGGATCGTCGGCGAGTCCCAGGCGTGCCGCTTGCCGCCCCAGTCGGTGATCAGGATCAGCAGCGCCGTCGCCGACGACATCAGCACGACACCGAGGTAGTCCGGCTTGGTCTTCGGGCGATGACTCGGAATGCTCAAGTAGCGGAAGGCGATTGCCATGGCGGCGAGACCGACCGGCACATTGATCCAGAAACACCACTGCCAACCGAGATGGTCGGCGAACAGCCCGCCGAGCAGCGGACCGGCGACCGAGGTGAGGCCGAAGACCGCTCCCATCGGCGCCATGTACTTGCCGCGATCCTTCGCGGGCACCACATCGGCGATGATGGCCTGCGCCAGGATCATCAGTCCGCCACCGCCGACGCCCTGCAAGCCGCGGAAGACGATGAATTCCCAGAATCCGGTGGACAGCGCCGCACCGACCGACGCCGCGGTGAACACCCCGATCGCGAACAGGAACAGCCAGCGACGCCCGAACAGGTCGCCGAACTTGCCGTAGATCGGCATCACGATCGTGGTGGCGAGCAGGTAGGACGTTGCCGTCCAAGCCATTTCGGAGACACCGCCGAGCTGGCCGACGATGGTCGGCATGGCGGTGCCCACGATGGTCTGGTCGAGGCTGGCCAGGAACATGCCCGCGATCAACGCGGAGAATATGAGCCAGACCCGCTTCTGGGTCAGGACGATAGGGGGCGGCGACGCGTCGGCCGTCGTGGTCATCGTTCGGTCTCCTTCTACTGTCGCCCGCTGTCGAACAAGCGGGCCGCGAGGTCACATTGATCGTGCAGAGCTTCGGCCAGCGAGCGATCCGGGTTGTCGGCCAGCGACATTGCCGCCCTGGTGCTCAGCGCCGACATGAGATGCGCTGTGAGCGCCGCGAATTCGGTCGAGACATCCGCCCCCCTCCGCGCCGAGAGCAGTTCCCCGACCGCTTCCTCGTACCGCGCGCCGGCGGCCACGAACGCCGCCAGCACCCGGGACTCCTGCTTGATGATCTCCGCCACCAGCGAAACACTTTCCCGCACTTCACTGTCGGGCTCGTAACCGGAGGCGTACAGCCACGTGAGATCGTCGATCAGCACTCCCGTAGGACCACCGGCGACGAACTGCTCGCGCGTATCCGGCGTGCCGATCTCCCCCACCGGACCGACCACCGCATCCAACTTGGTCTCGTAATAGTTGAAGAACGTCCGAGGCGAGACCCCCACCGCCTTCGCCACATCCTCGGCGGTGGTGGCATCCAACCCCCGCTCCAGCGTCAGCCGCCGCGCCGCCACGCACAAGGCCAGCCGCGTCTGCCGCTTCTTCTGCTCCCGCAGCCCCACCGCGGTCTTCCCCTCGGACACCCCAAAAATTTAGCACAAACTGAAAATTTTCAGAAACTGCAAGTTGGTGTGAGGTGGGCCACGGGGCCGGAGATGCGCTGTGCGCCGGTCGGCAACCCGTCCATCGCGAGAATGCCTTTATCCTTCTCCCGCACAAAGGATTTCACGGCGTTTACGGATCGAATTCCGGCACCGGCACGACCCTTTCCACGGGCGAAAAGTCTTGCGGTGCATCGCTTGCCGGACCCCCGCTAGGCTCGCCCCGTGAATTCTCTCGACGATGACGAGTTCGACAGGTTCGCGCAGGTCGTGCTGCGGCAGATCAGCGATCTCGGCGATCCGCACGCGCAGTACGACCCGGCGGAATTCGCCATCCAACTCAGCGACGACACCCAGCTGTATCTCGGCAATCTGTTCCAGGACAGCCGCGGGCTGTCGGATCAGGAACGCGACGAGGCGATCGTCCGCTTCGTGACCGTGCTGCGCGACAGCACCGGCGAACTCCCGGGCTGGCCCGACGCGCGGTCGCAACTACGGCCGATCCTGCGGCCCATCACCTTCGGGCTCGACGCACCCCCGGACATGCGCCCCGTATCGCGCCCGGCTTTCCCGTTCGTGCGAGAGATGGTCGCCTACGATCAGCCCGCGGCCCGCTCGATCATTCTCGAAGCGACCCTGCGGGAGTGGGGAATCACGCCCGACGAGCTGTTCGCGGCCGCGCACGAGAATCTCGCGAAGATCACTCCACCGGTGCAGGAGCCCGGAGTTTTCGTCCGTTATGTCGACGACGGCGACGCCTACGTCGCCTCCTGGCCGCTGCTGTCCGGCTGGCTGGCGACCCATCGCACGGCCGAACATCGCCCGGTCGCGTTCATGCCCGACTACGACACGCTCATCGTCGCGCCCGACGATCCGGAAATCCTCGGCCAGGTCTTCGAGATGGTCGAGGAGCATTACGGCGATGCGACACGGCCACTTTCACCGCAGGGCTACACCCTCGACGAGCACGATCGGATCGTCCCGTTCGATCACGGGGGACCGCACCCGCAGTTGCCCGCCGCGATCCGCGCCCGCTGCGGCCTGGCCGTCACCGAATACGGCTTGCAGACGCATTGGCTGAACGAGACCTACGAGCGCGACTTCGACTACGGCCCTTACGATCTCGACCCCGCCTACGTCGGAGCGCTGAGCTATGTCGACGGCGACGACGGCCCGTGCACGGTCGCGGTGTGGGGCGAGGGCGTGGAATGGCTGCTGCCCGAAGCGGATTACCTCAGCATCTACGGCGTCGACCGGCACGACGAGCCGGTGCACCTGTTCGAGGTCTCCTTCACGGATGCCGCCGACATCGCCGGCCTCACCCCGGTACCCGGCATGGCCCCGCCCCGCTACGAAGCCCGGAAATGGCCGACCGCCGATGTCATGTCCAAACTGCGGGCGGCGGCCGTCGGATTGTGAACGGCTCCTTGTCGTGTGGCGGCGCAAAGAGCCACCGATGAATTCGGTGGACTCACCGGGTCTACACCTACACCTTGCAGTATGTGCGAAGAGGAGGACCCATGAGCACGACCCGAGCACTGCCGCCGGTTGTCGACGCCGATGCCTGGCAGCGCGAACTCGACACCCTGCGCAAACGCGAAAAGGCCGCCACCCGCGAACTCGACGCGATCGCCGCCCAGCGCCGCCGCCTGCCGATGGTCGAAATGCCCGAATACACCCTGGAGGGTGAGACGGGCCCGGTCCGGTTGGCCGACGTCTTCGACGGCAGATCACAGTTGATCGTCTACAACCACATGTGGTTCCCCGGCGAGAAATGGCAGTGCGGCGGCTGCACGGGCTTCACCTCACAATTCACCCGGCTCGAGTTCCTGAACAACTACGACGCCCGTTTCGTCGTCGTCACCCAGGGCCCGATCGACGAGGCCCTCGCCTACAAGCGCCGGGTAGGCAACAAAATGCCGTGGTATTCCACCGCGAACAGCCCCTTCGGCACCGACGTCGGCGCCCCACCCGGCGCGGGCTTCGCCGTCAATGTGTTTCTCCGCGACCGCGACACCGTCTACCGCACCTGGCACACCGACGGCCGCGGCACCGAACAACTGAGCCACTCCTTCGCCCTCATAGACCTCCTCCCCTACGGCCGCCAGGAAGAATGGCAGGACTCCCCGGCCGGCTGGCCCCAATCCCCCGCCTACTCCCGCTGGAGCAGCTCACAGGAAATAGCCGCCGCCTACGGCGACTCTCAACCGGAGTAGCTGTAGCGACGCATCCATTTGGTCATGATCCATTTCTCGCCCGCGAGAACCGGCGCCCCGGCATGTTTCGTCGCCGGGTCGAGCTGCCCGAGATCGTTGAAGTATCGGAAATAGACCGCACGGCCCTTGCGGGGAGAAACCGAGACACCGGCGTCGGTGAAGACGGTCTCACCACCGCTCTCCACGTCGTTCAGATAGACGACGAGGGTCGCCGTGCGCTGGCCTCCGCGAGCGATATGGGAGACGTGGCCGGGCTGGTCGGGCGGGAAGTAGTCGAAATGGGCACGGTATTCGCCGCCTACTCCATATCGAAGGATCTGCAGACCCTCACCGTTTTCCATCGGCCAATTCATCAACGCCGAGATCCGCCGATCCAACCGCTCGATCAACGGGTTCTCGCACAGCTTGAAAAAGGTACCCTCGCTGGATCGATTCTTGATCACCTCCGCACGCCCGGTGTCGGAATCGATGATCGTGGACCGCCGCAGTTTGTCTTTCGACAGCTCCATCACCTCGTCACATTCCTCGGCGGAAAGCACATCATCGAACAGGATCAGCTGCGGACGCTCCAGCCGCACCACCGAATGAATAGCGCGATCGTGCGCATGAACAACCCGATCGGCCGACACCGGACACGTGTCGTACCGGTAACCCGAGGAACCCGGAATCTCTCCCGCCAGACAAGACCGCACCGCCGCGGACGCCACATCCTTGTCGAAACCACCGCTGACCATCGATTCGATCACCGACTCGACGGAACACCCCCGCGCGAGATTCAGCTGCAGCCAGTTCCGCCACGAAGCATCCATCGACACCGCCATATGGCCTGAGTCTATGCATCGACGCCCGTGCCGGATCTCCACCGGTGGGAATAATTTTCACGTACTTTTCCCGGCGTGATACCGAAGTGACCGAGAAACGCCTGATGAAAGGTGATGAGGTGCTTGAAGCCCGATGCCATGGCAACCTCGTGAACATTCCTGTAGAGCGGATCCCGCAACCTGTCCCATGCCTTTTCCAGCCTGATGGTGCGCAGCAGCTCGCCCGGTCCGATATCACCGAGGGATTTGTGCAGCTGCCGAAGAGAGCAATGACAGTCGGCGGCCAGCGAGTGCACAGAGTAATCAGAATCATCCGAGTATGCCCGAGCGTACCGCCGGGCTCTCATCGCAATCGGAAGCAAATCGTCCCGTGCGTCCGCTTCCTCCTCGGCAAGGGCGTAACGGAGCATCTGATACATCAAGTCCGTACCCTGCATGAACTGCAGAGACGTCATGCTCTCTCGCAGCGCGTTCAACTGCTGTATATGGGAAGCGAGCATGGCGGCCATGGGCCGCTGCCCGAGGTTCGGCGGCACCTTGCCCGCGAGGCGCCGCGGCAGTACTCCATCGGGAACAGTCGCCATAATGCCGACCATTCCGGTGTTGTATTCCATGGTCATTGCGAAGTCCATGCGAAAGGCCCCGACTTCGCCGGGCGCCAGGTCCACGGTTTCGCCATCCGCGCTCAGTCCGATATGACCATGCAGCGGTAGTACCAGCCTGAGGCTGGGATCTCCATCGGCCGCCGCGTTACGAGCGGTCCGGTCGTACCGCATGCGGGTGGAGGTGAACTCGCCGATCACTCGGGCGCCTTGGCGCTGGACCCGGCTCGACGCGGTGAACGCCTCTTGCCGGGGGAAGTGGAAGTTGAACTCCCCTTGGAGACCGGTGACGAACCCTCGCCACGCGCCCGGGCGTTCGTCCTGGTCGGTGTCCTCGGAAGAGAAGCCCGCGAGCTCAACATCAAGATCGTTCACGTCACCTCGCAACCGTGCACTTTTTCATACTCGATCGTGCAGATTTCCATAAAAACAGCTGGGCCGCACCACATAACGTCATTTCCGCCGCTACGCAGCGGTACCACGGCCGCGCGGAGGGAAGTGACACCGCCCTCGACGTCCATCACCACAGGAGGGGAGTGATGGACGTCCGCCGGCCGGCCCGAACTCATCGACGAAAAAGCGAGCAGTCGCAGGCCGACAACCTGCGACTGCTCGCCTTTGTGGAGCTGCCGGGAATCGAACCCGGGTCCTCCGCCGCTTCTTCAGGGCTTCTCCGTGTGCAGTTCGCTATGTCTCTGCTCGGATCTCTCGGTCACGCGAACAAGCCGAGATGACGATCCCAGTCGCTGTGCGATGTCCCGTCCGCCTCCGCGACCGAGGCGGACGGTAGAGCCCTCTAGCTGATGCCAGTGACCGGGTCGAGGGCGAACCCGGGCTGACAGACACGCTCTACTGCTTAGGCAGCGAGAGCGTAGTCGCGCTGATGAGAATCGGCGCTTATAGGGTTACAGCGACGCTTACGGTGGTCTCCTGCCTGCACCGACACGCTTCCCCTGAATCGACGTACGCAGTCGAAACCGTTCAGCCCCGTCTCGATCATCGATCCAGATTTCCCGGCTGGTGGCCGGGCTCTCTATCATAACATTGCCGCTCACTCGTACATTCCCGCCCCATCCGCACCACCGGACGGGGCGGTCGGGTCACCGCATGCCCTTGATGCGCCTGCCCAGCTCGCGAGTCACCTCCCGCTCGGCGGTGCGCCGGGCCAGGTCCTGGCGCTTGTCGTAGTCCTGTTTGCCCTTGGCCAGCGCCAGCTCCACCTTCACCTTGCCGTCGGAGAAGTACATCGACAGCGGCACCAAGGTCTGCGAACTCTCCTTGGTCTTGCCGGTGAGTTTGTCGATCTCGCGGCGGTGCAGCAGTAGCTTGCGAGTGCGGCGCGGGGCATGGTTGGTCCAGGTGCCGTGCCCGTACTCGGGGATGTGCAGACCGCGCAGCCACACTTCGCCGTCGTCGATGGTGGCATAGGCGTCGACCAGCGACGCCTTACCCTCACGCAGGCTCTTCACCTCGGTACCGACCAGCGCGACCCCGGCCTCGAACGTCTCCAGGATCGTGTAGTTGTGCCGCGCCTTGCGGTTCGTGGCGATCACCTTTCGCCCCTGCTCCTTCATAGCGTTAGACAGTAATGGCCGCGGGCAATCGAATATTCCGCGCGTTCGCTCACGGCGCACGCACGACATCGCCCGATCCGGTGTTCAGCTCCGCTCCCGCGGGTCGAGCACCACCTGGGTGCCGGGGGTCGACGCGACCTGAAGGGTCCGCAGCCGCAGCAGCGACGGGTTCTCCTCCAGCAGGCGCGCGGTGTTGGCGAGCGAGCGCAGCGCGGCCGCCTCGGCGCGAGCGCGCTCCAGGTCGGCCCGGCCGCGCTCCTTGGCGAGCACGATCTCCAGCGCCGCCTTGCGCAGTTCGCCCGGCAGCATCAGGTCGCGGGCCCGCACGCTCGAGACCCGGATGCCGAGGTCGGCGACCGCCGCGGCCACCTCGTCGGCGCCCGCCAGCAGACCGCGGTCGGCGATCAGCTCGTCGAGGGTGTGCGCGGCGACCTTGTCCCGCGCGGCCTCCTGGACCGCCGCGTACAGCACCGACTCCGAGTACTGCGCGCCCGTGGTGAACGCGAGCGGATCGGTGACCACCCAGTTCACCGCGAAGCTGACGCGCAGCGACAAACCGTCGCGGGTGAGGAGTTCCTGTCCCGACACCTGCAGCTGGCGCGGGCGCATGTCGACCGCGACCAGCGTGCACCGGCGCTGGTCGTAGCGGTGCCGGCCCGGCTCGAGCACCTTCTCGAGCTTGCCGTCGCGGTACAGCAGCGTGCGCTGCCACTCCATCACGGTCGTGAACATCACGAAACTCCTTCCCCCGCATGAACATTCACGCGGATACGACCTGCCCGGACACGGCACGCGGCGGGGGCGCGCTCCGTCGTGACGGAGTGCCCGCAGGGCCGCGGCACCGCATGCGACCGGACAGGACGCACCGCTGGTAGAGGAATCGAACCCCAACAGACTTGATGTCTGCGCCAACCTGAATGGCGTGGCCGCACCGACACGGGGGACGCGGATCGGAGATTCCGGTGCGCCCCTTGTTGCGGCCGAGATCAACGGTAGAGAACCGGACTCCGCGGCGCGAGCGAATTTCCGTCGCGCGCTACGTGTGGACCTGGAGGTAGAGAATGAACACCGCGATCCACAGCGCGATCAGGATGATCGTGGATACGCGCGGACGGCCCAGCGCCCGGCGGGCGTGCGGGCGCAGCCAACCGGTCTCGACGGTGCCTTCCGCGATTCGGCCGACCTGTGGCCGAGCGGCGTCGGGCGCATCGCCGGAACCGGAGCCCGAGCCGGAATCGGAGGACTGATCGGAGCGATCGCCACCACCCTGGTCGTGCGTCATGGCGGCACGTTATCCGGCCGGCCCGCGCAACGCGAGCGTTTCGGGCAGTCGGTATGTCGGTCGGTGTGTCTCAGGCACCGGCGGCACCTCCCTATCCTCCCGGCCGGACCTGCAAATAGAGGACCAGCACGGCGAACCACACCGACACCAGCACCATGGTCGAGACCCGTGGGCGGCCCAGCGCCTGGCGCCGGAATCGACGCCACCGCGGCGTGGCCGCCAAGGCGGTCCCGCTCACCTGCGGCTGCGACGGCGCGATCCGGACGGTGTTCTCCGAAGGTGCGAAGGCACTTCGACTGGGGGAAACACCATCCCCGTGGACCGCGTCGTCGTCACCGAGTGCCATACCGGAACGGTACCCAGATCCGGGGCCGGGATAAACGCGGACCCGGGTCGAGGCGTTGCCTCGGCGCTCAGAATCTTTCGTCGGGCGGGGGTTCGAAATCCCAGTCCGACGGCGGCTCGGGATCCCACTCGGGCGGCGGTTCGTGCTCCTGCGCGGGCTGCGATTCGCGATCCCGCACGGGCTGCGGATTCTGCCGGTCGGCCGACGCTCCCGCCGGCGACGTTCGTTGCGACGAAGCGCCGCGGGCACGGGACCGTGTGCTCGTCGGTGAACCAGCGGCCGGTACCGCGCGATCGGCAGGAGACTCCGCCGCCTTCGCGGTACCTGGTGACGCCGAATCGCCCGCCACCACCTCGAGCACGCCCTCGCCGTACTTGGCCCGCTTGTTCTCGCCGATGCCGCTGATCGCGCCGAGTCCGGCGAGGTCGGCCGGTTTGCGCGCGGCGATCTCACGCAGCGTCGCATCGTGGAAGACGACGTAGGCCGGGACGCCCTGCTCCTTGGCGACCGCCGCGCGCCAGGCCCGCAGCCGCTCGAACAGGTCGGCGTCGCCCGGCGGCAGGTCGGCGGCGGCCATGCGGGATGTCTTGGCGCGCGGGGCTTTCGCGGCCTTCACCCGCTCCGGCTCGCGGCGCAACAGCACCTTGTGCCCGGAGAACAACACCTCGTTGCTGGGCTCGGTGAGAGTGAGCACACCGTACTCGCCGTGCACGGCCAACAGCGCCTGCGCGAGCAGCTGCCGGATCACCCCGCGCCATTCGGTGTCGCGCAGCTCGGAACCGACGCCGAAGGTCTTGAGTTCGTTGTGGTTGTGCTGCAATACCTTCGGGTTGGACTTGCCGACCAGGATGTCGGCGATGTGGCCCGCGCCGAAACTCTGCCCCCGCTCCCGCTTGAGCCGCAGCACCGTGGAGAGCACCTTCTGCGCGGCGACGGTGCCGTCCCAGGACTCCGGTGGATTCAGGCAGGTGTCGCAGTTGCCGCACGGCTCGCCGCGCTGGCCGAAGTACGCCAGCAGCTGGGTGCGGCGGCACTGCACCGTCTCGCACAGCGCGAGCATGGCGTCCAGGTGCAGTTGCAGCTGACGGCGATGCGCGGCGTCGCCCTCGGAGTTGTCGATCAGCTTGCGCTGCTGCACCACGTCGTTGAGGCCGTAGACCATCCACGCGGTAGAGGGCAGTCCGTCGCGCCCCGCGCGGCCCGTCTCCTGGTAGTAACCCTCGACCGACTTGGGTAGATCGAGGTGGGCGACGAAACGCACGTCGGGCTTGTCGATGCCCATGCCGAAGGCGATGGTGGCGACCATGACCAGACCGTCCTCGCGCAGGAACCGCGCCTGGTTCGCGGCGCGGATGCGCGCGTCCAGCCCGGCGTGATACGGCAGCGCCTCGACACCGTTGCGGCTGAGGAACTCCGCGGTCTTCTCCACCGAATTGCGCGACAGGCAGTAGACGATGCCCGCCTCGCCCGGATACTCGCTGCTGATGAAGCTCAGCAGCTGCTGATCGGGCCGGTTCTTCGGCTCGATGCGGTACTGGATGTTGGGCCGGTCGAATCCGGCGACGAAATGCTTCGCGGCGGTGAGATCGAGACGCTCGGCGATCTCCTTGCGGGTGGCCTCGGTGGCGGTCGCGGTCAGTGCGATGCGAGGCACATCGGGCCAGCGCTCGTGCAGGACCGACAGCGACAGATAATCGGGCCGGAAATCGTGGCCCCACTGCGAGACGCAGTGCGCCTCGTCGATGGCGAACACCGACACCTTCGCCCGGTCCAGCAGTTGCAGGGTCGAGTCGATGCGCAGCCGCTCGGGCGCGAGGTACAGCACATCCAGTTCACCGGCGACGAATTGCGCCTCCATCGCGCGCCGCTGGTCGGGGAATTGGGTCGAGTTGAGGAACCCGGCCCGGACCCCGAGCGCGGTGAGCGCGTCGACCTGGTCCTGCATCAGCGCGATCAGCGGCGAGATCACCACGCCGACACCGGGCCGCACCAGCGCCGGGATCTGATAGCACAGCGATTTGCCGCCACCGGTGGGCATCAGGACGAGCGCGTCACCGCCGGAGACCACCTGTCCGACGATCTCGGCCTGTAGCCCCCGGAAGCTCTCGTACCCGAACACGCGGCGCAGAACCTCGTGCGCCGCATCGGAATTCGTGCCCGCACCGGGCTGGTCGACCACCGTCTCGAGCGTCTCCGGGGAACTCACCCACGCCATCCTACGGATCTCCGCCGACAGCGCGACCCCCATTCGAACTCCCGCACCCCCTACGTGTGGTGCGCCGCTACTCCCGCACGTAGTACCGCAGGGTGCCGTACGCCGTGAGCGCCGCGAACACGATGCCCACCGGAACGATCGTCATGGTCACGATGGCGATGTCGTCACCGGTGATGCGCGGAAACACCTTGGAGGCGAACAGATCTCCGAGAGCGCGGTCGATGACCAGCGGGCGGGAGATGAGCAGGCCGACCACCGCCAGCACCGAACCGGCCAGCGCGGCCGCCACCGCCTCCATCAGGAACGGCAACTGTGTGTACCAGCGGGTGGCGCCGACCAGCCGCATGATGCCGACCTCGGTGCGGCGGGTGAATGCCGCGATCTGCACCATGTTCGCGATCAGCAGCAGCGCCGCCAGCGCCTGCAGCACCGCCAGGCCGAACGCCGCGTTGCGCAGCCCGTCGAACAGGCTGACCAGCCGGTCCACGATGTCCTTGTCGTTGCGGACGAAACCGACGCCCTCGCGGCCCTGGAAGTCCTGGAAGATGCGGGGGTACTCGCCCGCGTCCGCCATCTTCACCCGCAGCGAGGCCGGCAGCGGCGACTCGCTGACGTAGGCCGCCAGCTCCGGCTGGTCCTTGAAGGTCTTCTCCTTGGCCTCGCGAATGGCGTCGTCGCGGCTGAGGAACTGCACCGACACCACGCCCGAGGTCTGCTTCAGATCCGCCATCAGCGTCTTGCACGGGTCCTGCGAGCAGTCCCGGTCGCCGGCGGAGACCTGGTCGGTCAGGTACAGCCGCACCTCGAGCCGGTCCAGGAAGTACTGCTCGGTCTTGTCGGCCATCCGCACCGCGAGCAGGCCGCCGCCGAGCATGGTCAGCGACACCGCGGTGGTGAGGATCATCGCGATGGTCATGGTGACGTTGCGGCGCAGGCCGTTGAAGACCTCGCCGAACAGGAAGCTCGCGCGCATTAGCGGCCCACCCCGTACACACCGGTCGCCTCGTCGCGCACCAGTCTCCCTCGGTCCAGCTCCACCACGCGCCGGCGCATCGCGTCGACGATGTGGTTGTCGTGGGTCGCCATCAGCACCGTGGTGCCGACGCGGTTGATCCGTTCCAGCAACATCATGATGTCCTGACTGGTGTCCGGGTCGAGGTTGCCGGTGGGCTCGTCGGCCAGCAGCACCAGCGGCCGGTTCACGAACGCCCGCGCGATCGCGACCCGCTGCTGCTCACCGCCGGACAGCTCGCTGGGCAGCCGGTCGGCCTTGCCCGACAAGCCCACCAGATCCAGCGCCTCCGGCACCGCGCGCTGGATGAACTTGCGATTCTTGCCGATCACCTCGAGCGCGAAGGCCACGTTCTGCTCCACCGTCTTCTGCTGCAGCAGCCGGAAGTCCTGGAACACGCACCCGATGCGCTGGCGCAACTTGGGCACCCGGCGCCCGGGCAACCGGTCCACCCGGAAGTCGGCCACGTGCACCTCGCCGGACGTCGGTTTCTCGTCCTTGAGCAACAGCTGCATGAACGTCGACTTGCCCGAACCGGATGGTCCGATGATGAAGACGAACTCGCCCTTGTCGATCTCGACGGAGACATTGTCCAACGCCGGCCTCGTGGAGGTCGGGAAGGACTTGGTGACGTTCCGCAGGGTTATCACGAGCAGCCAGTGTAGCCAGCGAAGAACGGGCATTCGCCCGGGGCATTTTGCGACTCGCCCGGCGGCGCCACGCCGCATGACCACCCCGAGGGCCGAAATACGCCGTCAGCAGGCACGGCCGATACCGGCCTAGCGATCGCTGTCACATTCGCGTCACTTGTCCGCTGGTGTCGAAATGACCGATTTCGGAATCGTATTCGCGATCGGCGTGAAGCCGGAATGCTCCGGGGTAGCCGGCTTGACGAAAACGTACAGAACGAACGTGGCGACCCAGACGGTGATGAGGATCGCCGTGGACCTACGCGGTTTCACTCATACCCTCCCGGCGCAGCGCCGCGGCCACCCGCACCCGCAGTTCGCGCCCGACTTCGAATTGCTTGCCCGGCAAGGTCCTGGCAACCATTCGGATGTTCATCTGATCGACCGTGAGATCCTCGAGGCCCATCACCGTCGGCTCGTCCAGCAGTAGCGTCTTGAGCCGCCGATCCTGGAACGCCTTGGCGCCCACCTCGTGCAGGATCTCGTTGACCCTGGTGATGTCGGCGGTGGCCGGCACCGGCACATCGATCGCCGCGCGCGCCCAATCCTTCGACAGGTTGGTCACTTTCACGATCTGGCCGTTGGGCACCGTGATCACCTCGCCGTCGACATTGCGCAAGGTGGTGATGCGCAACGTGACGTCCTCGACCGTACCGTCGGCGGGCATCGTCTGCCCGGTGACCGCGATGCTCACCACATCGCCGAACCCGTACTGCCGCTCGGTGATCAGAAAGAAGCCGGCCAGCAGGTCCTGCACGATGCGCTGGGCGCCGAAACCCAGTGCGGCGCCGAGCACCGCCGCGGGCGCCACCAGCCCGCTGAGTTCGAATCCCAAGCGCCGCAACACTTGCAGAGCCACGAGGAAATAGCCGATGGACAGCACCACCCAGGTGACGACCTGCGCCAGCGCGTGCCGGTGCTTGGCCGCCTCCGAGCGGACCAGCGAGTCGCTGCTCTGGAATCCCGCGTCGATGCGCCGGGTGATCCGGTCCCGGACGAACGTCGCGAACCGGCTGAACAGCATCGCGCCGATGATGAGCAGCACGATCTCCAGCCCGCTGCTGCGCAGCCAGCTCGTGATGTCCGAGCCGGCGG
Organism: Nocardia wallacei; assembly: GCF_029868745.1. GTDB lineage: Bacteria > Actinomycetota > Actinomycetes > Mycobacteriales > Mycobacteriaceae > Nocardia > Nocardia wallacei_B. The sequence goes on along the minus strand of NZ_JARWOP010000174.1, from coordinate 9,567 downwards.
CGAGATCCGTGCTCATCGGACCGTCCTTCCCGGCGTGAACCGGAAACCACCACGAATCACGCTGCCACCGAAATACACGTCAGACAGGCTACTACGGCGCTCGCGCTGCCCGAAACGTCGTGATTGCGCCGTAATAGCGAGGTACACCGCAATTCCGGGATTACTGTTCACCAACCTGACGCATCCGCCAGCGGATTCCTTCCTCGATGAATCCGTCGATATCGCCGTCGAGCACCGAGCTGGGATTGTTCACCTCGTAGTTGGTGCGCAGATCCTTCACCATCTGGTAGGGGTGCAGAACGTAGGAGCGCATCTGGTTGCCCCACGACGCGCCCTCGGTGGTCTTGAGCGCGTCCATCTCCGCGCGCTCCTCCAGCCGCTTGCGCTCCAGCAGTTTGGCCTGCAGGACGCGCATCGCCGAGATCTTGTTCTGCAGTTGCGATTTCTCGTTCTGGCAGGTGACCACGATGCCGGTCGGGATGTGGGTGATGCGCACCGCGGAGTCGGTGGTGTTGACGCTCTGGCCGCCGGGACCCGAGGAGCGGTAGACGTCGACGCGGATATCGCCTTCCGGGATATCGATGTGGTCGGTGGTCTCGACCACGGGCAGCACCTCGACCTCGGCGAACGAGGTCTGGCGACGGCCCTGGTTGTCGAACGGGCTGATGCGCACCAGACGGTGCGTGCCCATCTCGACCGAGAGCGTGCCGTAGGCGTAGGGCACCTTCACCGCGAAGGTGGAGCTCTTGATGCCGGCCTCTTCGGCGTAGGAGGTGTCGTAGATCTCGACCGGATACTTGTGCCGCTCCGCCCAGCGCACGTACATGCGCATCAGCATCTGGGCCCAGTCGGCCGCATCGACGCCGCCGGCGCCGGAGCGGATGTTGACCAGCGCCTCGCGCTTGTCGTATTCGCCCGACAGCAGCGTGCGGACCTCCATCGCCTCCACGTCGGTGTGCAGGGCGGCGCGTTCGGCGTCGGCGTCGGCCAGGGCGGCGGTGCGGGCCTCGCCCTCCTCGCCCTCGGCGAGTTCGTAGAGCACCGGCAGGTCTTCCAGGCGCTGGCGCAGTTCGGTGACGCGCCGCAGTTCGCCCTGGGAGTGCGACAGTTCGCTGGTGACCCGCTGTGCGTGCTCCTGGTCGTTCCACAGGTCCGGGTCGGCGGCCTGCTGTTCGAGTTCGTCGATCCGGCGACGCAGCTCGTCGACGTCGAGCACCGACTCGACGGTCTTCAGCGTGGCGTCGAGTTCGGCGAGATCAGCGGAAACGTCAGGATGCACGGTCGTTCAATCTACCGGTCGCGCTCTGCGGCGCGAAATACGCCGAGGTCAGCGGCGAGGTGGCGAGAGGTGCGGCAAGCCACGCGCCGAGCGGTACGGCGCGGCGGCGGGACGCTCAGCCCGAGACCGCACGCAGGCCGCCGGGGCGACGGCCGATCAGCATGTCGAGGGCGTCGGCGGTGGCGGCGTCGGCGGGGAGGCTGATCAGGATGTGCTGGTCGTCGTCGGCGGACAGGTCGAGACGTTCGTAGGCGAAGCGCAGCGATCCCGCTTCCGGGTGATTCAGCCGCGCGATGCCGTTGGCGCCGGCGAAACCCGGAATCCGCTCCATGCGGCCGGTGAATTCCGCGCCCACGGTGACGGTCAGCTCCTCGATCAAGGCGGTGGCCTGCGAATCCGATTGGTAGGGGCCCTCTTTGAGGTTCGCGACCGCCTTGTCGGCCCAGTGCTCCCAATCCGGATAGGCCGTGCGAGCCCGCTCGTCGGTGAACAGATAGCGCGGGATACTGGCCGGGAGCCCGCCGTCGAGCAGCCCGATCGGACCCATGACCTGGTGGTACCCGTCCGTGCAGGCCAGCACCTCGCCGAGCCGGTTGAGCACGGCGGCGGGAGCGGGCTCGAGCTGGTCCAGCACGGCCTGCACACCCGGGCGCACCACCCGGTTCGGCGTAGCGCCACCCAGGCAGTGGAAACCCGGATCCGCGCCCTTGACCAGCCGATACATATGCACGCGCTGACTGGGTGTCATACGCAGCGCATCGGCGAGCGCCGAGAGCACCGCCGAGGACGGGCGGCGATCGCGGCCCTGTTCCAGGCGGATCAGATATTCGACGCTGACCCCGGCCAGCGTGGCCAGTTCGGCACGGCGCAGTCCGGGGGTGCGCCGCCGCGCACCGGCCGGGAGGCCGGCCTCGGCGGGCGTGACGGCCTCGCGCCGGGTGCGCAGGAACAAGCCGAGTTCGTTGTCACTCACAGCCCATCACTCCCGCCTGTCGTTCGTGAGGTCCGGGTTGCGGAAGGTTCGCATGCCTCGGCCGGATGCGGTCGCCGCGCCGGCCGAGCGTGATTCGCGCGCCGGGGCGTCTCCGCCCACTGTCGCGTTCCCTGTTCGCCCGCATACCGCACCTCGCTCCTCCCGGGTCAGCGGCGCGCTCACCGCTCTCCCCCGCCTTCTCGACGCTAACAGCGGAGGCGGCGCGCAGGGTATCCCTCTCACTACCACCCTCACAGCGGGCTCCCTGATCGTCGCGCCGGACAGCAGAGTCGTGGCAAGCGATACGACAAACGCCTGTGAAGGAGACTCGAATGTCCAGCAACACCCCCCGCCTCGCCGTGATCATCGCCAGCGTTCGCGACGGGCGGTTCGGACCCGTGGTCGCGAACTGGTTCGCCGAGCAGGCCCGCGAGCACGGCGGATTCGAGGTCGACGTGGTGGATCTCGCCGAGGCGGAATTGCCGCTCGCGCTGCCCGCGACCTCGCCGAGGATGGAACCGAATCCGGTCCGCCCGGCCGGGATGGCCGCGCTCACCGACAGTCTCGAGCGGGCCGACGCCGTCGTGATCGTGACTCCGGACATCAACCGCAGCTACCCGGCGTCGCTGAAGACCGCCATCGACTGGCACTTCACCCAGTGGGACCGCAAGGCGATCGGTTTCGTCGGCTACAGCGGCCTCACCGGCGGCCTGCTCGCCATCGAGCACCTGCGCTCGGTGTTCAACGAACTCAATGCCCACACCGTCCGCGACTACGTGTCCTTCCCCCGCTACTACCTTCTGTTCGACGCCCAGGGCAATCTGACCGAGCCCGAGGGCCCGGCCGAGGCCGCCACCGCCATGCTCGACCAATTGCGCTGGTGGGCAAGCGCATTGGCCGCCGCCCGCGTCGCCGCCTGATGGGTCCGGCACCGGCTCCCGCGGCGTCCGCCGAACGCAAGAGCGGTACCTCTGCACCACCGTCCGAGGGCATTCGGTATCAGGGGGCGTCACTCGATGACGCAACCGTGACACCCGGCCCGAGCAGGTGATGCCGCACGGCTGCCGATTGCACCGGGCCGCCGTACCGCGCCGCGAAGCTCTGAGCACGCAACGCGATGAGCTACCGCCGCGGCACCGTCGGCGCAAGCGTGGCACCCGCTGACCGGACGCGCGCAAGCGTGGCACCCACTGACCGGACACGGTGTCGCATGGTTCGGTACGGCGTGATCTGATGGCGGTTCGGCCGTCGATGAGGAGGGTGGATGAGCACGTTCGCGGTGACCGGGAGCGCGTCGGGAATCGGGGCGGCGGTGAGTGCGCATCTCGGCGAGGCCGGGCATCGGGTGATCGGCGTGGATCTGCGCGATGCCGAGGTGACGGCCGACCTCGGGACCGGCGCCGGGCGCGCGCACGCTGTCACGGAGATCACGCGGCTCAGCGATGGGCGACTCGACGGCTTCCTGCCCTTCGCCGGAGTGGCCGCGGCGACCGGCCGACCGGGCGGGCTCGTGGTGTCGGTCAACTACTTCGGCGCCATCGAACTCCTGGAGGGCGTGCGTCCGTTGCTGCGCGCGGCCGGGAACGCGTCGGTGGTGCTGGTGTCGTCCAATTCCACTACGACACAACCGGGTTGGCCGGTCGAACTCGCCGACGCCTGCCTGGCCGGAGACGAGCAGCGGGCCCGCGGTCTCGCCGAATCCTTCGGCGAGTGGGGCGCCATCCAGGCGTATCCGGCCACCAAGGCGGCGCTGGCCTGGTATGCCCGCACCCGGTCGGCCGAATACATCAAGGACGGCATCCGGCTCAACGCCATCGCACCGGGGATCATCGATACCCCGATGACCCAGGAGGGCGCCGACGACGCTCTCATCGGCGAGGGCATGAAGGGCTTCCTCGCGGCGACACCGATCGGCCGCGCCGGGCGACCGGAGGAGATCGCGGCGCTGGTGGGATTCCTGACCTCGGACAAGGCCGGGTTCTTCGTGGGCTCGGTGTTGTTCTGCGACGGCGGCATCGACGCCGCCTTCCGCGGCAAGGACTGGCCCGCGGTCTGGCAGATTCCGCGGTAACGGCCGTCGGGCCGCAGGCTCGAGCCCGGCCGGGCACCGGCTAACGTGTGCCGCGTGACCGACCATTCCGCGGACCTCGAGCTCGCCCTGCGCCTGGCCGACGCGGCCGACGCGATCACCCGCGCCCGCTTCGGTGCCTTGGATCTGAAGGTCGACAGCAAGCCGGACCTGACACCGGTATCGGACGCGGATCTGGCGGTGGAGCGCGCACTGCGCACCGAACTCGAACGCGAACGTCCCGGCGACGCCGTGCTGGGCGAGGAATTCGGCGGCGATGCCGAATTCACCGGACGGCAGTGGGTGCTCGATCCGATCGACGGCACCAAGAACTTCGTGCGCGGGGTTCCGGTGTGGGCGTCACTGATCGCGCTGCTCGTCGACGGCGTACCGGTGGTAGGTGTGGTGAGCGCGCCCGCACTGTCTCGAAGGTGGTGGGCCGCAACCGGTTCCGGAGCCTGGACCAGTTTCGAGTCCGGTCCGGCGAAGGCGATCGCGGTGTCGGCGGTCCGCGAACTGGGCGCCGCCAGCCTGGCCATCTCCAGCCTTTCCGGCTGGCGCGATCTCGGCCTGCGCGATCGGCTCATCGATCTCACCGACGCGGTGTGGCGGACCCGCGGTTACGGCGACTTCTTCAGTTACTGCCTGCTCGCCGAGGGCGCGGTCGACATCGCCACCGAACCCGAAGTGTCCCTGTGGGATCTGGCGCCCCTGGACGTTCTCGTCCGCGAGGCCGGGGGGCGCTTCACCGCCCTCGACGGCACCGACGGCCCGCACGGCGGCAGCGCGGTGGCCACCAACAGCGCCCTCCACGACGAAGTTCTCACCCGCCTCCGCCCCTGACCGAGTCGCACCGCCCCCTCCCCCGGATCAGCTCGGCAGGTCACCCACGAAGACCGCGAGATCCTTGTGCTCCCAGGCCGATTCGACGGAGAAGCCCGCGTCGCTCAGCCAGCGTGATTGGTCGGCGGCGGTGCTGGGAGTGTCGTAGGTACCGTCGACCGGCGTGACGGCGTCGGCGGGGTCTTCTGGAATCACCAAGTCGCCCAGGACGAATCGGCCGCCGGGCACGAGTTCGCGGGCCACGCGGCGGAACAGGTCGGCTTTGCCCGGACCGTCGAGGTGGTGCACCGCCAGCGCCGAGACGACCAGTTCGAACGGGCCGGCCGGCAGCGGATCCTGCAGACGGCCCACCCGGAGTTCGGCATGGACCGGCAGCACCGCGCGAGCGTGGGCCAGCATCGTCGCGCTCGCGTCCACGCCGACGAGGGTCGCTCCGGTGTGCACCTGAAGCACGCCGCGGGCCGTGACTCCGGTGCCGGTGCCCAGGTCCAGCACCCGCCCGACCCGGCCGACACCGATCGTCGCGTCACGCACCGCGGCCTGTAGCCGGGCGTAGTCGGGAACCTCCGCGGCCATCAGGTCGTCGTAGGTATCGGGATCGAAATGAAACTGGCCCATCAACAGACACTATCGGCACGGAGCTGTGGCGGAGATCGCTCTGTGTGTGCTGCCGCTCGACTCCTTTCTTACTCTGGAGTAAGATAGCCTTACTCGACAGTAAGATGCTGGGACCGATCACCCACCACCCACCCCGAGAAGACTGGTGATTATGAGCACTCGAGACACCGCAACGAAGCGACGTCCGGATTCCGCCGTGGGCCTGAATCCGCAGAAGCGCGACTGGATGGGCGCGGCCATGCGGGTCATGACGACCCTGACCGGGTCCGAGCTCGCCGAGAAGTACAAGCTGCGCGAGCCGATCAACCGGCTCACTTACGAAGGCACCAAGACCGGCTTCCGCACCCTGGGCCGGGCTACTCGCGCGTTCAACAAGGTGGCCGGCGGCGGTCAGCCGAAGCGGTTGCCCGCCAACGAGTCCCGCACCAAGGACTACTTCGACCTCACCCCGAGCGACGAGCAGAAGATGATCGTCGAGACGGTGCGCGAGTTCGCCGAGGAGATCCTGCGCCCGGCCGCCTACGAGGCCGACGGCGCCGCCAAGGCGCCGCAGGATCTGCTCGAGCGCGCCGCCGAACTCGGCATCACGCTGATCAATGTGCCCGAGGAGCTGGAGGGCGCGGCCGCCGAGCGCGGCGCGGTCACCAACTCGATGGTGGCCGAGGCGCTCGCGCACGGCGACATGGGGCTGGCGCTGCCGATCCTGGCGCCCTCGGGTGTCGCGGTCGCGCTGTCGCAGTGGGGCACCGACGCACAGCAGAAGACCTACCTGGGCGCCTTCACCGGTGAGAACGTGCCGCAGGCCTCGGTCGTGATCAGTGAGCCGCGGCCGCTGTTCGACCCGTTCGCGCTGCAGACCAAGGCCACCCGTTCGCCCAGCGGCTACCGGCTCAACGGCGTGAAGAGCCTGGTCCCGGCCGCCGGTGACGCCGAACTGTTCGTCGTCGCCGCCGAGCTGGACGGCCGCCCGGCGCTGTTCATCGTGGAATCCGACACCCCGGGCGTGGTGATCGAGGCCGACCCGAGCATGGGTCTGCGCGCCGCGGGCCTGGGCCGGCTGATCCTGGACAATGTGGCCGTCTCCACCGACGCGGTCCTGGGTGACGGCGACGCCGCCCAGCGCGCCGAGGAGTACGCCGACGCGGTGCGGCTGGCCCGCCTGGGCTGGGCGTCGCTCGCGGTCGGCACCGGCCAGGCCGTGCTGGACTACGTGATCCCGTACGTGAAGGAGCGCGAGGCGTTCGGCGAGCCGATCGCGCATCGCCAGGCGGTGGCGTTCATGGTCGCCAATATCGCGATCGAACTGGACGGCATGCGGCTCGTGACTCTGCGGGGTGCGTCACGCGCGGAGCAGGGCCTGTCGTTTGCTCGCGAGGCGGCGCTGGCCCGGAAGCTGGCCACCGACAAGGGCATGCAGATCGGCCTGGACGGCGTGCAGCTGCTCGGCGGCCACGGCTTCACCAAGGAGCACCCGGTCGAGCGCTGGTACCGCGATCTGCGCGCCATCGGCATCGCCGAGGGTGTTGTTCTCGTCTAGCCCGACTTCCGCAACGGAGAGACCATCATGATCAATCTCGAACTCCCCAAGAAGCTGCGGGCCAGCGCCAACCAGGCGCATCAGGTCGCGCAGGAGATCTTCCGCCCGATCTCGCGCAAGTACGACCTCGCCGAGCACGAGTACCCGGTCGAGCTGGACACCATGGCCGCCATGGTGGAGGGCCTCGCCGACTCCGGCACGCAGGACATCTCCGGAGCCACCGGCGGCCGCAAGGGCAAGGCCGAGGGCGCGGAGAAGTCCGACAACCACGCCACCGAGCTGCTCGGAAACTCCAACGGCGGCAACATGTCCGCGCTGATGAACGCCCTGGAGACGTCCTGGGGCGATGTCGGTCTGATGCTGTCGATCCCGTACCAGGGCCTCGGCAACGCCGCCATCGCCGCGGTCGCCACCGACGAGCAACTGGACCGGTTCGGCAAGGTGTGGGCCGCCATGGCGATCACCGAGCCGTCGTTCGGTTCCGACTCGGCAGCCGTCACCACCACGGCGGTGCTCGACGGTGACGAGTGGGTGCTCAACGGCACCAAGATCTTCGTGACCGCCGGCTCGCGCGCCACCCACATCGTGGTGTGGGCGTCGGTCGACAAGTCCAAGGGCCGCGCCGCCATCAAGTCGTTCGTGGTGCCGCGGGATGCCCCGGGCCTCACCGTCGCCCGGCTCGAGCACAAGCTGGGCATCAAGGCCTCCGACACCGCCGAGCTGCGGCTCGAGGACTGCCGGATCCCGAAGGACAACATCCTCGGCAGCCCGGAAGTCAACGTGGAGAAGGGTTTTGCCGGGGTCATGCAGACCTTCGACAACACCCGCCCGCTGGTGGCCGCGATGGCCGTCGGCGTCGGCCGCGCCGCCCTCGAGGAACTGCGCAAGATCCTCACCGAGGCCGGCGTCGAGATCGACTACGACCGCCCCGCCAACAGCCAGCCCGCCGCCGCCGCGGAATTCCTTCGCCTGGAAGCGGATTGGGAGGCCGCCTACCTCCTCTCCCTGCGTGCCGGCTGGATGGCCGACAACAAGAAGCCCAACTCCCTCGAGGCCTCCATGTCCAAGGCCAAGGCCGGCCGCATGGGCACCGACGTCACCCTCAAGGCAGTCGAACTAGCAGGCGACGTCGGCTACTCCCAACGCCTCCTACTGGAAAAGTGGGCCCGCGACGCCAAAATCCTCGACATCTTCGAGGGCACCCAGCAAATCCAGCAGCTGATCGTGGCGCGGCGGGTGCTGGAGTTGAGCAGTGCTGAGCTGAAGTAGGTTGTAGGACAACGAGAAACCGGTGCGGGTCAGCTTCATGGCTCGCACCGGTTTCTCGTCTCCGCTCGGACTATTTCGATCATGACTCGCTCTCAGGGCGCCGCCAGGCCGTCGTCCACTACAGCTCAGCCCTTCCAGGCAGCCTGCACCGCCAAGCGCGGACGTTCGTGACTGTGATCGAAGAGATGGGCGTAGACCTCGAGCGTGAAGCCTGGATCGGCATCGCCGAGATATCCGCCAGTTCCTTGATTGAGACCCCCGCGCGCCAGCATGGGTTGAGGCATACAGGTGTCATAGCGCGTGCACGCCTTCGATACGCCGGCGATGTTCCAACCCCTGCCGCGACGAACGCCGACTCCAGGCATTATGTACCGGCGCAACCGGTTTGGAGTCACAAGTACAAGTGATCGTGACTAGTAGGCCGAACGCGAAGCCAATCGATAGCTAGCGCTGAGCGCTACCGGCCGATAGGCCGGTAGCCAGCGGCTATGAACTGGCCGACGGCGAGTTGCTGGATCCGGTTTCACGCGTCGGTCAGCTCTGGGTCTATCTGCTGAAGCATGACGTTCAGCCAGTCGGTACCCCGGTGGTCCGGTGGCATCGCTGCGAGGCCCTGAGTGGCTTCCTCCACACCGTCTGCGACGCGGCCCATGCACGACAGCACCAGCCCTCTCTGCACCGCCAGGAACCCAGGGGTGTACCAATACCCGCCCGGTGGTAGTTCGTCGCTTTCCGGAGGATCTGACGCGATTGCCTTAGCGGCTGCTCTGTTCTCGCCCCTTCGCGCCAGTAGCTCACCGCGCCAATAGAGATCGAACGTCCGCAATGCGGGGTGTACGCTGAGGTTCACCCCGAATGGTGGACAGGGGGCTTGCAGATTCAGGCGGCAGTGGTTCGAAGTGAACGCTCGTAGTCGTCGGGGCTTTGGTTCCCGATCGCGGAGTGCCGCCGGATAGTGTTGTAGTAGTTCATCCACTTGT
>NZ_JARWOP010000173.1 GCF_029868745.1 Nocardia wallacei | reverse complement strand
CGCCGCCCCCCCCCCCGCCGCGCCGCCGGGCCCGCCCCCGGGCGCCCCCGCCGGGCCCGGGGGGGGCCCCCCCGCGGTACCGCTCGGTGTGCTCACCCAGCCGCGGCGCGGCCGCCGGACCACTCACCAGCCCGGGCCGGGTCCGATACGGCGGACCGGGCTGGACGAAACCGTCGCGCGGATTGACCGTGAAGGCCCGTCGCGCGACGTGATGATCCATGGTGGTGGCGTTGGCGCCGTGCACGACCGGCCCGTTGGGAATCCGGAAGGCGGTGGCGAGATCGCGGATCACCTCCGCGGGCTGCTCGGCCAGCCAGGCGAAGATCTCGGGGGCGTGCTTGGTGGCGCGCTCGGTGATCGACAGGTCGGCGTCCTCGTCGATCCACTCCGCGTGCCCCACCATCGCGCACAGGTCGAACCACTGCTGCGCCGTGCCGCAACCCAGCGCCACCAGTCCGTCGGCCGCCGCGGCGACACCCGGCACGCTCAGCCGCCGCTCGGTGCGGAACGGCCGCCCCAGCGCCTCGAAGAACGAGACCGGGAAGTAGGTGAGGCCGAGAATCTGCGTCTCCAGGATCGACAGATCGACCAGCTCGCCGGCGCTCGAACCGAGTGTGCGCAGCCGGGAGGTCATGGTCGCCGCCGACGCGTACGCACCGGCGAACCATTCGCCGATCCGGCCGCCGACGTGCACCGGTGCCTGATCGGGTGCGCCGCGCCCGAGTCCGACGATGCCACCGGACCACGCCTGCAGCGTGAATTCGGTTGCGGCGCGGCCACTCCACGGCCCGTCCAGCCCGAACGGCGTGACGGTGGTGACCACCAGATGCCGGTGCGCGCGGCGGAGGACGGCGGGCGCGAACCGGGGATGCTCGGCCAGCCGCGAGCCCGGCGACCAGATCACGACATCGGCCGCCGCCAGCACCGCCTCGGCCAGATCGAGGTCGGCGGGGACATTCGGATCGGCGACCACACTGGCCTTGCCGCCCGCGAGAAATTCGAACAGCGCACCGTCACAGTCGTTTTCGATCTCGGCTCCCGAGGCCGACCACCGCCGGAGCGGATCACCCTCGGGCGGTTCGATCTTCACCACCTCGGCACCGCCGTCGCGCAGCAGCTTGGTGCAGTACCCGCCCGCGATTCCCGTCGACAGATCGGCCACCACGCATCCGCGCAGCGGCGGCTCGACGGGCTGTTCGGTGCGTGCGGAATTCCTCGAAGCCATGTCTCCCACCGACTTTCTGCTCACCGATGCCCGCGCCGATCACTCCTGCTTGTCGCGGCCCGACTTGCTCAGCCGGAACTCTGGCGGGAACTGCGCGTCGTTGTCCTTCACCGAGTTGTTCAGCCCGCCCTCGAAGGCGTTGTCCAGCATCAGATCACCGTCGTCGTCGGCGTGGATGTGGCCACCCATCGACTCGAAGAACCCGCTGAGCAGGCTGCCCATGTACTCGCCCTGATGCTGCTTCATCACCTCGAAGAAGACCTTCTGCATGAAAACCGTGTCGGTGGGCCGGTTCCGGGCACAGGCCAGCGCGTACTTCGCTGTCTCGACCTCGAGATCCGCGCGGGCGACGACCTTGTTGAGGAAGTTGCAGTCGTACATCTCCTGCGCGCTGAACGCCCGCCCGGTGAAGACCATCTCCTGAAACCGCCGCAGCCCCATGGTCTGCGCCCACGTCCACATCCGCGGCCCCCAGCCGTAATAGCGGAAGGACGGGTGGCCGAACAGCGCGTCGTCGGAGGAGATCACCAGGTCCGCGTCGGCGGCCTGATAGAAGTGCCAGCCGTAGCAGTAGCCCTTCACCTCGACGATGCTGATCTTCTTGAACTCCTGCAGGCTGCGGCACCCGGCCTGGGCATTGGCGTACCACTGACTGATGGTGGCGCCGTGCCGGAAGGACTCCTTCGGCGGATACCGCACCTCGTCCGGCCCGATCTTGTATTCGGCCAGCCGCGGCCCCTGCGAGGGCGAATTCTGCACCTCCATGAACTCGGGAAGGTCCGCGCCGCTGCCGAGGTCGTCGCCCGCGCCGCGCACAACCAGCACCTTCACCTCGTCGTCCACGCTCGCGCGGTGCAGCAGGTCGGCGTAGCGCAGCCGCGCCGCGATGGTGGGCGCGTTGAGCTGATCGGGCCGGTCGAAGGTGATCGTGGCGATGCGGGTCTTCGGATCCTTGTCGAAGCGGATGATCTTCTCGGCCGCGGATCGGTCGTCGGAATCCGCCGTGGACTGGTCGGGTCCGGGCATGATCGGGGCTCCTTTGCCGGAGAGGGGAAGGGGAATCAGGGTTCCCAGTGCGGTGCCGAGGTCAGCACCTCGCGGCCGTCGTCGGTGATCAGGACCGCGTCGCGGCCGAACACCGCGCCGACGCCGGACTGCCACACATAGCCGGTGACCGACAGCACCATGCCCGGCTCCAGCCGCTCGGCCGCGGCGGTGGCCCGCAGGTGCGGCGACACGACCGGCGGGTCGAAGCCCATCCCGAGGCCCCGTGCGACCGGCATCGGCGGTAACGGTTCGCCCGCGGTCTCATAGGCGGTGAGCAGGTCGGCGGCCGCCGCGCCGGGGCGGCAGGCCTCGACCAGCCTGTCCCACAACGCGTCTCGCCGCCGGTACAACTTCGCGGCCTCGGCGCCGGCGTCGCCGGCCGGATAGGTCCGCCCGACCTCACCGATGTACCCGTCGCCGAGGACACCGGCATGGACCGCCACCAGGTCGCCCGGGCGCACCAGCCGGTCGGATCCGGCCCGCCGCCACGGATGCTCCTTGGACGTCACCCAGACCGAATCCTGCGATGCGGGCGTGCTGACGCCACCGGCGGTCATCGCCTCCAGCAGCACGCCGATCAGCCCGTGCTCGCTACTGCCCGGCGTCAGCGCGGCGACCGTGGTCGCCAGGCCCGCCTCGGCCACCCGCAGCGTATTGCGCAGCACCGCGATCTCTTCCGCGGTCTTGATGCGCCGCGCGCTGCGCATGGCCTGCTCGCCGTCGACGAGTTCGGCGTTCGGGAACGCCAGCGGCAGCAGCTTCGCGAAGTTGGGCGAAAGCGCGTCCGTGCCAACCCGTTTCGCGGTCGCCGCGCCTTCGATGGCGCGCAGGACCGCGATGGTGGTCATCGGATTCCACGCGAGGCCGTAGAGGTGCTCGTGCGGAATGTCGTCGGGGATGCCCTCGTCCCAGGTGCTCAGCAGGTGCACCGCGCCCGTGTCGCGCACCACCGTCGCCACCGGCCCGAACGGCCGGGTCCCGGCGACCCACAGTTGCGGCGCGCCCGCGAGATAGCGGGCATTGGCCTGCCGGCCGAGAACGAGAATATCGAGGTCATGGGCTTGCATCTGTGCCAGTGCGCGATCGCGCCGCCCATGCCGCAGGGCGCGATCGTCGGGCATCACCTCAGTGGCCATAGGGCGCATACGGGTAGTCGGTGAGGGCGATCGAGCCCTCCTCGGTGATCACGATGATTTCCTCGCTTCGATAGCCGCCGGTGCCGTCCTCCCAGACCACCGGCTCCAGGACCAGCACCATGTTCGGCTCGAACACGAAGTTCTCGTCGAACTCGGGCCCGAGATCGGTACCGATCATGGGCGTTTCGGCCGCGCTGACCCCGATTCCGTGACCCAGGTAGAAATGCGGCAGCCAGGGTTCGACGCCGTCGTTGGCGGCCGTCGCGGCCCGCGCGAGATCGGCCGCCGTCGCCCCGGCGCGGGTGACATCCAGTACGGCGGTGAGGATTTCGTGCCACCGCTCGAACTGCTTCTGCTGCCGCGCATTCGGCTCCTGACCGACCACCCAGGTGCGGCCGAAGTCGGAACAGTAGCCGCCGTAGGTGATGCTGACATCGGTCCACAGCACATCCCCGGCCTGCAATTCGCGCTCGGTGGTGAGCAGCGGCAGCGCCAGGTCGCCGTGGGTAGTCCAGACTCCCTCGGCCTTGGTGTCGGGCATGACCTGCCAGATCGCCTCCAGCATGGTGGCGGTGGCGCCCAGTTCGAAGGCCTGGCGGATGAAGCGCGCCGACAGGTCGATCTGCCGTCGTCCGGGCGCCAGCGCGGCCTGCACGTCGACCATCGCCCGATCGGTGATGCGCGCGGCGGTGCGGATGCAGGCGATCTCGTCGGGTGTCTTGATCAGCTTCGCCGGACCGACCACCAGCGCGGCGTCCGAGGGCGGTCCGCTCGGAAACAGACCGGACTCCGCCCGGCGCATGGCGCCGGTGCATTCGTCGACCGCGACCGTCGATCCGGACGGGATCAGATCGGCGAGCAGTTTCGCGAATTGCGCTACGCCCTCGTCGAATTCGAGATACACCGGCCCGTGCAGATGATCGGCGGGCAGGTCGGTCTCCTCGGAGGTGCCCTCCCGGAACGGCAGGAACAGGTGCGGCCACGGGTCGCCCGCGACCACGACCGCGACCGGCCGTTCGACATGGGACAGCCCGGCGTCGCCGAGCGGCCAGTTGGTCCCGGTGGCGTACACGACATTGCTGTTGTTCAGCAGGACGAGCGCGTCGACGCCCTGCTGGGCCATTACCGAGCGCAGCCGCGCCCCCGTCTCGCGCCGCATGCGCGCCCGATCGGGAACCTCGGGAATCACGAGGGCCGGGGCGCCGGTGGTGGACGATGTCATGGCTACAGCCCCAGGAAATCGGTGATGTTGCCGCTGACGATCTTGGCGGCGTCCTCGGGGCCGACCGCCGCCACCACACCGGCGAGCGACTTTTCCGAATAGCCCCAGGTGCTTTCGTTGTGCGGGTAGTCCGACGACCACATGACGCGGTCCCGGCCGATGTGATCGATGAGCGACAGGCCCAGCGGGTCCACCATGAACGACGCCCGCATGTGGTTGTCCCAGTAGTACCGCACCTCGTGGTCGATCGGGCGGTTGTACATGTGCTGATACGACGCGTTCATGTGCTCGGCGTCCTGGATCGCCGACGGCACCCAGTTGATGCCGCCCTCGAACCAGCCGATGCTCAGGCCCGGATGCCGGTCGATGATGCCGCTGAACACGTACTTGGAGAACAACTCCCGGAACGGCGCGACATTGTGCATCATGCCGACCACCACGCTGTTGACCTCACACGGCGCCGACAGCGGCGATTCGCCGATGTGGTGGGAGACCGGCACCCCGGACTCCTCGATGGCATCCCACACCGGGATCATCGCGGTGCTGCCGTAGTCGATGACGTTGCCGTCGTCGTCCTTGCCGGCCGACAGCGGCAGCAGGAATGTCTTGAGCCCCAGCGACTTCAGCTCGTCGAGGGTGCGGCGAGTGCCGGCCGGGTCCCACCAGTTGATCAGGCCGACGCCGTAGAAGGAACCGCCGGAGCGTTCCTGCAGATCGGCGATGTACTCGTTGTAGACCCGGAACGCCAGCTCCCGGACCTCCTTGTCCGGGTAGAACAGCAACGCCAGCAAGGCATTCGGGAACGCCAGCTCCTTGGCGATGCCGTCGGCGCGCAGATCCGCGGCGCGCGCGTCGAAATTGGCGCTGCCCGAACCGTCCAGCGGGTCGTACTGCATCAGCACGCTGCTGAAATCGCCGGGCAGGAACGACTTTCCCTTGCGCCCGATCTGGTAGGCGCCGTCCTCGTACCAGATGCGCGGCGCGCGGTCCTTCATGTTCTCCGGGAACCGCTCGTAGAAGATGTCGTCGGCCAGCGAGATGTGATTGTCGGCCGAGAACACCTCGGTGCCCGCGGGCAGCCCGAGCGAACCCTGCGCGTGACCGCGGCGGTCCTTGGGCGGTCCGAAACCGCCGGGCGGGTACAACGAAGCACTGCTGGTCGAAACCGACATCTTGACCCTCCAATGGAGCTGTTCGTATCGCGGAAGTTCCCGTGCCGTCAGCGTGGATCGCGAGTGGCGGACCGCGCCGCGTCGATCCCCGTGGGAAGACTGCGGCTTCCGCATGGGAATGAAGTTATCACAGGAGGAGAGGAACGTATACATGTCTCGCTCAACACCGGCCACTTTCGGCGGTCTCATCTGCGAGAATGTGGTTACCGTCAGTATCCGCCGACATTGTCGCCATGCCGGGCAGGCATGAGACCCTTGTCACACCGGCAAAACCAACCTACTGTGTGTTCACTAGGTTTTGGAGAAGAGAGCAACTCGTGACTACTCCTCGTCCCTACGCCTCCCTGCTCGCCAAAGGGGAAGACCGCCGGCAGCGCATCCTGCGGGTCGCCCAGCGGCTGCTTACCCAGAATGGTTGGCGTAGTACAACTTTGGCCCAGATCGCCCGGGAAGCGGGGGTGAGCCCGGCCGGGCTGCTGCACCATTTTCAATCCAAGGACCAGCTGCTGCACGCGGTACTGGACGCGCGCGACGCCGCCGACGCCGCGGGCGCGGACCTCAGCGGAGACCTCATCGTGGAGATCCGCAAGGTCGCCGAACGGATCGAAAGCTCCCCGGATCTGGTGGGCACCTTCGTGGTGATGCTGGTGGAGAACCTGATGCCCGATGCCCCACTGCACGACCGCCTGCTCGACCGATGGAAGGTCGCCGTCGGCATCGTCGCCGACATCATCCGGCGCAACCAGGAGATCGGACGGTATCGGCCCGACCTAGACCCGGACATCCGGGCCATCGAAATCGTCGCTTTCATCAACGGAATGGAGATCTCATGGCTGCTCGATCACTCGATCCCGCTGACCGAGGTGTTCAACGAGTACACCCGGTCGCTGGCCCGCGACTTAAGTCGGGACGGGGCGCGATGAGGTACCGCCTCGACGTCGTCGCCACCAGCATCGTGGATGTCGTCGAGCACGCCGGGGGCTGGCTGTTCGATCGCGCCGTCGCCGGCTGGGATGTCACGGTGCTGCTGGCCGACCTGTCCGACTCCCGCCCGCTGCGCATTCTCGGCGCGGAGACGCTGGAGCTGGAATCGGTGCTCGCCGCGGGCGGTCAGGGGCGGCGGCCGCACGCGCTGGCGGTCGCGTGCGAGGTGTGCGAAGGAGACCCGCGCGCGCGACGCGGTCTGCTGAACGCGTTGGGGGACGGCGGAATCGAGGTCGTGGTCTGGGGCGAGGGCTGGCACACGCCGCCGGAACACCGGGTCGATCCGGTGCTGCATCGGCTGAGCGTCGCGGCGCAGGCCTTCAAGGCCCAAGCCCTCACCGCCGCCGCGATGCCCGCCGCCGCGGTCGGCGCGACCGAGGTGTTTCGCAGCGGCCTGTCGGCATTGCCCTCGATCGGCGCCGACCTCAGCCCGGTGGGTTAGTTCGCGGAAGAAGGGCGGGACACACGAAAAGTGTTGCCCGCCTTACTCCCAGAGTGCTCCGCAGGGGAGCGGGGGAAGATCGGGGCGCACATCGTCGTCGACGGTGACCACCAGGCCCACGCACGCGAGTTCGGCCATGATGTCGGCGATCTGTTCCGCGCAGGCCTGGTAGTCCATGGCGAAGGCACCGGTTTCGATCCGGATGTGCCGGACCCGCCGCGGTTTCCGCGCGGACGGGGCGTCCGCACTCCTACTCTGGGTAACCTCGTTACCAACCGGCGCGATCATGTCGTCGTCCTGCCTCACCGGGGGAGCCGGGCGGCTCGCTTTCGACGGAGGAGCGCCACGAGTAGTCCGGTGATCGCCAGCAGGGCCAGCCCGCCGTAGCGGGTGGCGTTGTTCGCGCCCGCGGCCGCCAGGATGTCGATCGGCTCGGCCGCCTTGCGCGGCGGCGCCGCTTGGGCGCTCGCGGGCGGCGGTGTGGAGGCGTCGTCGGCCCCGGGGAAGGCCGAGACATTACCGGCTTCGGCGGCGGCGGGGACCGACGAGGTGATCTCGTCGGCGAGGTTGGTGGCGAACTGGCCGATCAGCGTGCCCGCGACATCGGCCAGCGCGCCGCGCCCGAACTGCGCCGGCTTGCCGGTGATCGACAGATCGGTGTCGACGAAAACGTCGGTGGCGCCGTCGGTTTCGACGAGCTTGCAGGTGATGGTCGCCTTCGCCGTGCCGTTGCCGCGGGTCTCCCGGCCGCGCCCCTCGAGCACCGCGATGCCCGCGGCCTCGTCCTGGGAGACGACCTTGATGATGCCGCTGTAGCTCAGCCCGACCGGGCCCAGCTTGACCTTGATCTTGCCGTGGAAGTCGTCACCGTCGCGGGAGGTGATGGTGGCGCCGGGCACGCAGGGCGCGATGCGCTCCAGGTCGAGCAGCACCGACCACGCCTGCGCGGCGGGGACCGGGATGCTGAAGGTGTTGTCGAGTTTCATGGGAAGTCCTTCGCGGGGTCACGCTTGCTGTGTGCTGGGCGTGGCGGCATCGGGGGCGGCGGTCATCGAGTCGGCCGCGGCGCGGACCGCGCGGACGATGCCCTGATAACCGGTGCAGCGGCAGAGGTTGCCGGAGATCCCCTCGCGGATCTCGGCATCGGTGGGGTCCGGGTTGTCGCGCAGGAACGCCGTGACCGACACGATGAACCCCGGAGTGCAGAAGCCGCACTGTAATCCGTGCTCGTCGCGGAACGCCGCCTGCACGGGAGACAGTTGCCCGTCGGTGTCGGCCATGCCCTCGACGGTGGTCAGTTCCGCGCCGTCGGCCTGCACGGCGAACACCAGGCACGAGCGCACCGCCGCGCCGTCGAGCAGCACCGTGCAGGCGCCGCACACCCCGTGCTCGCAGCCGAGGTGGGTGCCGGTGAGATGGCACCGCTCACGCAGGTAGTCGGCCAGCGTCAGCCGTGGTGGCACCCGGTCGGTGCGCCGCGTGCCGTTGATGCGGACCTCGATGTCGACGTCAGTCATTGCTCGCCTCCTGTACGGCGCGCCGCCAGGCGCGCGCCACCATTGCCGCCCCGACCCGGCGCCGGTAGTCGGCGGACCCGTGCACATCCGAGGAGATGGCATCCAGCCCGGCCGTCGCCGAACGGCCGACCTCCTCGGCTTCCACCGCGTCCAGCGGCCGGCCGGCCAGTTCCGACTCGGCGGCGTGCGCCCGCACCGGGGTCGGCGCCAGCCCGAACAGGCCGATCGCGCAACGGTCGATCCGGGAATCGGCGTCCAGCCGGACCGCCACCGCGGCGCCCGCCATCGCGAAATCGCCACTGCGCCGGGCGAATTCCTCGATGGCGAAACCGCATCGGCCGTGCCAGGCGGGGAACGTGATCGCGGTGACGATCTCGTCCGCGGCCAGGTCGGTGGTCCACATTCCGGTGAAGAACTCGGCCGCGGGAATCGTGCGCTGCCCGCGTGGGGACAGGGCCTCGACGTCGGCGTCCAGGGTCAGTGCCACCACCGGGTACTCGCCGGCGGCGTCGGCATGGGCGATCGCGCCGCCGATCGTGCCCCGGTTGCGAATCTGGAAGTGCCCGATCAGCGGGGTCGCCCGCGACAGCAGCGGGACCGTCCGGCGGACCTCCTCGGAGCCGCCGACCTCGGCGTGTGTCATGCCCGCGCCGATCCGGACGCCGTCCGGACCGGCGGTGATGCCGCGCAGTTCGGTCACGCGGCGCAGATCGACCAGATGGTCGAACACCGCCAACCGTAGCGCCAGCATCGGGACCAGGCTCTGGCCGCCCGCGATGACTTTGGCCTCATCGCCCAGATCCGCCAGCAGCGCAACGGCTTCCGACGCGGTCGCCGGGGCGTGATATTCGAACGTGGCCGGTTTCATCGGGTCCCCTCCTCGGCGGCGCGAGCCTGCTCGATCATGGTCACGATCCGGGACGGGGACAGCGGCAGTTCGCTGATCTCCACCCCGAACGGGGACAGCGCGTCGGCGACGGCGTTGAGGATCGCCGGGGTGGAGCCGATCGCGCCGCCCTCGCCCACACCCTTGAAACTGCCGGGGCCGGGGCTCGGCGTCTCGACGTGGCCGACCTCGATCGTCGGCACCTCCGCGGCGGTGGGCAGCAGGTAGTCCAAAAACGTTGTGGCGACGGGGTTTCCGCTCTCGTCGTAAGCGAGGTGCTCGTAGAGCGCGCCGCCGATGCCCTGCACGGTGCCGCCGTAGATCTGGCCCTCCACCACACTGGGATTGATCATCGGGCCGCAGTCCTCGCTGACGATGTAGCGCAGCAGCTTCACCGCGCCGGTGTCGATGTCGACTTCGCAGGTGCATACGTGGGTCGCGTTGGCCCAGATGGCGATCTGCGGGGTCTTGTACCGGCCCGAGGACTCCAGTCCCGGCTGCATGCCCGGGGGCAGCGAGTCGGCCTGGAAGTAGGCGATATCGGCGATCTCCCGCAGGGTGAGGGCGGACTCGGGCTTGCCGCGCACGGTGGCCCGGCTGGCGGAGAACTCGATCTCCTCCGGCGTGGTGTTCAGCCGGTGCGCCGCGATGGCGCGGATCTTCTCCCGCAGCACCGAGGCGGTCTGCTCGATCGCGCCCGCCGTCATCGACCCGGACCGGCTGCCGCCGGTGCCGCCGCCGAACGGCGTGACCGCGGTGTCGCCCTGGATGCTTCGCACATCCGCGAGCGTCACGCCGAGCGCGTCGGCGGCGAGCTGCACGACGGTGGTCTCGAGGCTGTTGCCTGCCGAGCCGCCCGCGACATACACGTTGACCTTGCCGCTCGGCTCGATCCGGATGGTGGCGCCCTCGGTGGCCAGGAACGGGCTGGCGCCGGTGGTCGGCTCCAGATAGGTGCAGGTGCCGACGCCGAGGTAGCGGCCCTGGGTGCGGGCCACGCGCTGGTCCTCGCGGAACGCGTCGTAGTCCAGCATCTCGATCGCCTGCTCCAGCGTCTCCAGCGGCGAGACGTGGTCGTGCGGCATGCCGTTCGGGTTCACCCGGGGGAATTCGTCGCGGCGCAACATGTTTCGCCGCCGCAGCTCGATCGGGTCGATGCCGATCTGCCGGGCCGCGTGGTCGAGCAGGACCTCGCGGCTGACCGACTCGAACTGCCACGGCCCGCGATAGGCCACCCGGCCGACCGTGTTGGAGTAGAGGAATTTCGCGTGGAAGGAGGCTTCGGTGATCCGGTACGGACCCGGGAACAGCATCCCGACCGGAATGCCGCCGACCACCGGTGAGGGCGTCGGATACGCGCCGACGTTCTGGACGTGCGCGATGGACGCGGCGAGGATCGTGCCCTCGGCGTCGAAGGCCATGCCCACCGCGGCGTGCTCGTGCCGGGACATGCCGGAGGCCATCAGGTTCTCCTGGCGGTCCTCGATCCATTTCACGGCCGAGCCCAGCTTGCGGGCGGCCAGCAGCGCGCAGGTCTCCTCGCGCAGCGGCAACTGCTTGAGCCCGAACCCGCCGCCGGTGTCGCGGGCGATCACGCGCACCTGGTGCTCATCGATGCCGAGCAGCCGGGCGCAGAACGCGCGCACCTCGTGCGGGGACTGGGTGGAGACCCAGATGGTCATCTCCGCGCCCGGCGCGGACCACTCCGCCACGATGCCGCGGGTCTCCATCGGCACCGGCAGGTAGGCCTGCTGAAAGATCTTCTGGCGCACCACATGTGCGGCAGAGTCGAAGATCGGGTCGAGATCCGAGGCGGGGCGGCCGCCCATCTCCCCGGCCGAGTTGCCCGCGAAACCGGCGTGTACCAGGTTCGGGGACTCGTCGGCGGTGGTGTAGTCGACCACCGGGTCCAGCGGGTCGTAGTCGATGACGATCTGCTCCACCGCGTCCTCGGCCACGTACCGGTCCACGGCGATCACCAGGGCGACCGGGTCGCCGACGAACCGGACCTCCTCCTCGGCCAGCGGCGGCCGCGGGACCGGCGGCATACCGGCCATGTCGAGGTCGTAGGAGATCTCGTGGGCGCCGGGGTTGAGGTCGGCGGCGGTGTAGACGGCCAGTACGCCGTCCATCTCGAGGGCGGCGGACACGTCGACCTCGCCGATCCGGGCGCGCGCCAGCGGGCTGCGGACGAAGCAGGCGTGCGCCATGCCGGGCCGCGTCACGTCGTCGACGAAGGTGCCCGCGCCGAGGTCGTGCAGATAGCTTGTCTCCGAGGACTTTCCGGTCGCGGCGGCGACTGTGAACCCGGCCTTGGCGAGCAGTGCGATGGCGATGCTGCCGACCCCGCCGGTGGCGCCGGTCACCAGGATCTCGCCCTGCTC
>NZ_JARWOP010000172.1 GCF_029868745.1 Nocardia wallacei | reverse complement strand
CAAACGGAGCTGTGTACATGCTGCGCACCAGCGACGGGACAAGCGTCCCGGTGCTCGGCGAGTCCCATGCTACCGGGTCTCGTGCGCCATCTCGTGACCGCCGCCGATGCCCGCGGGCCCGGCCAGGCGGCGTGCGTGCAGACCCGGCCCCGCCCGGTGCCCGGCCGCGGGGGGGCGCGCGCCACCCGCCCCGGCACCGCCCGGATCGGAATGGTGAGGGCGCTGGCGCGCGAGCTGCTGGATGTGTTCACTCCCGGCTCGTCGCGCCGCGTTCCCGAGTCGAGGGCCACCGGTGCCAGAGCTGGGAGCGAGCAGAGCGCGATGGAGTTCAGTGCCGCGACGCGGGCCGCCGCGGCCAAGGCCCGGGGTCCGCACTTCGAAACCCTCCTCCGCTACGCCGTCGCGATCCCCGTCGCCGCCGAGTCCGGTGGTGTCGGCGGGGCACGGCGGGTAGCGCGGGGCCGCGCGGACGCCCTGGCGACGGTGTTCGGGGCGTGCGCCGATCACAACTACTACCGGCGGCGGCGCTGCTGGCGCCTCGCCCGAGCCCTGGAACACCGGCGACTGGGGCGTGGCGATGTGCTGTCGGTGCCCGAGCTGGCCACCCTCGCACACCTGCCCACCGACGACGGCTTACCGGGCCTGCACCGCGCCGGAGCCCGCGCCTTGGCCCCGGCCCCGGATATCCCGTCGCCCGGCCCGCATACCCGGCCCCTCGGCGTGGCCGATACCGCCAGCCGCCGACCGGTCGCGGTCCGGGTCACCGACGCCCGCCACCATCTCCACATCCTCGGCCCCACCGGCGTCGGCAAATCCACGCTCCTCGCCCGGATGATCCTGGCCGACGCCGACGCCGGACGCGGCCTGATCGTCATCGACCCCAAAGGCGACCTCGTCACCGACGTCCTCGCCCGCCTTCCCCGCCGCCTCGCCGACCGGGTAGTGCTGTTCGACGCGGACTCCAAAGCTCCCCCACCGTGCGTGAACCCCCTCGACATCGGCCGGACCGGGCAGGCGGGCCTGGATCTCGCCGTCGACAACCTCGTCACCGTGTTCCACCGCGTCTTCGCCCAATGGTGGGGGCCACGCACCGACGACATCATGCGCGCCAGCCTGCTCACCCTGTGCGCCCAGCCCGGCACCCCCACCCTCGAAGACCTCCCCCGCCTGCTCACCGAACCCGCCTTCCGCGCCCGCGTC
Organism: Nocardia wallacei; assembly: GCF_029868745.1. Taxonomy (GTDB): domain Bacteria; phylum Actinomycetota; class Actinomycetes; order Mycobacteriales; family Mycobacteriaceae; genus Nocardia; species Nocardia wallacei_B. Next base: position 4,740 of record NZ_JARWOP010000172.1, on the reverse strand, counting down.
ACCCGCACCACCACCGACCCCGTCCTGCGCGGATTCTGGGAAGGCTACGAGACCCTCTCCGACGCCGGACGCGCCCAAGTCATCGGACCCCTGCTCAACAAACTCCGCGCGTTCCTGCTGCGGTCGTTCGTGCGCGCCGCGATCGCGGGCGGGCCCTCGACGGTCGAGTTCGGTGACGTCCTCGACCAGGGCGGCATCTGCCTGGCCCGGCTGCCGAAAGGGTCGCTCGGGGAGGAGACCAGCCGCCTGGTCGGGTCCCTGCTCGTCGCCCGCGCCTGGCAAGCCGCCACCGCGCGGGCCCGCCGACCCGCCGCCGACCGCGCCGACGCGTCCCTGGTGCTGGACGAGGCGCACAACTTCCTCAACCTGTCCACGCCGGTGGAGGACATGCTCGCCGAAGCCCGCGGCCTGCACCTGTCGCTGCTGCTGGCGCACCAGAACCTCGCCCAGCTCCCGAAGGAACTACGCGACGGGATCTCCGCCAACGCGAGAAACAAGATCGTCTTCGCCGTGTCCCCCGACGACGCCCGCGAGCTGGCCCGCCACACCACCCCATGGCTGTCCGAACACGACCTCACCCACCTCGACGCCTTCCACGCCGCCGCCCGGCTACTCGTCCACGGCCAGCAAGCCCGCCCCTTCACCCTCACCACCCAACCCTTGCCGCCACCGACTCCGGGCCGCGCACGCGAGATCGCCGCCGCCGCGCACGCCCAGCGCACCGGGCCCTCCCCGCACGGTGCACCCGCGTCCACCACCACAGACCCCCGGCTGACCTAGCCCGTCCGGCCTCTCGCGGGGTGCACACCCTCTCACCCGCGTCGTGTTCGGTTGTACCCGAAAGGTTTCCTGATGATCGTCCATCCTGACCGGCAGGCCGCGCTGCGCGCGCCGCGCGCCGACCAGGCCCCGGGGCCTGTCGCGGAGACCACGCGGCTGGTGGCGCGGCTGACCGACCGCGACCGCTGGATCCTGCGGATGCTGTACGAGCATCGCGTCCTGACCACCCACCAGCTCGCCGCACTCGCGTTCCCCACCCTCAAGATCGCGCGCCGCCGCCTGGCGCTGTTGCACCGCTACCGCGTCGTCGACCGGTTCCGGCCGCTCCGCACCCGCGGCAGCGCGCCCTCGCACTGGGTCCTGGCTACTGCCGGCGCCGCAGTGCTCGCCGCCGAGGCCGACACCGACCTGCGCACCCTGCGGTATCGCCCCCGCCACGCCCTCAACATCGCCCACAGCCTCCACCTCGCCCACACCATCGGCGTCAACGACTGGTTCACCGCCCTCGCCACCACCGCAGCCCGCCAGAACGCGCAGCTCCTGGCGTGGTGGTCCGAGGGACGCTGCTACCGCCTCTGGGGCGACCTCACCCGCCCCGACAGCTTCGGCCGCTACACCGCCCCCGGTGCCCTATTGGATTTCTTCCTCGAATACGACCTCGGCTCCACCCGACTGACTCGCGTCGCAGCCAAACTCCTGGGCTATGCGGAGCTGGCCCGAACCACCGGCGTCATCACCCCCGTCCTGGTCTGGGTCCCCACCCACTCCCGCGAAACCACCGCCCGCCACGCCCTGCGCGATACCGCAGCCGCGCTGCCCGACCCCGGCGCGGTCCCGGTCGCCACCGCCGCCGCCGACCTCCTCGACCCCACCACCGCGCAGCCGAGCCCCGCCGACCGGGTATGGCTGCCGCTGGATTCCACCGGCACCGGCCGCGTGCACCTGCACGAGCTGACCACCGTCTGGCCCCGCCGCACCCCGCCACCGGAGAGCCTCGACACCGAGCCCAGCGTTGTCTGCGGGCAGATGCTCCCGGCCCCGCCGCCGATGTTCCAGAGCCGGTAGGTGATCGGCGCATGCTCGTCAAAACGCTCGGTGCGGGCTCGACCGTGGTGGTGTTCTTCGTCGTTGTCATCGCCGCCGTGGTCACCATCGCCATCGTCTACGACCAAGCCTCGATCTCACCCGCCCCTGCCCCGGGCGCAGGCAGCACGCCGAGCCCGCAAGCCCGCACCGACATCCCCCCGGAGCTGCTGGTCCTCTATCAGAACGCCGCGCGCGATTGCCCCGGCCTGGACTGGTCGGTGCTGGCCGCGATCGGCAAAGTCGAAACCGACCACGGCCGCTCCACCCTCCCCGGCGTCCAGCACGGGGAGAACTTCGCGGGCGCCGGAGGTCTCATGCAATTCCTCGCCCCCACCTTCGACGCCGTCACCGCCCGCCACCGGCTCCCGCCCGGCGGGGCGAGCCCGCCCTCGCGCTACAACCCGTCCGACGCGATCCACGCTGCCGCCTACTACCTGTGCGACTCCGGCGCACCCGAGGATCTGCACGCCGCGATCTTCACCTACAACCACTCCGAGGACTACGTCACCCACGTCCTCGACCAAGCCGCCCGCTACCGCGCCACCCCCTCGCCGGGCAGCGGCGACTGCCACACCATCGAGGCCGCCAGCCCCGTTGCCGTGCAAGTGATCTCGTTCGCCTGCGCGCAGCTCGGGCAGCCGTACGTGTGGGGCGGAGACGGCCCCGGCGAAGGCGGCTGGGACTGCTCCGGACTCACCAAGGCCGCCTACGCCACCGCCGGAATCGACCTACCCCGCACCACCTACGACCAAATCCACGTCGGGCCCCGCATCCCCGAAAACCAACTCCAGCCCGGCGACCTCGTCTTCTACGGCACCGCCGCCGACGTCCACCACGTCGGCCTCTACCTCGGCGCCGGAAAGAAAGTCGAAGCGCCGACCTTCGGCGTTCCCGTCCAGGTCAGCGATCTGCGATACCCCGGCGACGACTACTACGCCGCCACGCGCCCCACCGCGACACCCCACCTCCCAGCACCACCCGGCGGCCCCGACTGACCACCACACCCCACCCGCAACCCGAATTCCCCGACACCCCAGGAGATCCCACCATGAAGCCCACCCACCCGAACGCCCGCCACAGTGCCCGCGCCCTGCTCTGCGCCCTCGTCGTGGCCTTCCTGGCCTTGCTCGTGTCCGGGCCTGCCACCGCCGACCCGGCACCTCCCGAGTCGAATTGCCCTCGATTCACCGCGATCCTGGTCCCGGGCACCGGCGAAACCACACCCGCCGCCACCCCGGACCAACCTGGCGGGATGCTCGCCCCGATCGGACAGGGCCTGCGCCAGCGCTACGGCACCGACATCGCCGTGCGCACCCTCGCCTACACCGCATCCGCCACCCCGTACCACGCCTCGGAAACCCAAGGCGTGCAGGCACTGTCGACGACATTGGCCGGGTTGTGCTCGTCCACCCGCGTCGTGCTGGCCGGATACTCCCAAGGCGCAGACATCACCGGGGACGTCGCCACCGCCATCGGAAACCACCGCGGCCCGCTCCCCGACTCCCGGATCGTGGCCGTCGCGCTGCTGTCGGACCCGCGCCGCCACCCCGCCACCCCGCAACTCGGACCCGGCCAGCCCGGCGAGGGCATCGCCGGGCCCCGCGGCGAGGACTTCGGCACCCTCACCGACCGCGTCCGCACCCTCTGCGCAACCGGCGACCTCTACTGCGCCACCACACCCCACGCCTCCCCCGCCCTGACCGCCCTCGGCCGCGCCGTCACCGGCAACCCCCCACCACCCACCAGCGACGCCGCCGTCCCCAACACAGACCACACCCCCACTCCGACACCCCCGCAAACCAGCCCGGGACTCGTGCCGGGCTCGGCTCCCGCAGCGGCGGCTTCGCTCGAGGGACTGAACCCGTCCGCAGTCGTGGACCAGGTGGTCACCGTCCTGGCCGGGCTGACCGGGTTCGCCGCCAACATCCCGGCGATCGTCGGCGATCTCGCCCAACTGCCCGCCCTGATCACCTCCGGCAATGTGCCTGGCCTACACCAGGTCTCAGGCGAGTTGAATACGCAGTTCGCGCCGCTGGTCCAGATGGCCGCCGGGATCGACCTGCACCTGGCCGCCCAAGCTCTCGCCCTGGCCGCACCACTCGACACATCGGGGTGGACCGGCATCGCCGCCCAGATCCTCGCCCTCATCGCCAACGTCGATATCGGGCGCCTCGCCACCGACATCGGACAAGCCCAGGAAATCGCCTGGCACGCACTGGAAACACTCACCCGCGGAGACCCCGCCGGTGCCGCCCTCGCACTCACCGGCCTCCTCCCCGTCGCCGCCGACCTCGCCGCCACCGCGGCCTCGGCACTGACCGGAGACGCCGGCACACGCCTCGCCGGACTCGCGCACACCTTCACCACCGCCACCACCCCCGAGACCAGCACCGCGCTGGGCGATCTCGCCCGCCAAACCGGCGACGCGGCCCGCTTCGCCGAGTCCGACGTCCACCGCAACGGCTACAACGCCGCCACCGCACCTGCGCTGAACTGGCTCATCGGCCGCATCGACGCTACGCGCTGACACCCGAACCCCGACGTGGTCGTCACGCTGTCCCGCCGCACGACGTGGCCCACGCAGGCTCACACGGGGCATCGGTGGCGGCTCCGTCCGTGGCGGGGCGGGTAAACGTGTCAGAACGGGATGGGTGCCCGGCGACCGGTGCGCCGCACCTGTGGGCCGCTGGGTACACCAGGGGTACAACGATGAGACGGCCCCGCGGGGGTTGCGCCGCCAGCGCGGCGAAGTCGACGGCGTCCGGAGCATGCGCGGAGACCACGGCGGCGACCTGATGGCCCCAGCGGTCGTGCGGCACGCCGATCACCACCGCGTCGTAGATCGACTCGTGCGCCTTGACCACGGCCTCCACC
>NZ_JARWOP010000171.1 GCF_029868745.1 Nocardia wallacei | reverse complement strand
GGCCGCGGCGGAGGTGAAGCGCACGTAGCCGTTGGCGTCCAGTTCGTCGGCGAGTTCCGGCCCGCCCTCGGCGACGATCCGGCCGCCCACGAACACGTGCACGAACTGCGGCTGGATGTAGCGCAGGATGCGGGTGTAGTGGGTGATGAGCAGGATGCCGCCGTTCTCGCGCTCCTTGTAGCGATTGACGCCCTCGGAGACGATGCGCAGCGCGTCCACGTCCAGACCGGAGTCGGTCTCGTCGAGGATGGCGATCTTCGGCTTGAGCAGGCCCAGCTGCAGGATCTCGTGACGCTTCTTCTCACCGCCGGAGAAGCCCTCGTTCACCGAGCGGTCGGCGAAGGCCTGATCGATCTCCAGCTCGGACATCGACTCCTTCACCTCCTTGACCCAGTGCCGCAGCTTGGGCGCCTCGCCGCGCACCGAGGTGGCCGCGGTGCGCAGGAAGTTCGACATCGAGACGCCGGGCACCTCGACCGGGTACTGCATGGCGAGGAACAGGCCCGCGCGCGCCCGCTCGTCGACGGACATCTCCAGCACGTTCTCGCCGTCCAGGGTGATCGAGCCCTGGGTGACGGTGTACTTGGGGTGGCCGGCGATGGCATAGGACAGCGTCGACTTGCCGGAGCCGTTGGGGCCCATGATGGCGTGCGTCTCACCGGATTTCACGGTGAGGTCGACGCCCTTGAGGATCTTGATCGGCTCCCCGGCTTCGTCGGGGTTGGCGACCTCGGCGTGCAGGTCCTTGATTTCGAGGGTGGTCATTGCGTTCCTTCTGGACTGTGCGAGTGGGGTGTCAGACGCCGATCGCGGCGAGTTCGGCCTCCACGGCCGCCTCGAGCCGCTCCCGGATCTCGGGGACCGCGATCTTCTGGATGATCTCGTGGAAGAACCCGCGCACCACCAGACGGCGGGCGGCCTCCTCCGGGATACCGCGAGCGCGCAGGTAGAACAGCTGCTCGTCGTCGAAGCGGCCGGTGGCCGAGGCGTGCCCGGCGCCGACGATCTCGCCGGTCTCGATCTCCAGGTTCGGCACCGAGTCGGCGCGGGCGCCGTCGGTGAGGACCAGATTGCGGTTCACCTCGAAGGTGTCGGTGCCCTCGGCCGCGGCGCGGATCAGCACGTCGCCCACCCAGACGGTGCGGGCGTCGCCCTTCGGCGACCGCGGATCGCCTTGCAGCGCACCCTTGTACATCACGTTGGACTTGCAGTTCGGCACCGCGTGATCGACCAGCAGGCGCTGCTCGAAATGCTGGCCGGCGTCGGCGAAGTACAGGCCCAGCAGTTCGGCGTCGCCGCCGGGACCGGCGTAGCGGACCGTGCCGGTGAGCCGCACCAGGTCGCCGCCCAGGGTGACCACGGTGTGGCGCAGCGTGGCGTCGCGGCCGAGGCGCGCGTGGTGCGCCGTGGCGTGCACCGTGTCGTCGGCCCAGTCCTGCACCGCCACGACGGTCAGCCGGGCGCTGTCGCCGAGCACGAATTCCACGTTCTCGGCGTAGGTGCCGCTGCCGCGCTGGTCGATCACCACGGTGGCGACGGCGAAGGCGTCCAGCCGGATCTGCACGTGGCCGTACGCGGTCCGGTCCACGCCGGGACCGGTGATCGTCACCGAAATCGGTTCGGCGACTTCGGTTTCCCTGCCGACCGACACGATGGTGGCCTGCTCGAAGCCGGAGTAGGCCTGCGCGGCGACGCGATCGGACGGGACACCGGCCTCGCCGAGGCGGGCGTCGTCGCGGCCGACCGTCTCCACCGTGACGCCCGCGACCGGGCGCACCTCGACCACGGCGCGGCCGTCGGCCTCGGCGGTGCCGTCGTGCAGACCGCGCAGCCGGCGCAGCGGGGTGAACCGCCACGCCTCGTCCTTGGCGGAGGGCACCTCGAAGGCGTTCACGTCGAACGACGCGAACACCTCCCCCTTGTTGATCGCGGGGGTGCGAGCCGCAGCGCCCTCCAGGGCCTCGGTCACGTTCTCGACCGGCATCAGCCGACCGCTCCTTCCATCTGCAGTTCGATCAGGCGGTTGAGTTCCAGCGCGTACTCCATCGGGAGTTCCTTGGCGATCGGCTCGACGAAGCCGCGCACCACCATCGCCATCGCCTCGTCCTCGGTGAGGCCGCGGCTCATCAGGTAGAACAACTGGTCCGCGGACACCTTGGAGACCGTCGCCTCGTGGCCCATCGTGACGTCGTCCTCGCGGATGTCGACGTAGGGGTAGGTGTCGGAGCGGCTGATCGTGTCGACCAGCAGCGCGTCGCACTTCACCGACGAACTCGAGCCGTACGCGCCCTTGTTGACCTGGACCAGGCCGCGATACGAGGCCCGCCCGCCGCCGCGCGCCACCGACTTCGACACGATGTTGGAGGAGGTGTGCGGCGCCAGGTGCAGCATCTTCGCCCCGGTGTCCTGGTGCTGGCCCTCGCCCGCGAACGCCACCGACAGCACCTCGCCCTTCGCGTACTCGCCGGTCATCCAGACCGCCGGGTACTTCATGGTGACCTTGGAGCCGATGTTGCCGTCGACCCACTCCATGGTCGCGCCCGCCTCCGCCTTGGCCCGCTTGGTGACCAGGTTGTAGACGTTGTTCGACCAGTTCTGGATGGTGGTGTAGCGGCAGCGCCCGCCCTTCTTCACCACGATCTCCACGACCGCGGAGTGCAGCGAGTCGGACTTGTAGATCGGCGCGGTGCAGCCCTCGACGTAGTGCACGTAGGCGCCCTCGTCGACGATGATCAGGGTGCGCTCGAACTGGCCCATGTTCTCGGTGTTGATCCGGAAGTAGGCCTGCAGCGGGATGTCGACGTGCACGCCCGGGGGCACGTAGATGAACGAGCCGCCCGACCACACGGACGTGTTCAGCGCGGAGAACTTGTTGTCACCGGCCGGGATGACCGAGCCGAAGTACTCCCGGAACAGTTCCGGGTGCTCCTTGAGGCCGGTGTCGGTGTCGAGGAAGATGACGCCCTGCGACTCCAGGTCCTCGCGGATCTGGTGGTAGACCACCTCGGACTCGTACTGCGCGGCCACACCGGCGATCAGCCGCTGCTTCTCCGCCTCCGGGATGCCCAGCCTGTCGTAGGTGTTCTTGATGTCCTCGGGCAGCTCCTCCCAGGAGGCCGCCTGCTTCTCCGTCGAACGCACGAAGTACTTGATGTTGTCGAAGTCGATGCCCTCGAGGTTGGAGCCCCAGGTCGGCATCGGCTTGCGGTCGAAGATCCGCAGCGCCTTCAGGCGGACGTCGAGCATCCAGTCGGGCTCGCTCTTCTTGGCCGAGATGTCGCGCACGACCTCTTCTGACAGGCCGCGCTTGGCGACGGCACCTGCGGCATCCGAGTCGGCCCAGCCGTAGCCGTAGTTACCCAGCGAGGCAATGGTCTCCTCCTGGGTGAGGGGCGGCGCCTGGACTGTGCCAGATTCGCGGCCTGCGGCGGCGGTGGTCGTCATTCGGCACTCCTTCCGGAGTCGTTCGTGTTCGCCGCTGCGGGCTGTGCAGCGGTCTGTCGGGCGTTCGGGATGGCTGGGTCGGGAGTCGTGGCGTTGGGCAGCACGAACAGCGGTACGTGCGTGGTGCAGGCGCAGTCGCCGTTGGCGATGGTGGCCAGCCGCTGGACGTGGGTGCCCAGCAGCTCACGGAACGCCTCCAGCTCGGCGGCGCACAGTTCGGGGAACTCCTCGGCCACGTGCGAGACCGGGCAGTGGTGCTGGCAGATCTGGACGCCCGCACCGACCTTCCGGGTGGAGGCCGCGAAACCGGCCTCCGAGAACGCCTCGGCGATCTCCTCGGCCTTCGCGGCGGTGGATTCGGGGGTGTGGCGGGCGAGTTTGTCGATCCCCGCGACGATCGTCGCCACCCGCTTGCGGGCGAATTCGCCGATCGCGGAGTCGCCGCCCAGCTCGCGCAGCTGGCGCATGGCCGCACCGGCGAGATCGTCGTAGGCGTGACCGAGCCGGCCCCGGCCCGTCGCGGTGAGCTGGTACTGCTTGGCGGGACGGCCGCGGCCCTGCTGCTGCCAGGGCGCCGAGCGGGTGGCGCGGGCCTCGCCGGATTCGATCAGTGCGTCGAGATGGCGCCGGACCCCCGCCGGGCTCAGGCCCAGCCGCTTGCCGATGGCCGTCGCCGTGATCGGGCCCTGCTCCAGCAGCAGCTGGATCACGGCCTCCCGGGTGTGTCCCTCGCCCACGGGCGCCGCGGGCGCGACAGTGTTCCGGACGCCTTCGCGACGCCCGGTACCTGTCTCAGTCCGCAAACCCACGGTTTTCACAACATCAGTGTGACCGAATTCCTTCCCGCATTCTAGTAAGGGTGACCTGACCAGTCGGTCCGGAACGGCATTGCCCGCGCGGTTGCCGACGGGTGAGCCACGGGCCCGCGGCGGCTCGGCGGCGGCCGATCGGGGAGCGAAAGTCCCGGTGTCGCATGGTTTTACGGCACCGATACATCCCGACCGCCGGTCTCCGAATGTTCGCGACAGGAAGCGGGCCGCCGGGTCCGTTCCGGGATTGCGACGAAGCCCACACGCGTGCCGGATGGCCCCGTCGAATAACGAAACAGTCGCATGTCGTGACCGGACCGTGCGCGAACTAGGCTCTTGGTCCGTGGCGGTACTCGAGGGCGCGCGGCGCAGAACAATCGACGTGGGGCGCCGGGCGCTGGGCCTGGACGTGCCCGCCGCCGATCACACCATCGCCGTCCTGCACACGGCCGAGTCAGAGGTGCCGGGGCTGGATCCCCGGGAGACGGTGCAGTTCAAGCGGATTCGGCTGCTGGGGGCCACGGGGTCGGTGCTGATGGCGATCAGCGCGCTCGGCGTGGCCGCGCAGCCGGTGGTGCAGAACCCGGTGTCGGGCGTGCGGGTGATCGGGGTGTTCGCGCGCTGGCAGACGTCGTCGCTGGCGCTGTGCATGATCGGCACGGTGCTGGTGGTGATGGCGTGGCTGCTGCTGGGCAGGTTCGCCGTCGGCGGGTTCGGCGGGGCGCCCGTGCACCGGCTCAGCCGCTCGCAGCTGGACCGGACGCTGCTGCTGTGGATCATCCCGATGTCGGTGGCGCCGCCGCTGTTCTCCAACGACGTGTACTCCTACCTGGCACAGAGCGAGATCGCCGCGCGCGGGCTGGACCCGTACGAGGTAGGCCCGGCCACCGGGCTCGGACTGCACAACGTGCTGACCTACAACGTCCCCAACATCTGGCGCGACACCCCCGCGCCCTACGGGCCGCTGTTCCTCTGGATGGGCCGCGGAATCGCGGAGCTGACCGGGGACAACATCATTCTGGGCGTGTGGGCGCACCGGCTGCTGGCGCTGGCCGGCGTGGCGCTGATCGTGTGGGCGCTGCCGCGGCTGTCGCGGCGGTGCGGGGTGGCGCCGGTGAGCGCGCTGTGGCTGGGGGCGGCCAATCCGCTGGTGCTGTTCCACCTGGTCGGCGGCGTGCACAACGACGCGCTGATGCTGGGGCTGATGCTCGCGGGCATGGAGTTCTGCCTGCGGGCGATCTCCGGGGAACGCTGGGTGGGCTCGCCGACCGACCCGCCGCCCACCAACGGCACGGAGGCTATCGGCACGCCCTTCGATCGGCGGGCCTGGTCGCTGCTGATCTTCGGCGCGGTGGTGATCACGCTGTCGTCGTCGGTCAAGTTCACCTCGATCATCGCGCTGGGGTTCGTCGGTATGGCGCTCGCGCGGCGCTGGGGGCGCGGGCTGCGGCCGCTGCTCACCGCGGCGCTGGTGCTCGCCGGGGTCGTGGTCGTCACGACGCTGTTCGTGAGCTGGGCCAGCGGGCTCGGATTCGGGTGGACGCACACCCTCAATACCGCTAGCGCCGTGCGCAGTTGGATGTCGCTGCCGACCGCGATCGGCATCGTCACCGGATTCGGCGGCGTGCTGCTGGGACTGGGCGATCACACCACCGCGCTGCTGAGCATCACCCGTCCGATCGCCGGCGCGGTCGCCGCGTTCCTCACGCTGCGCATGCTGATCGCGACCTGGACCGGGCGGCTGCAAGCGGTGGGCGCCATGGGCGTCTCGCTCGCCGCCATCGTGCTGCTGTTCCCCGTGGTGCAGCCGTGGTACCTGCTGTGGGCCATCGTGCCGCTGGCGGCGTGGGCCACCACCCCGGCGTTCCGGGTGCCCGCGGTGGTGTTCTCGGCGGTGGTGAGCGTGATGCTGATGCCGCGCGGCGCGGACTTCGGGGTGTTCCAGATCATCGAGGCCGCAGTCGCCGTCGTGATCGTCGGCGTGGGTTTCATCGTGTTCACCCGGAACCTGCTGCCGTGGCGGAACCGGCCGGGGGTGTCTGCTCGGTCACAGCGGCCCGCGGCATACGGTGTGTCTTCGTGAGTGCTGCCTCGCCACCGGCCGTCCGCATCGACGGCGTCGTGAAACGCTTCGGCGATGTCACCGCCGTCGACGGGATCGGTTTCGAGGTGCGCCGCGGCGAGGTGCTGGCGCTGCTGGGCCCCAACGGCGCGGGCAAGACCACCACCGTGGAGATGTGCGAGGGATTCACCGCGCCCGACGCCGGATCGGTGCGGGTGCTGGGGCTGGACCCGATCGCGGATTCCGACCGGCTGCGCCCGCGGATCGGGGTGATGCTGCAGGGCGGCGGCGCCTATCCGGGGTCGCGGGCCGGGGAGATGCTCGATCTGGTCGCCGCCTACTCGGCCGATCCGCTGGACCCGGAATGGCTGCTGCGCACGCTCGGTCTGCAGGACGCGCGCCGCACGCCCTACCGGCGGTTGTCCGGCGGGCAGCAGCAGCGGCTGGCGCTCGCCTGCGCGCTGGTGGGCCGTCCGGAGATGGTGTTCCTCGACGAGCCGACCGCCGGGATGGACGCGCAGGCCCGGCATTTGGTGTGGGACCTGATCGACGCGCTGCGCCGCGACGGGGTCGGCCTCCTGCTCACCACGCACATGATGGACGAGGCCGAGCAGCTCGCCGACCGGCTGGTCATCATCGACCACGGGCGCATCGTCGCCCAGGGGACGCCGGCCGAGGTCACCTCCACCGGCGCCGAGGGCCAGTTGCGCTTCACCGCTCCTCCGAAACTCGACCTGCGACTGTTGAAATGCGCGCTGCCGGAAGGTTTCTCGCCGTGCGAGACCACGCCCGGGGCGTATCTGCTGCGCGGCGACATCACGCCGCAGGTGCTGGCCACCGTGACGGCCTGGTGCGCGCGAATCGACGTACTGCCCACCGATATCCGCATCGATCAGCGGCGGCTCGAGGACGTGTTCCTCGATCTGACCGGACGGGAGCTGCGCGGCTGATGACCTCCCCCGACGCCACCCACCGCTTCGCCCCCGGCACCTTCACCCCCGCGCCCCGGCCCGCCGCCCGCGCGGCGATGCTGGTCGCGCAGACCCGCATGGAGCTGATCCTGTTGCTGCGCAACGGGGAACAGCTGCTGCTGACCATGTTCATCCCCCTCGCGCTGCTGATCGGGTTGACGCTGCTGCCGCTGGGCAGTCTCGGCGACGACCGGATCGAACGGGTGGTGCCGGCGGTGATGATGGTGGCGATCATGTCCACCGGGTTCACCGGCCAGGCCATCGCCGTCGGGTTCGACCGGCGCTACGGGGCGCTGAAACGGCTGGGCGCCACCGCGTTACCACGCTGGGGCATCGTCGGCGGCAAGTGCGCCGCGGTGCTGATCGTGGTGGTGTTGCAGTCGATTCTGCTCGGGCTCATCGGGATCGCGCTGGGCTGGCGCCCGGGACCGGGCGGGCTGGCGTTCGGCGCGCTGGTGATCGCGCTCGGCACGGCCACCTTCGCGGCCATGGGCCTGCTGCTGGGCGGCACGCTGAAGGCCGAGGTCGTGCTGGCGCTGGCGAACATCCTGTGGTTCGTCATGCTCGGCACCTCGAGCCTGGTGTTCGCCGCCGACGACGTCCCGGACTGGCTCAGCCTGCTGGCCCGGCTGATTCCCTCGGGCGCCCTCGCCGAGGCCCTCGAACAGGCCATGCGCCTGAGCGTCGACTGGTACGGGCTGGCCGTGCTGGCGGTGTGGGGTCTGGTCACCGGGTTCCTGGCGGCGCGCTGGTTCCGGTTCGAATAGTTCCGCGAATGCCCTGTGATCAGGGCTGATTCCGTGTCAGCGGGCATATCAGCCCGGTGTCAGGCCGGTATCAGGCGCGAGCGCGACGGTTACCGGCATGAACAGCTCAGCGATCGCGGCCTCCGGGTTGCGGAAAGCCTACGGGGACAAGACGGTTCTCGACGGCATTGATTTGACCATCGCCACCGGCACGATCTTCTCGCTGCTCGGCCCGAACGGGGCGGGCAAGACGACGACGGTGAACGTCCTGACCACCCTGCTGAAGGCCGACGGCGGCACGGCGCGGGTCGCCGGGCACGACATCGCCACCGAGACCAAGGCGGTGCGCGCCTCGATCGGCGTCACCGGCCAATTCGCGGCGGTGGACGACCTTTTGACCGGGGAGGAGAACCTGCGGCTGATGGCCGATCTGCACCGGTTGCGGGGCGCCGAGAGCAAGCGGGTGATCACCGAGTTGCTGGATCGGTTCGACCTGGCGGCCGCGGCGGGCAAGCGGGCGGCGACCTATTCCGGCGGCATGCGCCGCAAGTTGGACCTGGCGATGACGCTGGTCACCCGGCCGCAAATCGTCTTCCTGGACGAGCCGACGACCGGACTGGACCCGCGCAGCCGCCGCACCATGTGGGAGATCGTGCGGGACCTGACCACCGACGGGGTGACGATCTTCCTCACCACCCAGTACCTCGAGGAAGCCGATCAGCTCGCCGACCGGATCGCGGTGCTCGACCAGGGCCGCATCGTCGCCGAGGGCACCGCCGACGAACTCAAGCGCCGGGTCCCCGGCAGCCACATCCGGCTGCGTTTCGCCCACGCCGCGGACCTGGCGACGGCGGCGCGGATCGTGCCCGGCGCCACCCGCGACGACGACGCCCTGGCCCTGCGGGTGCCGGGCGACGGCGGCTCGAAGTCGTTGCACCAGTTGCTGAATCGGCTCGACGAGCACTCGCTCGAGGCCGAGGAGGTCTCGGTCCACACCCCCGACCTCGACGACGTTTTCCTTTCCCTGACCGGACACGCCACCACGAAGGACACCGCACAATGAGCACCCTCTACGCACCGCTGGCCGACTCGTCGATCATGTTGCGGCGCAACTTCACACACACCGTCCGCACCCCGGTCACGATCTTCAACGCGGCGCTGATGCCGGTCGTGATGATGCTGATCTTCGTCTACGTGTTCGGCAGCGCGTTCGACGTCGGCGGGGACTACATCGTCTACGCGACACCAGGATTGATCCTGCTGGCGATCAGCTACGGGCTGTCGGGCACCGCGGTCGCGGTGAGTTCCGATATGGCCAAGGGCGTCATCAACCGCTTCAAGGTCATGGACGTCTCCCGTGGCGCCGTCCTGACCGGGCACGTGGTGGCCACCATGGTGACCAATGTGGTCGCCATCGCGGCGGTCGTCGGGGTGGCGTTCGCCCTCGGCTTCCGGTCGCCGGCGACGGCCGTCGAATGGCTCGGCGCGATCGGGGTCATGCTGGCGACCTCGTTCGCGGCGTCCTGGCTGACGGTCGCGCTGGGCATGGCCGCGAAGACGCCGGAGTCCGCGGGCATGAGCGTGGTGCCGCTGATCATGCTGCCCTTCGTGAGCAGCGCGATCGTCCCGGCCGACAAGATGGGGCAGGGCGTGCGGCAGTTCGCGCAGTATCAGCCCTTCACCCCGATCATCGAGTCGCTGCGCGGGTTTCTCACCGGGAATCCGTCCGGCGGCTACACCGCGGCCGCGCTCGCCTGGTGCGTCGGCTTCGCCGTGGTCGGCTACCTGTGGTCGCGCGCCACGTTCAGCAAGCGAGCGTAGCCGCGACGAGCTCCCGCCAGTCCGCCTTCGCACCCTCTTCCGCCGCCCCCGGGGGCCCCCCCGGGCCCCCGCGGCCGCGGGGCTCGACCGGGTGCTCAATCGCGGCGGGTCGCTCACCGACGTGGGCGCCGCGCTGACCGACGCCGGTTTCACCGACCACTCGATGATCACCGATGCCATCCGTGC
>NZ_JARWOP010000170.1 GCF_029868745.1 Nocardia wallacei | reverse complement strand
CCCCGCTCTCCCCGGGGGGTCTTGTGGCCCCCCGGCCCCGCGGGGTCTACTATCTCCCCCCCCGGGCGGTCGTCCGTCGTAGTAGATGAGGTGAGCCGTTGTTCGTCGGGGCGCTGGAGTTCGACATTCTGCTCGGCGATGTGCATTCGCTGAAACAGAAGCGTTCCGTGATTCGTCCCCTGCTCGCCGAACTGCAACGGTTCGGGGTGTGCGCGGCCGAGGGCGGGGAACACGACCGGTATCGGCGCACGCTGCTGGGTGTGGCCGTGGTCAGCTCCGCGATGGGCCATCTCACAGAGGTCCTGGACCGGTGTGAACGCCACGTGGCGGCGCGTCCGGAGTTACAGTTGCTGGCAGTGCGCCGCCGGATCTTCGGACCCGAAGACTGAGTCAACACAAAGAGGAGGGTCGGCCATGGTGGACCAAGCCAGGGCACGCCGGCTCGCGAAGCGGATCGTCAATATCGTCGGTACCGCGATCGAGTACGAGATCAAGGACCCGCGGCTGGGATTCGTCACCGTCACCGATGCCAAAGTGACGGGTGACCTGCGGGAAGCCACCGTCTACTACACGGTGATGGGCGAAACGATCGACGCGGAACCGGACTTCACCGGTGCGGCGGCCGGGCTGGAGAAGGCCAAGGGCGTGCTGCGCTCGAAGGTCGGCGCGGCGACCGGTATCAAGTTCACGCCGTCGCTCGCGTTCGTTCTGGATACCGTCCCGGACGCCGCGCGGGAGATGGAGGAGTTGTTGGCCCGCGCCCGCGCGGCCGACGAACAGGTCGCGCAGGTGGCGTCCAACGCGACCTATGCCGGTGACGCCGATCCGTACAAGAGCGACGAGGAAGACTGACCGCCCGCGAGGCGGTCGAGGCTGAAGCGATGACAGCAGTAACGCCGGCGGCGGATCTGGCCGCGGCCGTCGAGGTTCTGGACGCCGCACGGTCGGTCACGGTGCTGTGTCATGTGCAGCCCGATGCCGACACCGTCGGCAGCGGGCTGGCGCTGGCGCAGGTGCTGCACCGGCGCGGCGTGCCGGTGTGGGTCTCGTTCGCCGAGCCCGCGGAGTTACCGGCCTCGATGCGGTCTCTGCCCGGCATCGAGTTCCTGGTGCCGCCCGCGCGGGTACCGCTCGAGGTGGATCTGCTGGTGGCGGTCGACTGCGGCAGTGTCGGGCGGCTCGGCGCGCTGGCCGACCGGATCCCCGGCGCCGCAACGACTCTCGTGCTCGACCATCACCGGTCCAATACGCGCTTCGGCACGGTGAACGTGATCGACGCTACGGCCGAGTCGACCACCAGCCTGCTGGCGCGGGTCTTCGACGCCTGGGGCGAGCCGATCGATGACGCGGTGGCGTACTGCCTGTTCGCGGGCCTGGTGACCGACACCGGGTGTTTCCGGTGGGCCGGTCCCACCACCCATCGGCTTGCCGAACGTTTGCTGGAGACCGGGATCGACGGCGCCGGTATCACTCGCACGCTGATGGACACCCATCCCTTCGGTTGGCTGCCGATGTTGTCGCGAGTGCTGGGCTCGGCCCATCTCGAGCCCGACGCCGCCGCCGGGGCCGGGCTCGTATACGCGTTCGTGCTCCGCGACGATATCGACGGCCTGCGCTCGGAGGAGGTGGAGAGCGTCATCGACCTCGTCCGCACCACCTCCGAGGCCGCCGTCGCCGCCGTCTTCAAGGAGTCGCGGACCGCGCCGGGCGTATGGACGGTCTCGCTACGCTCCCGCGACACCGGCGTCGGCCTGGACGACGGCGTAGACGTGGCGCAGGTGGCCACGAAGCTGGGCGGCGGCGGACACCGCTACGCCGCCGGATACACCACCACCGGCACACCCGACGACCTGGTCGCCTCCCTCCTGTCGGCCCTCTCCACCTGATCTCTACAGTGCCGGTCGGTTCGGAGCTCCGTCTTCGTCAGCAGGGAGCACGGATCGGGGCGGTCATCGGTCGGCACGTGACGGGGCGGGATCGGCTGCGGGGGACGGTGAGACGTGGCCTCGGTCGAGATGTCGGTGGGGTGTGCGAGGGTGGTTGTCGGCGGGACGACATTCGGGAGGTTGGCGTGCGCGGCGATGGGTCGGGGGAACGCGGGGCTGGGTCGTCATGAGCGCGCAGCAGGGGTGTGAGCCGGTCGAGGCGGTGGCCGAGGACCCGGTCGAGGCGGGGCCGCGGCGGATTCTCGGGATCGCGGTGCCGACGTTGGGCGTGCTCGTCGCGGAGCCGATCTACCTGCTGTGGGATATGGCGGTGGTCGGGCGGCTGGGGGCGCTGGCGCTGGCCGGGCTGGCGGTGGGCGGGCTGATTCTCGGGCAGGTCAGTACGCAGCTGACGTTTCTGACCTACGGCACCACCGCGCGGTCCGCCCGGCGGTTCGGATCGGGGGATCGGCGGGGCGCGATCGAGGAGGGCGTGCAGGCGAGCTGGACGGCGATCGGTATCGGTGTGCTGATTCTCGTTGTGCTGCAAGCGTTCGCGGGCCCTGTCACCGAACTGATCGCGGGCGGGCACGACATCGCCGACGCGGCGCTGGGGTGGTTGCGGATCGCGCTGTTCGGAGTGCCGCTGATCCTGGTCACCATGGCCGGAAACGGATGGCTACGTGGCGTGCAGCAGACCCGGCGGCCGCTCGCCTACGTGATCGCGGGACTGGTGGTGTCGGCCGTGCTGTGCCCGCTGCTGGTGCACGGCTTGCTGGGGGCGCCGCGGCTGGGGCTGGACGGTTCGGCCGTCGCCAATGTGATCGGACAGGTCATCGCGGCCGCGATGTTCCTGGGCGCGCTCGGCCGGCGATGCCTGCTGCCGCCGGGCCACCCCGACCGGATCTCGCCCGCGCCTCGCCCGGCGATCATGCGGGCGCAACTGGTGCTCGGCCGCGACCTGATCGTCCGCAGCCTGGCCTTCCAGGCGTGCTTCGTCTCGGCCGGTGCGGTGGCGTCGCGGTTCGGGGCGGCCTCGGTGGCGGCGCATCAGCTGGTGTTGCAGCTGTGGAACTTCATCGCGCTGACCCTGGACTCGCTGGCTATCGCCGCCCAGACGCTGACGGGCGCGGCGCTCGGCGCCGGGAACGCGCGCGGGGCGCGGCGGCTCGCGGGACGGATCACGGTCTGGTCCACGCTGTTCGCGGTCGCACTGGCGGTGTGCTTCGCCGCCGGATTCGAGGTGGTGCCGCGGTTGTTCACCACCGATCCGCTGGTACTGGACCGGACCCACGTCGTCTGGTGGTTCTTCGTGGCCCTGATCCCGGTGGTGGGCGTGGTGTTCGCGCTCGACGGCGTGCTGCTCGGCGCGGGCGACGCCGCCTACCTGCGCAACACCACCATGGGTGCGGCGCTGATCGGATTCCTGCCGGTCATCTGGCTGTCCCTGGCCTTCGACTGGGGTATCGCCGGAATCTGGAGCGGTCTGGCCGCATTCATCGTGCTGCGGCTCGTCGCGGTGAGCCTGCGAGCCTGGTCCGGGCGCTGGGCTCGGGTCGGCGCGGAGATTCCGGGCGGCATGGGGTAGTCGGCCCGCAGAGCCACAGCCAGCCCCGCCGGGACGGTGAGCGCAGGGCATGGGAATGTGGAACGGACCGCCGCGGTTGCGCATGCAGGCGTGGCAGGAGAGTAGGAGGTTGGTGCCGGGTGAATCCGAAGCTGATGGCCGTGAGCGATATCCATGTCGGGCACCAGGGCAACAAGCCCGTCGTCGAGGAGATCAGGGCCGATTCACCCGAGGACTGGCTGATCGTCGCGGGCGACGTGGCGGAGAAGACCGACGACATCCGGTGGGCCCTCGAACTGCTGCGCAAGCGTTTCGCGAAGGTCATCTGGGTGCCGGGGAACCACGAATTGTGGACCACCACAAAGGATCCCGTGCAGATGCACGGCGCCGCCCGATACGACTACCTGGTGTCGCTGTGCCGGGACCTGGACGTGCTGACGCCGGAGGATCCGTTCCCGGTGTGGGAGGGCGCGGGCGCCGAGCAGTACGGCGGCGCGGTGACGCTGGCGCCGTTGTTCGTGCTCTACGACTACTCGTGGCGGCCCGCCGGCACGACCACCAAGGCCGAGGCGATGGCGCTGGCCCGCGACCGCAATGTCGTCGCCACCGACGAATTCCTGCTGTCGCCGGACCCGTACGTGACCCGCGACGCCTGGTGTCACGCCCGCGTGCAGTACACCCGCCGCCGCCTCGACGACCTGGGCACCGACACCCCGGTGGTGCTGATCAACCACTTCCCGCTCAACCGCGAGCCCACCCGGATGCTGTTCTATCCGGAGTTCTCGCTGTGGTGCGGCACGGAGCTGACCGCGGACTGGCACGTCCGCTACAACG
The DNA here is from genome assembly GCF_029868745.1 of Nocardia wallacei. Taxonomy (GTDB): domain Bacteria; phylum Actinomycetota; class Actinomycetes; order Mycobacteriales; family Mycobacteriaceae; genus Nocardia; species Nocardia wallacei_B. The sequence goes on along the minus strand of NZ_JARWOP010000170.1, from coordinate 6,985 downwards.
TGGTCTGCTCCGTCTACGGCCACTTGCACATTCCGCGCACCACCTTCTACGACGGCGTCCGCCACGAGGAGGTGTCGCTCGGCTACCCCCGCGAATGGCAACGCCGCGGCCTGCCCGACAAACTGCTGCGCCAGATCCTCCCCGCCCCGGAGTACGGCCCGGACGATCTGAACGAGTGGGGCGGCCACTTCAAGATCACCCCCGCCATGCGCGCCGCCGCGGTGGAGATGCGCCGCGTGGCCGACCGCCGCCGCGGACTGGGGTGATCGAGCGGACCCTGCCCTCCGTTAATCTCGTGAGGCAAGCAAGGTGTCGAGTCAGGAGGCGGTCATCGAGGAGCGGGCGAGCATCATCGGCAGGATCCTTCCCGATGGGGTGGCCGCGGCCGAGTTGGTGCGGTATCCGGAGGAGCTGAAGCCGCACCCCGGTGAGGAACATCTGATCGCGAAGTCGGTGGAGAAGCGGCGCCGGGACTTCATCGGGGCGCGCTACTGTGCACGGCAGGCCCTGGCCCAGCTGGGCGAGCCGCAGGTGGCGATCGGCAAGGGGGAGCGGGGCATGCCGCTGTTCCCTACCGGCGTGGTCGGCAGCCTCACCCACTGCGACGGCTATCGGGCCGCGGCCCTGGCGCATCGGCTGCGGTGGCGGTCGGTGGGCATCGACGCCGAGCCGCACGACACCCTGCCCGAGGGCGTGCTGGACTCGGTCAGCCTGCAACCCGAGCGCGACTGGCTCCGGGGCGCCATCCCGGCCACCGGTCTGCACCTGGACCGATTGCTGTTCTGCGCCAAAGAAGCCACCTACAAGGCGTGGTTCCCGCTGACCCTGCGGTGGCTGGGTTTCGAGGACGCGCACATCACCTTCACCATCGACGACACCGGCAGCGCGGGCACCTTCCACAGCAAGCTGCTGGTGCCGGGCCAGACCAACGACGGTGGGGCCCCGCTGATCTCGTTCGACGGGCGCTGGCTGATCGGCGACGGGCTGATCCTGACCGCGATCGCGGCGGGCTGATGAGCGAACAGCGCACCCCGCTGGTGAACGCGCTCGGCGGCCTGCTGATCGTCGACAAGGACGGCGGCATGACCAGCCACGACGTGGTGTCGCGGTGCCGGAAGCTGTTGCGCACCCGCAAGATCGGGCACGCGGGCACCCTCGACCCGATGGCGACCGGTGTGCTGGTGCTGGGAGTGGAGCGGGCGACCAAGATGCTGGGACTGCTCAGCCTCACCACCAAGTCCTACGCCGCGACCATCCGGCTCGGGCAGTCGACGGTCACCGACGACGCCGAGGGTGAGACAGTCGCCACCACGCCCGCCGGGCACCTCACCGACGCCGAGATAGCCTCCGGCACAGCGAAATTGACCGGCGACATCCAGCAGGTCCCCGCCACGGTGAGCGCGATCAAGATCGACGGCGAACGCGCCTACGCCCGCGCCCGCGCGGGCGAGGACGTGCAACTGGCCGCCCGCCCGGTCACCGTGAGCCGCTTCGACATCCTGAAACGCCACGATATCGACTCCCGCGCAACCACATTCGTGGACCTGGACGTCGAGGTCGACTGCTCGTCGGGCACCTACATCCGTGCCCTGGCCCGCGACCTGGGCGCCGACCTCGGCGTCGGCGGCCACCTCACCGCCCTGCGCCGCACCCGCGTCGGCCCGTTCACCCTCGACCACGCCCGCACCCTGGCCCAGCTGGCCGACGCCCCCGCCCTGAGCCTGGACATCGATTCCGCTGCCCGCCTGGCCTTCCCGTCCCGGTCCATCACATCGGACGAGGAACAATCCCTGCGCGACGGCCGCTGGCTGGACCCGCTCGGCATCGCGGGAACGCACGCGGCGCTCACCCCGGACGGCCGAGCCATCGCCCTGCTCGAGGAAAAAGGCAGACGCTCCTCCCCGGTCTTCGTCATCCGCCCCCGCGGCCTGATCGACTGACGCTCGCGGGAGCGCTACGAGTTGGCCGGTTGCGGCGCGGTGGACGCGGCCGCGGCGAACGACACGCGCAACCGCTCCACCGCGTCGTGCATGTGGTCGACCAGGAGTTTGCGGGCGCGGGCGGGGGCGCCGGAGCCGATGGCCTCGCGGAGGTCGGCGTGTTCCTGGATCTGTTCGAGTACGTCGGGGTAGGTGGTTTCCAAGGCGCCCAGGCACATTCGGGTCTCGATGAACAGGGTGCGGGCGGCGTGGGCCAGGCGGGGGCTGTCGGCGCTGGCGACCAAGGCCTCGTGGAAGGCCTGGTCGGCATCGGAGACGCCGGCGGCGTCGCCGCGGTCGGCGCAGGCGCGCATCGCGAGGACGCTGGGTTCCAGTGCGGTGTAGGCGATCTCGCGGCGGCCCTCGAAGATCAGCTCCAGCGCGCCGCCCTCGATGGCGGTGCGGGCGCGGTACACGTCGAGCACGTCGTCCAGGGACAGTTCGATGACGAAGATGCCCCGGTGCCGGATACTGTGCAGCAGACCCTCGGACACCAGCCGCTGCATCGCCTCCCGCACCGGACCGCGGGACACGTCGAACTGGGTGGCGAGGTCGGCCTCGACCAGCTGTGCGCCGGGCGCGAGCGTACCGCGCATGATCGCCGCACGAAGCCGGTCGGCGATCATCTCCGCCGTGGACTGCCGGTTCACCGGCTCGAATTCAATAACCGACATGAATGAGCCTTTCCGAGAACAGCTTACCGAGTTGCGGTGCGATCGGTTCGCTCCCCGGCGAATATCCGGCGAGCCGGATACCCTCCCAGATCGTCACCTGGTTCGCGGTCAGCACCGGTTTGCCGAGCGTGGCCTCCAGCTCCGGCAGCGCCGCCACGGTGTGCATGGCGGTGTCGGGGATCAGCAGCGCCTGGGCGTCCGGATGATCGTTGGCCACAGCGAGTTTCACGACCTGCTCGGCCTCCAGGGTGCCGACCTCGGCGGCGGTGTCGATGCCCGCGCTGGACATCGATATCACGTCGATGCCCTCGGCGCCTAGGAAATCGACGAACAGCCGGGCGACATCGTCCGGGTAGCTGGCGCACACCGCGACCGACGAGATACCCAGTGCGCGTGCGGCATTGACGAACGCGAAGCTGGTGCTCGAGGCGGGCACCCCGGCCGCCTCCCGCAAACCCCGCACCTGGTCTCGCGCGCCGCGCGGCCCGTAGACGAAGCTGCCCGAGGTGCAGGCCCACACCACCGCGTCCGGCCGCGCCTGCGCCAGCAGCCCCGCGCCCTCGCGCAGCCGCTCCGGGCTGCCCAGATCGAGCAGTTCGGGTACCGCGTGCAGATCGGTGCCGTAGATGTGCGCGACTCGCAGTTCCGCGCCCAGGATCTCGGCGGCGCGGGGGTAGTCGTCCTCGGCGGCGTGGTCGGGATAGATGAAGCCGATGGTGGGTGTCTGCATGGTGATTCCCCTAGAAGACGTCCTGGAGCCACTTGCCGGGCCCCATCATGGGCAGTTTCATGCGGCCCAGGCACGCCCACATGGTGAGCTGGTTGGCGGTGAGCACCGGTTTGCCGAGGGCCTGTTCGAGCGGTTCCACGAGGTCGTAGGTGGGCAGGTTGGTACAGCTGACGAAGATCGCCTCGGCCGACGGGTCGTCGGCGTTGATGATGCGCTCGGCGATGGTGCGGTAGCTGACCTTCCAGATGCCGCCGCCGAGCCCGAGATGATCGGAGCGGACGACCTCGCAGCCGGCCTCGCCGAGAAACTCGTGCAGCTTGCGGGTGAGGATCTCGTCGTACGGGGTGATGACGGAGATGCGGGTGAGTTCCAGCTTGCGGATCGCCTCGATCAGCGCGCCGGAGGTGGTGACCGCGTCCCGGGCGCCGGCCGCGCAGATCGTGTCGCGAAGCGACTGCTCGTACTCCAGGCCCTTGATGAAGCTGCCGGAACTACACAGGTAGGCAATGACTTCCGGCTCGACGTGCAGCACGTTGCGGGTGGCCGCGGTGAGGTGCGCCGCGTTCGACACCAACTCGGCCATCGCCACCGACACCGGGACCGGCTCGTAGGGCGTGCGCGCCAGGTGCAGGCTGACCTCGAGCGGCGCCCACCGCCACAGCTCACGCTCCAGCGCGAGATCGAACGGTGCGATGATGCCTATACCCCGCTGCGCGACCGGGCCGTCGATGTCGGGAAAATTGAGTTCCACTACGAGGGGCCCCTCTCGCGTTCAGCTGGGTATTCCTCCGCACACGATCGGATTGTTGACAATCATACGATGTCTTTCTAGCCTGTCAATGTGGTTGAGGGCCAAATAGTCACCGTTCTTCACGATGGCACCAGGCCCGATGCGGGACTGATGCGTCCGGTGTCCGAGCGGGCCACGGTCCGCTACACCGATTCCGACGGTCTCGCCGATGCGCTGCATGGTGCCGACGTGTTGTTCGTATACGACTTCACCAGTACAGCCGTCCCCGGGGCCTGGCCATCGGCGGACCGGCTGCGCTGGGTACACGTCGGCGCCACCGGGGTCGACTCCGTGATGTTCGACGGACTGATCGGCAGCGACGTCGTCGTCACCAACACCCGCGGCATCTTCGACGGGCCGATTGCCGAGTACGTGCTCGCGCAGATCCTGAACTTCGCCAAGGACCTGCCCGAGTCGTGGCGGCTGCAGCAGCGGCACGACTGGCGCCACCGGGAATCCGAGCGGTTGTCCGGCGCCACCGTACTCGTCGTCGGTACCGGGTCCATCGGGCGGGCCATCGCCCGCATGCTGCGCTGTGTCGGCATGGACGTGCGGGGGCTGGGGCGGCGCGCCTACACCGACGACCCGGACTTCGGCAGCGTCGGCACCGATCTGCACGCCGAACTGCCCGCGGCCGACTACGTCGTCGCGGTCGCACCGCTCACGCCGCAGACCCGGCACATGTTCGATGCACGGGCGTTCGCCGCGATGAAGCCGCATGCCCGTTTCGTCAACGTCGGTCGTGGGGAACTAGTAGTGACAGACGATCTCGTCGCCGCGCTGCGCAACGGCAGCATCGCGGGCGCGGCGCTCGATGTCGTCGATCCCGAGCCGCTGCCTCCCGGGCACGCGCTGTGGGATCTGCCCAACGTCCAACTCACCCCCCACAACTCCGGTGATGTCCTCGGATGGCGCCGCGACATCGTGACCGCCTTCGCCGGGAACTTCCGGAAGTGGATCGACGGCCGGCCGCTGGAGAATGTGGTCGACAAAGGGCTGGGATACGTCCCCAGCTGAAAGGGAGTCAGCCATGGCCCACCCCGATATCGATATCCCCACCGAGCCGGCCGCGATGACAGCGGTCGAGCTGATCACCGCCTACTCGGCGGGTGCGCTGTCACCGGTGGAGGCGACCGAGGCCGTACTCGGCACCATCGCCGAGCGCGACGGCGAGCTGAACGCCTTCTGCCTGATCGATGCAGAGCGTGCCCTGATGCAGGCCAAGGAGTCCGAGGCGCGCTGGCACTCCGGGCACGTGCAGGGATTGCTGGACGGGGTACCGATCTCGATCAAGGACATCTTCCTCACCGAGGGGTGGCCGACCCGCCGCGGCTCCACCTCCATCGAGCCCGACGTGCCGTGGCCGCTCGACAGCCCGGTCACCGCGCGGCTGCGGGAAGACGGCATGGTGTTCCTGGGCAAGACGACCACCCCGGAACTGGCCTGGAAGGCCACCACCGACAGCCCGCTGACCGGCATCACCCGCAACCCGGCCGATCCGTCGAAGACGTGCGGCGGTTCCTCCGGCGGCAGCGCCGCGGCGGTGGCGGCCGGGATGGGCCCGGTGTCGGTGGGCACCGATGGCGGTGGGAGCGTGCGCATTCCGGCGTCGTTCTGCGGCATCGTCGGATTCAAGCCGACGCACGGGCGGATCCCGCTGTATCCGGCCAGCCCGTTCGGGCCGCTGGCACACGCCGGGCCGATGACCCGCACGGTCGAGGACGCGGCTCTGCTGATGGACATCCTCTCGCTGCAAGATCCGCGCGATCCCACGGCGCTGGCGCCCACGCTGTCCACTTTCCGCGGCGAGTTACAGCGCGATGTGCGCGGGGCGACGGCCGCCTATTCGGAGACGCTCGGCTACGTCGAGGTCGACCCGGAGGTGGCGGCCGTGGTGGGCGAAGCGGTGCGGCAGCTGGAAGCGGCCGGATTGCATGTGACACAGGCCGACCCGGGTTTCAGTGATCCGCTGGAGGCGTTCGAGGACCTGTGGGCCGCGGGCGCGGCGACGATGCTGTCGAAGTTCTCGGCGGGCAGCCGCGGGCGCGTCGATCCGGGCCTGGGCGAGGTCTGGGATCGCGGCGCGCGGCTCGACGCGGTGGCCTACCTCGACGCTCGCGCGGTCGCGGCCGAGGTCGGCATCGTGATGGGCGCCTTCCACACCGCCTACGACGTGCTGATCACCCCGACCGTGCCGATCCCCGCCTTCGAGGCGGGCCACGACGTGCCTCCCGGTAGTGGCCTGCGCAGCTGGCCTCAGTGGACCCCGTTCACCTACCCGTTCAACATGACTCAGCAACCTGCCATCAGCCTCCCGGTAGGCGCCACGAAGGCGGGTCTCCCGGTCGGCCTCCAGATCGTCGGCCCCCGCCACTCCGACGACCTGGTACTGGCTTTGGCCCGTTTCGCCGAAGTAGTGCTGGGCTAGAAAGCGTCCCGGGCCGGGGCGGCCCCCAAACCGCCCCCGTGCGCGGTTTACCCCTATCCCCCCGGTGGGGGCCCCCAACGGTTATGCTCCGGGGGGGTCGCCCAATGCTGCGTCCGCAGACAGGTCTGGCTGATGCTCCCGAGATAGGCCTGGCTGACACTCCCCGCAGACAGGCCCGGCCTGAGCGGACACGGATCGCACGGATGCGGCATATTTCGCCGCGTAAGCGCGATCTGTGTCCGCTCAGGCCGGGACGCTTTCTAGCCCAGCACTACTTCGGCGAAACGGGCCAAAGCCAGTACCAGGTCGTCGGAGTGGCGGGGGCCGACGATCTGGAGGCCGACCGGGAGACCCGCCTTCGTGGCGCCTACCGGGAGGCTGATG
>NZ_JARWOP010000169.1 GCF_029868745.1 Nocardia wallacei | reverse complement strand
ATAAACCGCGGCCGGCCCCAAACCGGGGGGGGGTGGCTGTCGGGGGGGGGGGGGGGGGCTTTTGGTTTTGTGTTTTGGGGGGGGGGGGGGGGTGGGGGGTGGGGGGGGGCTTGGGGGTGCTTTTGGGTTGTGTTTCGTAGGGCGGGGGGTGGGTTGCGTGATGGGGGGGCTTGGTGGTCTTTTCGGGTTTGTGTTTTGTGGGGTCGGGGTGGGGTTGCGTGATGGTGAGGTTCTTCGGGTTGTGGGTGTTCGATCTTGTATTTGTGCTGGTCTTGGTGTGATTTGCGTCATGGGTGGGGTGGGTGGGGGGTGAAAGGTGTTGGGGCGGTTCGTATCCGGTGGGGGTGTGTGGTGCGGGCCACAGTGGGCGCGTCGGCTCGGGAGGGGGCGAGGTGGCATCCATTAGACTGTGCTCCCGGCCACCGCCTCGGAAACGGCAGGTAGCTGCAGCGTCGTGGACGCTGCGCGTCTAACCGTAGGAGACTCCACATGCCGGCAATCGTCCTGATCGGCGCCCAATGGGGCGACGAGGGTAAGGGCAAAGCTACCGACTTGCTCGGCGGTCGAGTCCAATGGGTTGTGCGCTATCAGGGCGGCAACAATGCCGGTCATACCGTGGTGCTGCCCAATGGGGACAACTTCGCGCTGCATCTCATCCCGTCGGGGATTCTCAGCCCGGGGGTGACCAATGTGATCGGCAACGGGGTGGTTGTCGATCCGGGGGTGCTGCTGGAGGAACTGGCGGGGCTGGAGGATCGCGGTGTGGACACCTCGCGGCTGCTGCTCTCGGCCGACGCGCATCTGATCATGCCGTATCACGTGGCCATCGATAAGGTCACCGAACGCTTTCTCGGGAACAAGAAGATCGGCACGACCGGGCGCGGCATCGGACCCTGCTACCAGGACAAGGTGGCGCGGGTGGGCGTGCGGGTCGCCGATCTGCTGGACGAGAAGATCCTCACCCAGAAGGTCGAGGCGGCGCTGGAATTCAAGAACCAGGTGCTGGTCAAGATCTACAACCGCCGCGCCCTCGACCCGCAGCAGGTGGTCGACGAGGTGCTGACCCAGGCGGAGGGCTTCAAGCACCGCATCAGCGACACCCGGCTGTTGCTGAACCAGGCCCTGGAGGGCGGCGAGACCGTGCTGCTCGAGGGCTCGCAGGGCACGCTGCTCGACGTCGACCACGGCACCTATCCGTACGTCACCTCCTCCAACCCCACGGCCGGGGGTGCGGCGGTGGGATCGGGTATCGGGCCCAACAAGATCGGGGCGGTGCTGGGCATCCTCAAGGCGTACACCACGCGGGTCGGCTCCGGCCCGTTCCCGACCGAGCTGTTCGACCAGTCCGGCGAGTACCTGGCCAAGACCGGCGGCGAGGTGGGCGTGACCACCGGCCGCGCGCGGCGCACCGGCTGGTTCGACGCGGTCATCGCCCGCTACGCCACCCGCGTCAACGGCATCACCGACTACTTCCTCACCAAGCTGGACGTGCTGTCCAGCCTGGACCGGGTGCCGATCTGCGTCGCCTACGAGATCGACGGCGAGCGCGTCGAGCAGATGCCGACCACACAGACCGAGTTCCACCACGCCCGGCCCATCTACGAGGAAATGCCCGGTTGGTGGGAGGACATCTCCGGCGCCCGCACCTTCGCGGACCTCCCGGCCAACGCCCAGGCCTACGTGCTCCGCCTGGAGGAACTCTCCGGGAGCCGCATCTCCTGCATCGGCGTCGGCCCCGGCCGCGACGAAACCATCGTCCGGCACGACGTACTGGGCTGACCTTCCCTCCGGCACAGTCCGCCGAAACACTGTGCGTTGCCGGACTACCGCGCCATTCCGGATTACCCGTCCCTGGGCGTGCTGTGCGACGTATCCGCTGTGCCGACCGATCGGAGGGCAAGGCTCACAGCATCTTCGGGCCGGACCTTCAGCTAGGCTGAAGGTCGGTGATGGTCGACGCCCGAGCGAAGTCGCGGGAGGTGGCGCCTCGACCGGAGCCGAATGTCGACCGACGAAGTGAGGACAGATCCGTGGGGATTCGGCACTACCTGTATCGCGCACCGTCCGTCTCGGCCGCGGAGGCGATCGACGCCGTCCGCGCCGGGGCGCTGATCGTGGATGTGCGCCGGCAATTCGAATGGAACCGCACCCATATCCCCGGCGCGGTCCACCTACCCTTGGAACAGCTGGCGGACGGATGCGGGGACCTGCCCGACGATCGGCTTCTGATCACCTTCTGCACCGGCGGTCTGCGGTCCTACGGCGCCGCCAACCTGCTCATCGAGTACGGCTTCGAGGCCAAGAACATGTCCGGCGGGCTCGTCGACTGGCGTGCCGCCGGTGGAGCGCTGGAGACGGGCACCGGCCCGGCTAGTAGCAGGTGAGCGGGGCCAGCGGATCGGCGGCGTGCGGGGTGAGGGCGGCGTAGGCGGCGGCGACGGCCTTCACTCCCAGGCGCAGGTCCGATTCCTCCCGGGTGAACGGCAGGCGCAGGAAACGCTCGAAGGCGCCCTGCACGCCGAAACGTGGTCCGGCCGCGAGCAATACGCCGTGATTCGGGGCGGTGGCGGCGAGCGCCGTCGAAACCGGGGCGGGCAACTGGACCCACAGGGACATGCCGCCGACGCCGGGCACCGCGCGCCAGTCCGGCAGTTCCTCGGCCAGCGTGCTCAGCAGCGTCTCGCGGCGGCTGCGCAGTTGGTCGCGGCGGCGGGCCAGGATGGTCTCGGCGTGCTCGAGCAGATACACGGTGGCCAGCTGGTCCATCACGGGGGTGCCGAGGTCGACCGTCGACCGGGTGCCGAGCAGCTTCGTGATCAGCGTCTGATTGGCCCGTACCCAGCCCACGCGCAGGCCGCCCCAGAACGACTTCGACGCCGACCCGATCGTGACGATCTCCGGCCCGCGCGCGAAAGCGGCTGCGGGCGGCGGGTTTTCACCCTCGAGCTGCTGGTCCACCATGGATTCGTCGACGATCACCGTCATCCGGGTCTCGCGGGCGATGGCGGCCAGTTCGGCCCGGCTCTCGGCATTCATCAGCAGCCCGGTCGGGTTGTTGAAATCGGGTACGAGGTAGGCGGTGCTGGCCGCGGTTTGCCGTGCGGCACTGCGGATTCCGTCGAGATCCCAGGCGGCGCCGGGGCGCTCCGGACGCAGCGGCACGGGCACGGGCCGGGCGCCGACGTCGCGGATCGCCTCGATCGCGTTGGGGTAGGTGGGATGGTCGATGAGGACTCGCTCGGCCGGCGCGGTGAGCACGTTCAACAGCAGCCGCAGGCCGTGCTGGGCGCCGAGGGTGACCAGAATCTGGTCCGGGTCGGTGGGCAGGCCGCGCTCGGTATAGCGGCGCGCGATCGCCTCGCGCAGCGGCAGCACGCCGACCGGGTCCATGCCGTGCGTGCCGAGGTAGATCGGAAGGCCTTGCAGCGCCGCGGAATACGCGTCGCCCATCTCCGGCGGAGCGGACATCGCGGCGTAGGTCAGGTCGATGGCGGGCAGCTCGTTCGGGGACATCATCGCGAGGATGCTGCGCGCGGGCTTGGTGCCGTCGTGGGTGACACCGGCGGGCAGCGCGACCGTGCTCCGCGAACCCTGGCGGCTGATCAGGTAGCCGTTCTCCCGCAGCAGCGCGTACGCCGAGGTGACGGTGGTGCGACTGACGCCGAGGGCGGTGGCCAGGTCGCGCTCGCTGGGCAGGGCGACGCCCAGGGGCGCGCGGCCGTCGTGGATCAGCAGCCGGATGCTCTCCGCCAGTGCGAGATACGCCGGACGGGAGGTGCGCCGCGCGGCGGAGCCGGGCTCGGAATCGTCGTGCCGCCAGCGGCCCAGGTCGCGGGTCAGAGTGGCCGCGCTGATCACACGTAATGCCATGCAGGCCAGTATTGCGATATTGGCTATGTATTTCAAGTCCAGCGCGGCCCACGCTGGAGGCCATGACCGCACTTCTCCTGATCGGCATTGTCGTCGTGGTGCTGGCCGCCGCGGTGCGCGATTACGCGCCGCGGCCGGGTGAGCGCGAGGCATTCCGGCAGGCGGCGCTGCGGGCCCGGCATTCGCTCACGGATTGGGGTGAGGCGCGTATCGGGCGGTGCCATCCCGAGCCGGTCTCCCCTCGGTTTTCCAGTCGCCGCGGAAATCGAGCCAGTATCGAGTCAGTGGATATTTGATGCGGGTCCAGTTGGTCGCACGCTGGGGCTATGCTCTCCTTCCTCGCTTCCCTGGCAGTCGTCGTGATCTTCGCGGTCATGGTGTATCGGTACGCATCCCGGCGTGCCGATCGCACCGCCGAACTGTTCGAGCGATATCGTCCGCACGCACCGATGGCCGACTGGTCCATGGCCTATGGCCTATGGCGACGATCGGCGGCAGTACGCGGAGCTGACCGCCATCCGGGCGCATCGCGAATCGGAGACGGCCGGTGAACGCCGACGGTAGCTGTCGGTGCGACGGTGCACACTGGGCACATGCTGCGTTCGGACCGGCCCGTTGCCGGGGCGCTCTTCGATACCGTGATCGGCGCCTGCGCGATCGCGTGGACCGACATCGGTGTGGTGCGGTTCCTGCTCCCCGAGGCCACCACCGCCGCTACCCGGTCCCGGTTGCTGGGTCGCGGTTCCGGCGTGCGCGAGGAGGAGCCGTCCGGGCCGATGGCCGAGGCCGTCGCGGGTGTCCGGGCACATCTGTGCGGCGCCCTGGACGATCTGCGCTGGATCCCGTTGGACCAGAACGAAAGCCCCGAATTCCACCGCGCGGTCTACGACATCACCCGCGCCATCGACCCCGGCCGCACCCTGAGCTACGGCCAGGTCGCCGCGCGAATCGGCGCCCCCGGCGCCGCCCAGGCGGTCGGACAAGCCTTGGGCCACAACCCCATCCCCCTGATCGTCCCCTGCCACCGCGTCCTCGCCGCCGACCACGCCCTGCACGGCTTCTCCGCCCCCGGCGGCCTCACCACCAAACAACGCCTACTCGAAATCGAACGCACCCCAGGCTTCGGCGAACCCACCCTCTTCTGAGCGGACGCCCGCACCCAGCCTCCGCCATTCCGGCATGCTTTCGGCGGGTATCCAGCTGAGGGAGCGTGGTTCCCGCCAGAACATGCCGAGATGACGAGCGTGCTTTCCCGGCGGGCCGGGCTACTTCGCGGGTGGGGGAGTGCCGGGGGTGAGGGCGTTCTGGATGCCCTCGGTGGTGCGGTTCACGCCGTCGACCAGTTCGCTGGGGACGGCGTCGGGGACCGGGGCGCTGAATTCGCCGATTCGGACGCTGCGGGGTGCGGGAGGTTCGGAGGCCGGGGGTTGGTCCGGCTTCTTTTCCGGGCGCGGCTTGGCCTGTGGGGCCGGGGCGGTGTTCTGCGGTGCGGCCGAACGGAAGTCGGCGGGCTCGTCGGTGCTCGGCTCGGTGGGTTGCTTCGGGGTCGTCACGCCCGGCTGCACCGGTCCTGCCACGGCGGCGGGCGCGCCCGCGCAGGCCAGTGCGACGGCCACGGGCAACGCGGCCAGTCCGACCCGAATTACCGCCTTCACGTTGCGGTTACGACGTATCACGTCGATGCACCACCCTTATCCGCTGCTGCGGGGCGGCGACCACTGCCGCCCGCCCAGATCGTAGCGGGCGCAACGGCTTATGCCCACCGATCCGCCGGGTCAAACCTCGAGTTTCGAATCACGCACAGCCCGCGCCGCGTCAGCCACGCTGCTTGCCGCTGGGCGGCTCACCGCGCATGAGTTCGGCCAGCGCCTCGCGGTCGGTTACGTCGAGCTTGATGCAGGCGCGGTAGAGGTGGCCCTCGACGGTCCGGACCGAGACGGTGAGCCGGTCGGCGATCTGCCGGTTGGTCAGCCCCGCCGCGACCAGATTGGCGATCTCGCGCTCGCGGGCGGTCAGCGGCAACGGCTGCGCGGACTGCCGCAACGCCGGGGTACTGGCCCCGCCGCACGCCGCCGCCAACCGATTCGCGGTCGCCGCCGACTCCAGCAGGCGTCGTCGGTCGCCGGACCGCTCGTGCGCCGAGGCCGCCTGCGCCGCCGCGTCCGCCGCGGACAGCAGCGACCCGATCGCCTCGAATTCCGCTGCGGCGGAGTCCAAACCGGGGCCGTCGTTGGAGGCGACCGCGACCGCGTGCCGGGCCTGGGCCTGGACCAGCCGACCGTCGATGCGGGCCGCGATGTCCGCCAGCCGCCCGGCCACGCTGTGGTCGCCGAAGCGGGCCGCGGTGTGCAGCGCCATGGCCTCGATGGCGTGCTGGTTGGAGCGGGCGGCGCCGTCGGCGGCCGCGATGGCCAGCCGGACGGCCGGGGTGACGGTGCCCTCGGCGGCGGCCTGCCAGGCGCGGGCGATGTCGAGTTGCGGTTCGTACACCGCGGAGTGCCGCCCGCCGCGGCGATCGGCCTCGGTGATGACCTCCTTGGCCTCGGCAGCCCGGCCGAGCGCCGAATACGCTTCCGCCAGACGCACTCTCGCGGGGAACATCCACGCCGCGGCGCCCTCGGCGGTCAGCGCGGCCAGGGCCTGCTCGAGATTCTCGACTCCGTCGGGGAACCGCCCCCGGGCGACATCCACGGTGCCCTGCAAGATCTTCGACAGCCCCCAGGCCAGGTACTGACCGGGCGCCGAATAGCCGAAGTGCGACGAGGCGCACCGCTGGGCGGCCTCCAGATCTCCGGTGAAGGTCAGCGCCAGCACCTCGGCGTGCGTGGACATGAACCGGTTCAGGCCGTCGATGTGCGATTCGACCTCGTGCCCGCGGGCCGCGTAGGTGCGGGCCGCCTCGCCGCGACCCATCAGCGCCAGTGCCAAGCCGCCGCCGAACGACGCCCACCACACCGCCCACGGCGGCGATTCGCCATCCGACATCACCGTGTCGGCGTCGATGAAGGCGTCCTCCAAACGGTTTTCGTTGACCGCGCACGCGGACGACAGCCCCCGCAGCGTCAGCGCCAGCTTCGGATGCGCGACCTTGTCGCGCACCAGGGCCAGCACCTCGTCGGCGCGGTCGGCGTCGCCCATCGACCACAGCAGGTTGGACACCCGGGTGCTGCCCCAGCGCACCAGTTGCAGCTCGTTGAGCTGGTCCGGGTCGAAGCTGGCCAGGGTGCGCTCGGCCTCGATGCGGTGCCCCTGGTAGAGCAGCGCGCGGGCGAGCAGATCGGCGGACTCGACACCGCCGCGGCGCTCCACGGCCGCGCGGGCGAACCGCTCGCCGAGCGGGATGTTGGCCAGCCCGATGGCGTCCGCGGCCGCCGCCTCGAACAGTTCCAGATCGGCGGATTTGTCGCTGTCCAAAGCCAATTCGGCGAGACGGATGCGATCGGACGCGGATTTGATCGGCCGCTCCCGCAGCGACGAGTACAGCCGCCCGCGCAACCGGCGGGCCGACGCGATGCCCAGCCGCCGCCGGATCACCTCGCCGAACAGCGGATGGTTGTAGCGCACCAGCAGCTGGTGGGAATTCTCGACAATCCTTACCAGCCCACGGGTTTCGGCCGCCTCGACCGCTTCCTCACCCGCCAGCTCGGCGAGCACGTCCAGATCGATCGGCTCGCAGAAGGTGAGCAGCTCCAGCACCCGCAGCACGTCCTCGGGCAACTGCTCGACCCGATCCTCCAGCAGCGCAGCCAATTCCGAGGTGACGGCGGCCCGCCCGCGCAGCTGCCACACGCCGTTGACCTGCTTCAGCGTGCCGACTTCCAGCGCGCCCTCCACCAAATGCCTTAGGAACAGGGCATTTCCGCCCGACGACTCCCACATCAGGTTGGCGGTGAAGCCCTCCAGCTGCCCGCCGAGCATCGACTCGACGAGTTCGACGCTCTGCCGTTCGCTGAAGGGGGACAGGTCGATTCGCAGCAGGTGGCCGTCTTTCCACAGCGAGGTCACCGCGTCGGGCACCTGCACCCCGCTGCGCACGGTGCACACGATGCGCGCCGCCTTGTCGATGGCCAGCTGCAGCAGCAGCGTCGCCGACAACTGGTCCAGCAGGTGGGCGTCGTCGACACCGATGATGGTGTGCCCGTCGGCCAGCAGCGCCTCGCGCGCCGCGGCCATGAACGTCACCGGATCGTGCGCGGTGTAGACGCCGACCATGTGGGCGAACACGCCGAGCGGGATGCTGCGGGCGGATTCGGTCCCCGCCACCCATCTGATGTTCCCGCCCACCGCGGCCGTCGCCTGGCGCGCCAGCGTCGTCTTCCCGACGCCGGCGTCGCCGGTCAGCACGGCGCCGACGAATTCGGTACCGGTGAGTGCCGCGCGGATCGACTCGAGTTCGTTCCCGCGTTCGATCATCGGCCAATTCCGAGGCATGCGAATTACTTTAGTGCCTCAGCGATCGTGGGCGGCGCGAACCAAGCCCGAACAGACCGTGCCAGATCCAGGGCGAATGTTCACCTGCTATCAACGGCCCGGACGACCACACGCCTGCAATTGGTCAACCGACCATGCCATCCGCTGTCAGCTCGGCGGGATCGGCGGGGTGGGCGGCGAACCCGCGGCGTCGGGCGGCAGAGTGTTGGGCGGCATTGGGAATTGCGCGGCTCCGGGGAAGGGTTGTGCTCCCGGTCCGGGCCCGCCCTGCGGCCACGGCGGCACACCGGGCGGTGGGCTCGTCGGCCGGTAAGGCGCCGGCCGTGGCGACGCCGAGGGTACGGGTAGCAGTAGTGCGACAACGGCAGCCAGATTCGTCAGGAACGCCAGGACGATGAGCCATCGGCCGCCCTCGAGAGCCTCCTCGAGCCCCCCGTCGGGCGACCACCCTCGGCTTCCGCCGATCAACATTATTGCGGCATGCAGGAACAATCCGCCGGTGCCGAGCCCTGCCAGCGTTCGCGCCGTCGGCTGGTCTTTCACCAGCAGCATGACCGTCCCCGTCACGGCCGTCAGGGCCGCCACGGCCAGGGCCACCAGCGAAAGATCGGAATCGTAGGGCCAGCGCCGAGCCGACACCACGAAAGGCTCGGCGATATCCGCGACCACGGTCGAGATCAACGCGACGAGCGCCACCACGGTCGCGGCGGATCGTCGACTCGTCCGGGGTGTCGCCGGATACGCCGGAGGGGGCGGCGCCCAAGGCATCTGCTGCGGCACCGGGTGGCCGGGATGTGGGGGCGGTCCCGACATCCCGGCCCGATACGGATCGACCATTTGCGGCTCCCCCTGTGGATCGGCGACTCTCGCAGCCTAGAGGGTCCCGGAATGTCCCCGCAGGCGCGCAGCCCGAAGTCCCTCAGCCGCAAAGCAACTGGAAGATCGCTATGCCCAGACCTGTTCGATCGGCGTGGCCTCCGACGGCGGCGGGGTGGGAATGCCGCCCGGCGTGCGGGAGAACCGGGGGGCCGGGGCGTGCTGCACGACACCGTCGATCTCCACCAGCGACTCGCGGGCGGTGATGTGCTCGTTCGCGGTCGCCTCGGTGAGCGTGAGGACCGGGGTGACGCAGGCGTCGGTGCCGTCGAAGACGGCCGCCCACTCGTCGCGGGTCTTCGTCTTGAACTTCTCCGTGAACAGCTTGCGCAGTTGATCCTGGCCGTTCGGGTCGATCTGCGCGGGCAGGCCCTCGGGCTCGATCTCGAGGCCCTTCAGGAACTCGGCGTAGAACTGGGGCTCGATGCAGCCGACCGCCATGTATTTGCCGTCGGAGGTCTCATAGGTGTCGTAGAACGCCATGCCGGTGTCGAGGAGGTTGGTGCCGCGCTCGTCGGACCACAGGCCCACCCCGCGCATGCCCCAGATCATGTGCGACAGCGACAGCGCACCGTCGATCATCGCGGCATCGATGACCTGCCCCTTACCGGAACTCTGCCGCTCCACCAGCGCCGCCAGGATGCCGAACACCAGGAACATCGAGCCCCCGCCGAAGTCGCCGACCATGTTCAGAGGCGGCACCGGCCGCTCACCTTTGCGGCCGATGGCGTTCAGCACGCCGGTCAGCGAGATGTAGTTGATGTCGTGGCCCGCGCGGTCGGCGAGCGGGCCGTGCTGGCCCCACCCGGTCATGCGGCCGTACACCAGGCGCGGGTTGCGTTCCAGGGCCGCGTCGGGGCCCAGGCCCATGCGCTCGGTGACGCCCGGCCGGAAGCCCTCGATCAGCACATCGGCCTTCTCGATCAGGCCCAGCACCCGCTCGATGTCGGCGGCGTCCTTGAGATTGGCCTCGACGATCGTGCGGCCACGCCACTGCGGGCGCTCCATGAACCCCGGCAGCATGCCGGGCCGCTGCACCCGCACCACGTCGGCGCCCAGATCCGCGAGCAGCAGCGCCGCGTGCGGGCCGGGGCCGATGCCGGCCAGTTCAACAACTCGGATGCCCGCCAGCGGGCCCTGCTTCGTGGCTGCGGATGGAGTGCTCACGCCCTACCTCGGTTCGTCGTCGATCCCGTTCTACCGGAGCACAGCCCGGTATTGTCAGTATGACAATAACGTCGGAGGTGACGACGACAGGGTGCCGCCGCCCGCGGCCTACTCGATCACCGGCAGCGGAACGGTATCGGCGGGCGCGGGTTTCGGTAGATCGCGGCGGTCGAGCCGCAGCGTCGGCGGCTCCCCGGTCCGGATCGGCAGCGTGGGCGCGGGTTCCTCGTGGGCCGCGCGCACCTTCACCGGCAGCCGGTAGAAGGCGCGGGCGTTGTCCTCGAGCACCTTGTACATGTCCGTGCCGACGGCATCGGCGATCAGTTCGATATCCGAATCCCGGAACGGCCGACCGGCGCGGGTGCCGGGCAGGTCGGAGCCGAACATCAGCGCGCCGGGGTTCACCGTGTGGATCCGCCGCATCGCCGACACCACGTTCATCGACACCCGGCCGAATCCCGACGCCTTCACCCGGGCGCCCCGGTCGACCAGGTTCAGCAGGTACGGCAGGCAGTCGTCGGACATACCCATGTGGTCGATCGACAGCGCCGGCAGTTTGGAGATCACCGGTTCCAGCGAACCCAGCATCGACCCGTCGATGTACAGCTCGACGTGCCAGCCGGCGATGTCGTGCGCCCGCAGCGCCGCCATGGTCAGCGTCACGATGTCACCGGCCGCCCGCTTGAGGTTGAACCGCAGCGCGCGCACGCCCGCCCGGTCCAGCTCGGCGATCTGTTCGTCGGAGGCATCGGGATCCGGGTTCAGCACACCCACCCAGTTCGGCCCGAGTTCGGCCAGCGCGGCCCGCATGAAGCCGGTATCGGTGCCCTGGAACGACGCGCTGACCACGGCGCCACCGTCGATGTCGAAGCGCGACATGCGCTTTCGATAGTCGGCGATGGTGTAGGGCCGCGGCAGGTAGCCCTCGTTCTCGCTCAGCGGGAACCGCGGATCGATGAGGTGGACATGGGCATCGAACACGTGATCAGCATGCCTCACAACGGTGACGAATGCGTAAGCCGTGGTAACGGCCGTGCGTTTGTCTCAGGCTTTGTGCGGTTCGCTGGCGGCGAGCATCTCGTGCCGCTCGACCACCTTGACGCGCTCGCGGCCCTGCGGCTCGCCGAGCGACCGCTCGTGCGCGTCCAGCCGGTACCAGCCCGCCCAGGTGGTGAACGGGATGCCCTTCTCCTCCAGCCACGTGGTCACGGCCTCCGGCTCGCGCTCGGCGGCGGGGGTGAAGTTCGCGGCGTCGTCGAGCAGGCAGGCGATGGTCTCGTTGGCGTCGCCCTTGGTGTGGCCGATCAGGCCGACGGGGCCGCGCTTGATCCAGCCGGTGACGTAGGTGGCGGGCACGAATCGCTGCGCCGGATCGTCGGCGTTGTCGTCGGCGAGCACCCGGCCCGCCTCGTTCGGGACGGTGCCGGCCTGCTCGTCGAAGGGCAGCTGCGGGATGTTCTGCGACAGGTAGCCGACGGCCCGGTACACGGCCTGGACGTCCCACTCGTTGTAGTCGCCGGTGCCCTTCACGTTGCCGGTGCCGTCGAGCTGGGTGCGCTCGGTGCGCAGCCCGACGACCTTGCCGTCCTCGCCGAGGATCTCGTGCGGCGATTCGAAGAAGTGCAGGAACAGCTTGTGCGGCCGATTGCCGACGTCGCGGATCGCCCACTGCTCCAGGGTGTTGCAGACCATGTCGACCTGCTTGGAGTGGCGGCGGGCGGCCTCGGAGCCCTCGTCGTAGTCGATGTCCTCGGGGTCGACGATGACCTCGATGGTCGGCGAGTGGTCCAGCTCGCGCAGCTCCAGCGGCGTGAACTTGGCCTGCGCGGGACCGCGGCGGCCGAACACGTGCACCTCGAGCGCCTTGTTGTGCTGGAGGCCCTCGTAGACGTTCGGCGGGATCTCGGTCGGCAGCAGTTCGTCGCCGGTCTTGGCGAGCACGCGCGCCACGTCGAGCGCGACGTTGCCGACGCCCAGCACGGCCACCTTCTCGGCGTCGAGAGGCCAGGAACGCGGCACGTCGGGGTGGCCGTCGTACCAGGAGACGAAGTCGGCGGCGCCGTAGGAGCCGTCCAGATCGATGCCGGGCACGGGCAGGGCACGGTCGGCGTTGGCGCCGGTGGAGAAGATCACCGCGTCGTAGAACTGCCGCATGTCCGACAGCGTGATGTCGGTGCCGTAGTCGATGTTGCCGAGCAGCCGCACCTGCGGCTTGTCGAGGACCTTGTGCAGTGCGGTGACGATGCCTTTGATGCGCGGATGGTCGGGAGCGACCCCGTAGCGAATGAGCCCGAACGGTGCGGGCATCCGCTCGTACAGGTCGATGCTCACCTCGGCATCGGACTTCATCAGGGCGTCGGCGGCGTAGATTCCGGCCGGTCCGGCGCCCACGATCGCAATGCGCAGTGGGTTGGTCGCACTGTATTCCGTCATTCTTACGCGCACCCTCTGGTAGAGAACTCTGTCGTCATGTACTCAGCCGCGTTATTCAGCCGTCTTTCTTAGCTTAGGCTAAGTTGACGTATGGGCCGGGCCGCACCCCGCCGATCCGACATCCGCTCGATGCTGCTTCGTTGCTGTCCGGGATGTGGTCCGGACCCGGCCTGGGCCGGGCATTCTGTTGAGTCTATCGGTGGTCGCCGTGATCGTTATTCCCGGGATCCGCCGGGAAATGCCTATGTGATCTGCGGCACTCCGGCCCACCAGGGATGATCGACGCATGACCGACGCCGACGAGCCGACCCCGATCGACCAGCGCGACAGCATCAAGTCCCCGGTCCCGTTCCTGGCGGCCGCGGTGGTGGCGGTGCTGGTGCTCGCGGGCATCGTCGCGCTCGCGCTGACCCGGCCGGCTGAGAAGAATCTCACAGACACCGACCGGGTCGCGATCGCGGCGCGCGATTTCGCCACCGCGCAGGCGGATTCGAATGCCGACCGCCGCGCCACGACCGCCTGCCGCGGCTTCGACGCCGCCCGTTCGCCCCTGGGGCCGGACGCCGTCGGCAAGGAGGTCGAGATCGTGAAGGTCGCCGACACGGCCGTCGAGGGCGACCACGCCCGGGCCGCGGTGACCAGCCGGATCGACGGCCGCGAAACCACGTCGACCTGGAGTTTGACCCGTGCCGACGGCACCTGGCTGATCTGCGACCGGCCGTGAACGGAGGTTTGACATGCGACCTCGTGACCGGGCACTCTCAATTTCAGGTCATGAGCGCCAGCGCGAAGCCCCGGCTCGCTGGTCGGCAACCCTCCTCCGCGGTGGGGTGCTCCGGGTGACGACCTGGCCACGCACCGGTGTCCTCACGGTGCGGCAAGTGCGGATTCTCAGGAGGTGCGAGAAGTGAGTTATGCGGGCGACATCACCCCGAAGCAGGCGTGGGATCTATTGCGCGACAATCCCGATGCGGTTCTGATCGACGTGCGGACCGAGGCCGAGTGGCGGTTCGTCGGGGTGCCGGACACCAGCTCGATCGATCGGCCGACGGCGTTGATCGAATGGGTCGACGGGACGGGCGCTCCCAACGCGGCGTTCGTCGATCAGCTGAAGCAGGTGCTGGCCGAGCGGGATCCGGACGGCGACGCCCCCGTGATCTTCCTTTGCCGGTCGGGGCAGCGCTCCATCGGCGCCGCGACCGCGTCGACCGCGGCCGGTTTCGCACCGTCGTTCAACGTGCTCGAGGGCTTCGAGGGTCCGCTGGATCCGCAGGGGCATCGCGGCGGCGCGGGCTGGCGCGCCCTCGGACTCCCGTGGCGGCAGTCGTGATCACCGGCGGCGCGTTCGACAAGCCGCTGCCCGAGGGCGTGGGTCCCGCGACCCTGAGCGTGCGCGGCGGGCTGCGGCGGTCCGGGTTCGAGGAGACCGCCGAGGCGCTGTACCTGTCCTCCGGTTTCGTGTACGAGAGCGCCGAGGCGGCCGAGGCCGCGTTCACCGGCGACGTCGAGCATTTCGTGTACTCGCGCTACGGCAACCCGACGGTCGCCATGTTCGAGGAGCGGATGCGCCTGATCGAGGGCGCCGAGGCGTGTTTCGCGACCGCCAGCGGCATGTCGGCCGTCTTCACCGCGCTCGCGGCGCTGCTGGGCGAGGGCGATCGGCTGGTGGCGGCGCGCAGCCTGTTCGGGTCCTGTTTCGTGGTCTGCAACGAGATCCTGCCGCGCTGGGGCGTGGAGACCGTGTTCGTCGACGGCGAGGATCTCGACCAATGGGAGGAGGCGCTGTCGCAGCCCACCCAGGCCGTGTTCTTCGAGACGCCCTCCAACCCGATGCAGACCTTGGTCGACGTCCGGCGGGTGTCCGAGCTGGCGCACGCCGCGGGCGCGAAAGTGGTGCTGGACAACGTCTTCGCCACCCCGCTGCTGCAGCGCAGCCTGGATCTGGGCGCCGACATCGTGGTGTATTCGGGCACCAAGCACATCGACGGCCAGGGCCGGGTGCTGGGCGGCGCCATTCTGGGCCCGCACGACTACATCGACGGTCCGGTGAAGCATCTCATGCGGCACACCGGCCCGGCGCTGAGCGCGTTCAACGCCTGGACCCTGCTGAAGGGGCTGGAGACCATGCCGCTGCGGGTGCGCCAGTCCGCGGAGTCGGCGCTGCGGGTGGCCGAGTTCCTGGAGCGGCATCCCGCCGTGTCCTGGACGAAATATCCCTTCCTGCAATCACATCCGCAGCACACGCTGGCGCGCGAACAGATGTCGGCGGGCGGTACCGTCGTCACCTTCGAACTCGCGTCCGGCAGCGGTGACGACGCGGCGAAGAAGCGCGCGTTCGAGGTGCTGAACCGGCTGCGGGTCGTCGACATCTCCAACAATCTCGGCGACGCCAAGACGCTGATCACGCATCCGGCCACCACCACGCATCGCGCGATGGGGGCGGAAGGCCGTGCGGCCGTGGGGATTACCGACGGCGTGGTGCGGATCTCGATCGGCCTGGAGGACGTGGAGGATCTGCTCGGCGATCTGGAACAGGCGCTGAGCTGATCAGAAGTCCCAGTCGGCGTCCTCGGTCTGCTGTTGCTTGCCGATGACGTAGGAACTGCCGGAGCCGGAGAAGAAGTCGTGGTTCTCGCCCGCGCCCGGATCGAGCGCGGCGAGGATCGACGGATCCACCCGGCAGTCCTCCGAGGCGAATGCGGGCTCGTAGCCGAGGTTGCCCAGCGCCCGGTTGGCGTTGAACCGCATGAACGGCAGGACGTCCGCGGTCCAGCCGACCTCGTCGTAGAGGTCGTGCGCGTACTCGATCTCGTTGGCGTACAGCGTGTGTAGCAGTTCGTAGGTGTAGTCACGGTGGTCGGTGCGCTCGGCCTCGGACAGCTCGGCCAGGCCGCGGCGGCACTTGTAGCCGATGTAGAAGCCGTGCACCGCTTCGTCTCTGATGATGAGCCGGATCAGATCGGCTGTGTTGGTGAGCTTTCCGCGTGCCGACCAGCGCATCGGCAGGAAGAAGCCGGAGTAGAACAGGAACGATTCCAGCATGACCGAGGCGGCCTTGCGCTTCAGCGCGTCGTCGCCGCGGTAGTAGTCGACGATGATCTGTGCCTTGCGCTGCAGGTGCGGATTGCCCTCGGACCAGTCGAAGGCGGCATCGATCTGGCGGGTCGAGCACAGCGTGGAGAAGATCGAGCTGTAGCTCTTGGCGTGCACCGACTCCATGAACGCGATGTTGGTCAGCACGGCCTCCTCGTGCGGGGTGATCGCGTCGGCCAGCATGGCGACCGCGCCCACGGTGGCCTGCGCCGTGTCCAGCAGGGTGAGGCCGGTGAAAACCCTTGTGGTGAGCTGTTGTTCGGTCGCGGTGAGTTGTTCCCAGGTGTGCAGGTCGTTGGACAGCGGTACCCGCTCCGGGAGCCAGAAGTTTCCGGTCAGCCGATCCCAGACCGCGGCGTCCTGCGGGTCGGGCAGGCGGTTCCAGTTGATCGCGTGCACGCGGTCGACGAGTGTGGTCATGCGGCTCTCCGATCGGCGGAACGAGTGGGCGGGCCGGTCGTGGGCCGCCCTGTGCTGACAGTAGTTCGGGTAGGCTAACACTTTAGTTCGACAAGTCGAACTATTGTGGATGGCCGTGTTGCGCGTGAGACATTGACAGCATGCTGTCGAATATGACAGCATGCTGTCATGCTGAAGACAGTGCACATGGCCGTTTACGACACGTTCGCCGATTGGGAGGTGGGGCACGCCACCGCGCACCTCAACCGGCCGCTGTGGCAGCGCGAGCCGGGGGCCTGGCAGGTGCGGACGGTCGGCGCGACGCTGGATCCGGTCGTGTCGGCGGGCGGGATGCGGGTCGTTCCGGATATCACGCTGGAGGAGCTGTCGCCGGCCGACAGTGCGATGCTGCTCCTGCCGGGCGCCGACACGTGGGTCACGGGCGATCTGGCCGCCTTCGGCCGCAAGGCGCGCGAATTCCTCGCAGCGGGCGTGCCCGTGGCGGGGATCTGCGGGGCCACCTTCGGTTTGGCGTCGGAAGGGCTGCTCGACGACCGCGCGCACACCAGTAACGACGCGAGTTTCCTTGCCATGAGCGAGTATTCGGGCGGCGCGCGCTATGTCGCTGAGCCTGCGGTGACGGCCGGAGATCTCATCACGGCCACCGGCACTCGGCCGGTCGACTTCGCGCGGGCGGTGCTGGCGCGGTTGGATGTCTACGAGCCGTACGTGCTCGACGCCTGGTACGCGCTCTACGGGGACAACGATCCGCAGGGCTTCTACACGCTGGCCGAGTACGAGCAGCACCGTGCGGTGCCCGAGACCGCCGCGCGCGGATGACCCGCACCGAACAGGACCTGTTCGCCACCGCGGCGGTCACCACGTTCAAACTGAACGGCCAATTCCTCGCCGTCGCAGAAGAATTGGCCCGGCCCGCAGGCATTACCGTGGCTTGGTGGCAGGTCCTGGGCGCCATCCTGCGCGAGCCGTTACCGGTCGCCGGAATCGCCCGGGAGATGGGTCTCGCCCGCCAGAGCGTGCAACGCATCGCAGATCTGTTGGTAGCCAAGGGTTTCGCCGAGTACCACCCCAATCCCGCCCACCGTCGCGCCAAACTGGTCGCCGTCACCGAGGCCGGTCACAATGCCGTCCGCCGCATCAACCCCCAGCATGCCGACATGGCGAAACGCCTTGCGGCGGAATTGGGTACCGAGCGGCTGGCACAGATAGCCGACGCCCTCACCGACCTGTCCGCCGCCCTGGACCGCCTCGAGCAGGGGGAGTGAGGGTTCAGGCCTCCGCTACGGAGAACGGGTCGGAGGTGCGGCCTACCAGGTCGGCGACGGAGTCCACGACCGCGGTGGGGCGGTAGGGGTAGTGCTCGACCGAGGCCCGGGTGGAGATGCCCGAGGTGACGAGGATGGTGCGCATACCGGCCTCCAAACCCGCGATCACGTCGGTGTCCATGCGGTCGCCGATCATGACCGAGGACTGGGAGTGGGCGCCGATGCGGCGGAGGGCCGAACGCATCATCAGCGGATTGGGTTTGCCGATGTAATACGGGTCGCGGCCGGTCGCGCGGGTGATCAGGGCGGCGACCGAACCGGTGGCGGGCAGCAGGCCCTCGCGAGACGGGCCGGTCGCGTCCGGGTTCGTCGCGATGAAGCGGGCGCCGCGCTCGACCAGCCGGATGGCGGTGGTGATCGCCTCGAAGGAGTAGGTGCGGGTCTCGCCGAGGACCACGTAGTCGGGGTCGCTGTCGGTCAGGACATAGCCGATCTCGTGCAGCGCCGTGGTGAGTCCCGACTCGCCGACCACATAGGCGGTGCCGCCGGGCCGCTGCTCGTCCAGGAAGGTCGCGGTGGCCAGGGCCGAGGTCCAGATCGCCTCGGCCGGAATGTCCAGGCCGGTGTGCCGCAGCCGCGCCTGCAGATCGCGCGGGGTGCGGATGGAGTTGTTGGTGAGCACCAGAAACGGGACCTCGGCCGCCTGCAACTCCGTCAGGAATTTGTCGGCGCCCGGCACCAGATGGTCCTCGTGCACCAGCACGCCGTCCATATCGGTCAGGTAGGACAGAATGGGCTCGTCGTCGGCAGTCACCACTCAATTCTGACAGCGCCTCGCCAACCCCGTTCCGCGCGGGCTCTCGGCGGAGGCAACTTATCCGCAACCCGCGTCGTCACGGTCGTTCGCACGTGTGCCGTGAGCGCTGACTAGTGTCGGAGAAGGCCGCGCGAGAAGCGCTGGGGAATGGCCGATGGCAGCCCGGCGCTGCACTCGGTCGACGGGGCCCCGCCCCACAGCACGCAAGCGACGAACAGGAGTGGCGCAGTGAGTGGACTCAAGCTCGGGTACAAGGCGTCGGCGGAACAGTTCGGCCCCCGGGAGCTGGTGGAGCTCGGGGTTCTGGTCGAGGAGCACGGACTCGACAGCGCCACGGTCAGCGACCATTTCCAGCCGTGGCGGCACGAGGGCGGGCACGCGCCGTTCTCGCTGGCGTGGATGACCGCGGTCGGCGAGCGCACCAAGCGGATCCAGCTCGGCACCTCGGTCCTGACCCCCACCTTCCGCTACAACCCGGCCGTGATCGCGCAGGCATTCGCGACCATGGGATGTCTGTACCCCGACCGCATCATGCTCGGCGTCGGGACCGGCGAGGCGCTCAACGAGATCGCCACCGGCTACCAGGGCGAGTGGCCGGAGTTCAAGGAGCGGTTCGGGCGGCTGCGGGAGTCCGTCGACCTGATGCGTGCCCTGTGGACCGGTGACCGGGTGAGCTTCGAGGGCCAGTACTACAACACGGTCGGCGCCTCCATCTACGACGTGCCCAAGGGCGGCATCCCGATCTATGTCGCCGCGGGCGGTCCGCTGGTGGCCAAGTACGCGGGCCGCGCCGGTGACGGTTTCATCTGCACCTCCGGCAAGGGCATGGACCTCTACACCGAGAAGCTGATGCCGGCGGTCACCGAAGGCGCGGCCAAGGCCGGTCGCACGGTGGACGACATCGACCGCATGATCGAAATCAAGATCTCCTACGACACCGATCCCGAACTCGCACTGGAGAACACGCGCTTCTGGGCCCCGCTGTCCCTGACCGCCGAGCAGAAGCACTCCATCACCGACCCGATCGAAATGGAAGCCGCCGCCGACGCCCTCCCCATCGAGCAGATCGCCAAGCGCTGGATCGTAGCCAGCGACCCCGACGAGGCCGTATCCCTCATCAAGCCCTACATAGACGCAGGCCTGAACCACCTCGTCTTCCACGCCCCCGGCCACGACCAACGCCGCTTCCTCGACCTCTTCCAGCGCGACCTCGCCCCCCGCCTGCGGGCGCTGTAGCCCGAGCATTCCAGGCCGCCGACCTCCGGGATCGCAAGAGGCCAGAACCCACCTTCCTGGTCGCCGAGTGCTTTTCTCGGCGACCAGGATCCGCTCACATCAAGCGCGAGTGAGGGCGAAGATTCGTAGGTTGCGGGTGGTGCGGGTGCGGTAGGTGGCGTAGGCGCGGGTGGTTTGGACGAAGCGGGTGAAGATTTCTTCTTTTCGGGCTGGGTCTTCGATCGGGTCGGCGTGGACCGGGATTCGTTCGCCTGCGATGGTGACGGTGGCGGTGGGGTCGGCGAGTAGGTTGGCGGTCCAGGCTGGGTGGTGGGGTTGGCCGAAGTTGCTGCCGATTACGTACAGGGTGTCGCCGTCGTGTACGTAGAGCAGGGGTGCGGTGCGGGGTTGTCCGGATTTTCGGCCGGTGGTGGTCAGCAGGATGATCGGGGCGCCGATGGGGCCCAGGACGGTGTAGCGGCCCGCGGTGCGTTCGAGGACCTTGCGGTCCAGGGGCGTGAGTTTGCGGACTATCAGGGAACCGAGTGTCGATGCCGCGAAAGGACCGGCCATGCGGCCCAGCGGACTCGTTCGCGATCCCCACTGTCTGTCCGGAAACTGTGCCGCCATGCGGGCATCCTACGGCGGAAGTACCGACTGCCGTGCCGGGATCGATGTGGGAAGGGCCGCCGTGTAGCGACCCGGCCCCGATTCACAAGGCGGACTTCAGTTTTGCCGCGAACTCGTACCCGGCCTTCCAGTCGCCTGAGCGAGGCGGAACGATGACGCGCCGTACACCCGCCGCGGCGTAGGCGGACAGCTGGTCGACGGCCTGTGCCAGATCGTCCGGCGGGGCGGCGACAATGGTGACCGCCGGGACCGGGCGGCCTTGCTCGGCGGACAGATCGGCCAATTCCGTTGTGAGGGTGGACAATTCGTCGATACTCGGGTTGAGTCCGATCCAGCCCTCGGCGTAGGTCGCGGCGCGGCGCAGGGCGGCGGTGCCGTTGCCCGCCACCAGAATCGGCGGGACGGTGGCGCCGGGGGACAGCGTTGCCTCGGTGCCGTCGGGCAGGGTGGCGGGGCGTCCGGCGATGAGGTCCGGGAGTATCGCAAGGGCCTCGTCGGTGCGCCGGCCGCGACCGGCGAAGGGCTGCCCGGCCGCCCGCCAGCCGATGTCGCCGTGCGCCGGGTTGCCGGTGCCGACGCCGAGCACGATCCGGTCGCCGGACAGGTATTGCAGCGTGGCCACCTGCTTCGCCACCCAGGCCGGCGGGCGCAGCGCCAGCAGCAGCACCCCGAACCCGACCTGGATTCGCTCGGTGACCGCGGCCGCCGTGGCCACCACCGCGGTGCTCTCCAGTATCGGCGCGCTGGCGATCAGATGATCGGTCGACCACACCGAGTCCAGTCCCACGTCTTCGGCGAGCCTGGCCGCGGCCCGGACGTCGCCGAGGATGGGACGGTCGGGATCCGGGGTCGACGTGGGCAGGATGGTGCCGATCTCTAGTGCCATGCGGCGTGCAACCATTCGGCGCCACATTCGATTCCGACGCCCGCGACGCCACGATGCGACGGCCGCCGGACTGTGATTTCCGGAAATTTGCTACTTCCCGGTCACCTCGGCGGCGACTCGGTTACTAGGCTCTCGATCATGGCCGATACCGCTCCGTCCACCGTGTACATCGCCTCGCTCGAGGGCGACACCGGCAAGTCGACGGTGGCGCTGGGCGCGCTCCAGCTGCTGTCCGCGACCACGCCGCGGGTCGGGGTGTTCCGGCCGATCATGCGCTCGGCGACGGAACCCGATTACATCCTGGAGTTGCTGCTCGAGCACTGCACCGCCGATATCGACTACGAGCAGGCCTGCGGCGTCACCTACGAGCAGGTGCACGCCGATCCGGACGCGGCGATCAGCGAGATCGTGATGCGGTTCCACGAGGTCGCCAAGGTCTGCGACGCGGTGGTGGTGGTCGGCAGCGACTACACCGACGTGGCCAGCCCCAGCGAGCTGCGCTACAACGGGCGGATCGCGGTCAATCTGGGCGCGCCGGTGCTGCTGGTGCTGCGCGGCTCCGGCCGCACTCCCGAGCAGATCGTCCAGGTCGCCGAGCTGTGCGAGGACGAGCTGGCGCAGGAGCACGCGCAGCTGACGGCGATCGTGGTCAACCGCTGCGACCCGGACCGGCTCGACGAGATCGCCGACGCGGTGGGGGCGGTCGGCCCGCCGGTGTGGACGCTGCCGGAGGTGCCGCTGCTGACCGCGCCCACCATGACCGAGCTGCGCGCGGCCATCGACGGCACGCTGTACTCCGGCGACCCGGAGCTGTTGCAGCGCGAGGCGCTGACGGTCATGGTCGGCGGCATGACGGCCGAGCACATCCTGGAGCGGTTGACCGACGGCGTCGCCGTGATCGTGCCCGGCGATCGCTCGGACGCGCTGCTGGCCTTGGTGAATGCCCATGAGGCGGAAGGCTTTCCGTCACTGTCGGGCATCATCATGAACGGCGACATGCTGCCCGACCCGGCGATTGCGCGGCTGATCCAGGGCCTGAAACCGAAGCTGCCGATCCTCACCACCGCACTGGGCACCTTCGATACCGCCAACGCCGCCGCCCGCACCCGCGGCCGGGTGTCGCTGTCGAGCATCCGCAAGGTCGACACGGCGCTGGCGCTGATGGAGCAGCGGGTGGACGGCCCCCGGCTGCTGGAACTGGTCGCCGTGCCGCGGGCGTCGGTCGTGGTGACTCCGCAGATGTTCGAGTATCAGCTGGTGGAGCGGGCCCGCACGGACCGGCGCCGGATCGTGCTCCCCGAGGGCGACGACGACCGCATCCTGCGTGCCGCCGGCCGGGTGCTACAGCGCAAGATCGCCGACCTGACGATTCTCGGCGACGAGGCCGCGGTGCGCGGGCGCGCGGCCGAACTCAACGTCGACATCGACGCCGCGCAGGTCCTCGATCCGCGGACCAGCGACCTGTGCGGTGAATTCGCCGAGGAGTACGCCGGGCTGCGCGCGCACAAGGGCATGACGGTGGAGCGCGCCCGCGAATTGATCACCGACATCTCCTATTTCGGCACCATGATGGTCTACAAGGGCATCGCCGACGGCATGGTGTCCGGCGCCGCGCACACCACCGCGCACACCATCCGGCCGTCGTTCGAGATCATCAAGACCGAGCCGGGCGTCTCCACCGTGTCCAGCGTGTTCCTGATGTGCCTGGCGGACCGGGTGCTGGCCTACGGCGACTGCGCCGTGGTGCCGGACCCGACGTCCGAGCAGCTGGCCGACATCGCGATCTCGTCCGCGCGCACCGCGGCCCAGTTCGGCATCGAGCCGCGGATCGCGATGCTGTCCTATTCGACGGGCGAGTCCGGCACTGGGGCCGATGTCGACAAGGTGCGCACCGCCACCAAACTGGTGCACGAGCGCGCGCCGCAACTATTGGTGGAGGGGCCGATTCAGTACGACGCCGCGATCGAGCCCACGGTGGCCGACGCCAAGTTGCCGAACTCGGAAGTCGCCGGGCGCGCAACGGTTTTCATCTTCCCCGATCTCAATACCGGCAACAACACCTACAAGGCGGTGCAGCGCAGCGCGGGCGCGGTGGCGATCGGCCCGGTGCTGCAGGGCCTGCGTAAACCGGTCAACGACCTGTCGCGCGGCGCCCTGGTCGCCGACATCGTCAACACCGTGGCGATCACCGCGATCCAGGCGCAGGCCCGGACCCGGCAGGAATGAGCGGCAGATTCCCGGCGTTGCCCGGAACGGAGTTCCGCGGCGGACAGGAGGCGTGCGATGCAGGTCCTGGTGCTCAACTCGGGTTCTTCGTCGATCAAATACCAACTGCTGGACCCGGATTCGGGTGCGGTGGCGGCATCCGGCCTGGTCTCGAGGATCGGCGAGCAGGTCGGCTCGGACGCGTCCACGGTCGAACACCACAGTGCCGGGCGCACGCTCGAGCACCACGGCGCGGTATCCGATCACGCGGCCGGGCTGCGGATCGTCTTCGACCTGTTCGCGCGGTCCGGTCAGGATCTGGCCGCCGCGGGTTTGACGGCGGTCGGGCATCGAGTGGTGCACGGTGGTGAGGTCTTCTACCGGCCCACGCTGATCGATGACGATGTGGTGCGCTCGATCGAGGAGCTGTCCTCGCTCGCGCCGCTGCACAATCCGGCGAACGTGACCGGAATCCGGTCGGCGCGTGCGCTGTTGCCTGACGTCCCGCAGGTCGCGGTGTTCGACACGGCCTTCTTCCACGGCCTGCCGGATGCCGCCAAGACCTACGCCATAGATGCGAAAGTAGCTGCCGCGCAGGGGATCCGCCGTTACGGGTTTCACGGCACGTCCCACGAGTACGTATCGGGACAGGCGGCGCGTCTGCTGGGCCGGGACCCGGAAGAGGTGAACCAGATCGTGTTCCATCTCGGCAACGGCGCCTCGGCGTCGGCGATCCGGGGTGGCCACGCGGTGGACACCAGCATGGGTCTCACCCCGTTGGAGGGGCTGGTGATGGGCACCCGCTCCGGCGATATCGACCCGGGAATCATCCCGCACCTGGCGCGGACCGCCGGACTGGACATCGACGCCATCGACGACCTGCTCAACCGGAACTCGGGCATCAAGGGCCTGTCGGGCGTGAACGACTTCCGGGAGCTGTTCCGGCTCATCGACACCGGAGACCGGGCCGCGCAACTCGCCTACGACGTCTACGTGCACCGGCTGCGCCGCTACCTGGGCGCCTATCTGGTGGAACTGGGCCGGGTCGACGCGATCACGTTCACCGCCGGGGTCGGGGAGAACAATGTCCGGGTGCGCGCCGACGCGCTGGCCGGGCTGGAACGCTTCGGCATTTCGGTCGATCCGGAGCGCAACGCGGCGAAAGACGCTGGGGCGCGGTATATATCGACGGATAACGCAGCGGTCGCGGTGCTGGTGGTGCCCACGAACGAGGAGTTGGCGATCGCGCGAGCGGCAGTGCGTTTGGTGAAGTAGCGGACGCGTTGGGTGGTCGTCTCAGAACCAGGTCTTGGCTCGGATTGCGTTGGCCAGGTCGACCAGGGCGTAGCGGTGGGTGCGGCCGGGCGCGGACCGGGCCAGTCCGCGCAGTCCCGTTTCGGCGCCGTGCCGCAGTCCGCGCTCGGTGAACGGCTCGCCGAACAGCGTCGCGCCGGGCGCGGGGGTGTGCCCGGCGTGCAGCCATGCCAGCGCCGAGCCGAGCACCAGCAACCTCATCTGGCCGGCGCGGTGTTCGCCCGCCGGCAGCGCCTGCACCCGGGCCGCGGCGACGTGCACCGTCGCCTCGTCGAGTTCGTCCACCGGCACCTCGGTGAGCAGCATCAGCACCGCGGTCATCCGGGCTTCCGTGTAGTGCCGCGAGGCCGCGGGCACCTCGTCCAGCGCCCGGACCGCCTCGGCGACGCGGCCACTCGCCGCCAGCTCCCGGGCCAGCCCGAACGCCGCGCTCACCACGCCGCGATCGGTGCGCCAGACGGTGGCGTAGAACTTCTCGGCATAGCTGCGCCACTGGGCGGGATCGGGCGAATCCCAGTGCTGCAGAACGAGTTCCGCGGTGGCGGCCAATGCCAGCTTGGGAGCGATCTCGCCCGGCAGGGCGCGCAGCACCGCGTCGAAGCGTTCGAACGCGTTCTCGTAGTCCAGGTCGAGCAGACCGGCCAGGCCGAGATACCAGTCGGTGCGCCAATCGCCGGCGTCGTTGTGCCGCAGCAGCTTCCGGGCGGCCGCCGGGCGGGCCAGATCGAGCTGGATGCGGGCCTCGGTGAAGGTGGCCTCGATCTCGAAGTTCTCCGGCGCTCCGCCCGGTTCGGCGGCGGCGCGCTCGCGGGCGGTGCGCACCGCGTCGAGCGCGTGCCGCGGTTCCGGGTGCACGGTCCCGGCCAGCAGGGCGGCCGCGGGATCGGCCGGATCGATCAGCGGGACCGGCAGCGCGGCAGCGACGTCGCGGGCGGACAGCTTCTTGCTGCGCTCGATGCCGTCGGCGTAGGAATCGGTCTGGGCGATCAGTTCGGCGGTGCCGAAACTCGTGCGCGGCGGGCTGAACGCCGTCGACAATTGCGGATGCTCGATCCCGGTCTCGGCGGCCAGGATCTCCCGCAGCACGCCCGCGAGCTGCGTGGTCGTCACCCGAGCGGAGGGGAAGCGGCGCGACGGCGCGGGGTCGGTGGCCCGCAGCAGCAGCCGGTGGTAGAACTCGTGGCGCGCCAGCAGCGGTTCGTCGGCCGGGTCCGGGAGGCCGTCGAGGTAGCGGCCCTGCTCGGTCGGGAGGTTCAGGGTCAGCGCGGCCAGCGTGCGGCCGACCGTGTAGACGTCCGAGGCCGCGGTCGGGCCCGTCCGCGCGATCTCCGGCGCCTGGAAACCCCTGGTGCCGTAGAGATTTCCGTACGCCTCGAAGACCGAGACGGCGCCGAGGTCGATCAGCTTCACCTGGTCCTCGGTGACCATGATGTTGTCGGGCTTGAGATCGTTGTAGGCCAGTTCCAGTGAGTGCAGGTACTCCAGCGCGGGCAGGATCTCGAGCACGTAGGCGATGGCCTCGGTGACGGGCATGCGCCGCGGGCGCCGATACCCGTCCAGCAGGTCCCGCAGCGAGCGGCCGCCGACGTACTCCATCACGATGTAGCCGACGGGAACGCCCTCGGGACTGGGGTGTTCGACGAAGTTGTAGATCTTGACGATGCTCGGGTGAGCCAGTTCGGCCAGGTACCGGCGTTCGGCGACGGCCACCGCCTGCGCCTCCGCGTCGCCGCCGTGCAGCAGGCCCTTCAGCACCACCCAGCGGTCGCTCACATTGCGGTCCACGGCCAGGAAGATCCAGCCCAGCCCGCCGTGCGCGAGGCAGCCCTGGATCTCGTACTGACCGGCGACCGTCTCACCCGGCCGCAGGTTGGGCCGGAAATCGTAAGGCGCACCGCAGGTTTCGCACGTCCCGGCGGTGGTCGAGGGCCGCGTCGCGGTGGCCCGCCCCACCGGTTTACCGCAGCGCCAGCAGAAGCGGCGTCCCTCCGACACCACCGGATCGGTCAACACCACATCCCGTGGATCCACCGGCGGCACCGGGGATATCTGCACGAGTCCCGCCCCGAGCCGCCGCACCGACGGCCGAGTGCGAGCCGTCCGGCCACTACGACCCGACGTACCCCGCGCGGACTCGACCTCCGACCCGGTCGACCGCAACGCCGCCGTGCCCGGCTGCCCGACCGCATCCCCGGAAGTCGCAGCGGCACGCGAAGTGTCCGCCGGAACGGCCCGCGTCTCCGGCGGTTCGGCGTGTTGGGTGCCCGGCTGCACAGTCGCCGCGTCGCCCGAAGTCGCAGCGGCACGCGATGTTTCAGCGGGGACGGCCCGCGTCTCCGGCGGTTCGGCGTGTTGGGTGCCCGGCTGCCCGGTCGCCGCGTCGTCCGAAGTCGCAGCGGCACGCGATGTTTCGGCGGGGACGGCCTCGGTCTGCGGGGGTTCGGGTGTGCTGGAGGGGGTTTGGTCGGGATCGGGCATGGGTCAGTCCTGGTATTTCGGCGGCGGTGGGCCCGGGGAGGGGCCGAGCACCGTCAACCACTTCTGATAGAAGCGGTTCCAGGTGCCGTCGGCGCGCAGGCGGTCCAGGGTGCGGTTGACGAAGCGCACCATGTCGTCGTTGCCCTTCGGGATGCCGACGCCGTACGGCTCGTCGCTGAGGTTCTCGCCGACCATCTCCGTGTACGACTGGTCTTGCGACACCAGACCGGCCAGCAGCGCGTCGTCGGTGCTGATCGCGTCGACCTGGCGCTGCTGCAGCACCACCAGGCAGTCGGCCCAGGCGGGCACGGTCATGATCGAGGCGGCGGGCTGCTTGCGGCGGATCAGGTCCAGCGACGTCGTGCCGCTCACCACGCACACGCGCTTGCCCGCCAGATCGGCCAGCCCGTTGATACCGGAGTTCTTCACCGCCAGCACCCGCTGATGCGACATCAGGTACGTGCTGGAGAAGGTCACCCGCTCGCGCCGCGCACAGGTGATCGTCATCGTCTTGACCACCACGTCGACGGTGTGTTCCTGCAGGGCCCGTTCGCGATCCGCGGAGCCCAGGATGCGGTACTCGATCCGCTCCGGGTCACCGAACAGGTCGCGGGCGATCTCCTTGGCGATATCGACGTCGAATCCGGCCAGCGTGCCCGTGATCGGATCGCGGAAGCTGAACAGGTTGCTGCCGGGATCGAGCCCGACCAGCAGCCGCCCGCGCGCGCGGATGGCGTCCACGGTCGGACCGCCGGCCGCGCCGTCGGGTCGAAGGCTGGCGGTCGCGTCGCAGTTCTGGTCGGTTTCCGGCGGCAACGGCGATTGTGTCTGTGCCGGACCGGCTTTCGCGGGCAGCGGCGGCTCGGAATAGCTGACGGTGTGGTCGGGCGGCGGCGCGGCCGAATCGGTATCGCAACCGCCGGCCGCCAGCGCCACCGCGGCCAGCAGCAGGACGAGTGCGCGCGCCCTCATCGGTACTCCCGCAGCCGCGGCCACAGACCCGCCACCACGAAGCACGCGGCGAGCACCGACAGCAACAGCGCACCCGGCGACAGCAGATCCAGTGCGCGGGCGGCGTCGGAAACCTCGCCGCGCAACCGGTTCCGGGCATCCGAGATGCCCTCGCCGACCGCGTTGTCCAGCGCCTCCACGGCGGCGGCGGCGCCGTCGGCCCCGGGACCGATCGCGACGACGCTCGCACCGGGGAAGTCGCCGCGGCCCAGCGCGTCGTTCATGCGCTGATGCGCCTCGCGCCAGCGGTCCAGCGCTCCGCGCGCGGTGCCGACATCGCCGGAACCCGGTGCGTCCTGGGGGTATCGGGTGAGCAGCGTGGTCAGTTTGGCGATGGCGTCGTCGTAGATGTGGTCGTAGTCGCCGCTGGCGTCGCGGCGCACCAGCTTCAGTGTCTCGGCGGCGCGGGCCTGCTGGGTGAGGATGCGGCTCTCGGTCAGCTCCGAGGTCGGCACCGCGCCGTCGTCCCGGCCGTGCAGGGTGGCCACCGCCGACACCGATCCGGCGATCACGGTCCAGGACAACAGGATCACCAGGGTGCCCGAGGCCAGCAGCAGTCCCGGATTCAACAGCCGCTGCCAGCGGCGGGCGAGATACACCTGCGCGGCGATCAAGGCCGCCAGGCTCAGGATCGGCAGCACGATCGCGGCCCAGGGCGGTTGCACGTGGCGGCGCTGGGTCTCGGTGATGGCGTCGGACCGGTGTTCCTGGAGTTCGCGAGCCATCTGCAGCATGGTGGTCTGCATCAGATTGGACGCCTCGCTGAGGTAGGCCGCGCCCACCGGATGCCCCTCGCGATTGTTGGCGCGGGCGGTCTCGATCAGTCCGGTGTAGACCGGCAGCTCGGTGGCGATGCCGGTGCGCAGGCGGCCGTCCGGGTCGCTGTCGCCGGAAGCGCCCGTGCCGGCGTTGGATTGGGCCACCAGTTCCGCCGAGGCCTGGCCGACGGCCTGGCTGTAGCGGTCGCGAACCGGTTCGGGTTCCAGGCCGCCGGAGATGAACGCGGTGCCGGCGGCCGCGTCGGCCACCGACAGCGAGGCGTACAGGCGCTGAGCGGAATACGCGTCGGGTTCGGATTCGTCCAGCAGATGATCCAGGGCGTGCTGGCGGCTGCTGACCGCGGACGCCGTGACCACCCCCGCCAGCAGGCACATGATCAACAGCAGTAACCCGACGGCGATCAATTTGGCGGGCGAAGAATGCAGGAACGACCGCAGATCGGTGGCGTCGAGGCGGCGGCGTACGGCGGCGGCCGCGGCGCGGGGGGACAGTTCGTCCAGCCGCGGTTGCGTGCTGCGCGTCATACCCACCTCCGATCGCGGTCCGGCCCATGCTGTGTCGGACTGAGCTTATTGTGGTCGTACCGGCGCCGTCGCGGGTGTGTCGCCCCGCCGCGGCAGCCGAGCGGCCGTGCCGGCGAGAGTGGGACGAGGCGAATATGCGTGGTGACGGAGACGGCTTTGTGCATTCCCCGGACGGGACGCGGCAATGGGGATTGTTCGGGGCTGCGGGGTTGTTGCTGCGGGCGCCGCAGGTAGGCGGGGGCGCGATGGTGCTGTTGCAGCACCGGGCGCCGTGGAGTCATCAAGGCGGCACCTGGGCGCTGCCCGGCGGTGCGCGCGACAGCCACGAGAGCAATGTGCGCGCCGCGGTGCGGGAGGCGCACGAGGAGGCCGGGATCGCGCCGGCGGCCGTGCGGGTGCGCGGCGAGCGGGTGACGGCGACCGCACCGAGCGGCTGGACCTACACCACCGTCGTCGCCGATGTGCCC
Source organism: Nocardia wallacei (assembly GCF_029868745.1). Lineage (GTDB taxonomy): Bacteria > Actinomycetota > Actinomycetes > Mycobacteriales > Mycobacteriaceae > Nocardia > Nocardia wallacei_B. The sequence continues at coordinate 11,946 of NZ_JARWOP010000169.1, read as the reverse complement.
GAGCCGTTGGCCACCACCGCGAACCGGGAGAGCGCCGAATTGGCCTGGGTCCCCGAGGAAGAGGTGGACGCGCGTCCGCTGCATCCCGGCTTCGCGGCGGCCTGGCCGTCGCTGCGCGCCCTGCCCGCCCGCGTCAGCCTGGACGATGTGGCCGATCCCGCGGCGGTGGCGGCGGTGTTGCCGCGCACCGTGGACCTGGCCGAGCACGGATTCGTCTGGCTGCACTCGAACGGCGGGGGCGGACGCCCGGCCCGGATCGGATCCTCCGCGGATATGGCGGGAAATGTGTTGTTCCTCACGTTGGATCAGGTGCTGTCCTGAGATATGACAGCACGCGTCCCGCCCCCGCGCTGCCCGAATCTCCAACCGTGCCGCGGCCCATGCGATCCCGACCGCCGCATTCCCCGTAGCCCGGCGCATTGCGCCCTACGGTAATGCGGCCGATAGCTACCGGGCTCCGCGCGGGGGACCGGCGCAGGCTGTTCGCCCCGTCCCGGAATGCACAGTTTGCCCAGCACCCGTGCGGTGCGCTCGGATGAACGACGCGTCGATGACGGCGTATTGACGCGCGACTGGTAGGCGCGACGGTCGCTTGTCAGGCCTCGGCGTTCTCGAGCAGGCGCTCTTTGAGGGTGCGGGCGGCGGACTCGGGGTCGTCGGCAGCGGTGATGGCTCGGACCACGACGATGCGGGTGGCGCCCGCGTCGAGTATTTCGGGTAGGCGGCGGTTGTCGATGCCGCCGATGGCGAACCAGGGGCGGGTGGGGTGTGCGTCGGCGGTCGAGCGGATCAGGTCCAGTCCGGCGGCGGGACGGCCGGGTTTGGTGGGGGTGGTCCAGACAGGGCCGGTGCAGAAGTAGTCGATGTGTTCTTCGATGGCGGCCAGTCCCGCCTGTTCGCGGTCGTGTGTGGAACGACCGATGACCACATCCGGTCCGACGATCTTGCGCGCGTACCAGGGCGGCAGGTCGTCCTGGCCCAGGTGCAGCACGTCGGCCCCGGCGGCGTGCGCGATGTCGGCGCGGTCGTTCACCGCGAGCAGCGCGCCGTGGCGGCGGGTCGCGGCCCGCAGTTCGGCCAGCGCGCCCAGTTCCGCGCGCGCCTCCAGCGGGCCGGACGCGGCCGCACCGGCCGAGCCCTTGTCGCGCAGCTGGATGATGTCGACTCCGCCCGCCAGCGCCGCCTCGGCGAACGCGGCCAGGTCGCCCTTGTCGCGGCGGGCGTCGGTGCACAGATAGAGCCGTGCCGAGGCCAGGCGTTCGCGCGGGGCCGCGGGTCGGTTCGGATGGGACGGTTGCACGTCACCGACCGTAGTCGCGGTACCTTGGGTAGTCGAAACATCTGGACATCCCCGCAGCGAAGGCGGCCGCGCGGGGAGGCCGTTCGGCGCGGGGTGTGCCCGCGGCCGGCGGATCCCGGTCATCCGGGACCGAGTGAGGTGGAAGGTATGCGAACTCTGGCCGTCGTGGGTGGGGGTGTGATCGGGCTGTCGGTGGCATGGCGCGCCGCCGCGGCGGGGTGGTCGGTCACGGTCTTCGATCCGGCCGCCGGAACGGGCGCCTCGTGGGTGGCCGGCGGCATGCTGGCCCCGCTGTCGGAGGGCTGGCCGGGGGAGGACGAACCGCTGGAATTCGGCGCGGCCACGCTGGCCCGCTGGCCCGATTTCGCCGCCCGGCTCGAGGCGGCGGCCGGTATCAGGGTCGTCGTCGCCGACGAGACGCTGACCGTGGCCCTGGATGCTGCCGACGCCGCCGACCTGCGCACCATCGCCGATTTCGTGACCGCGCGCGGCCACGAGATGCGGCTGCTCGACCGGCAGGGCGTGCGGGCCGCCGAACCCGATCTGGCCCGGACCGTCCGCGCGGGCCTGCTCGCGCCCACCGAACCGGCTGTGGACAACCGGCTGCTGCTGAATGCCCTGCGCCGCTGTTGTGAACAGGTCGGTGTGCACATTGTCGCCGAGTCCGTTGCGGCGCTGGAGGACTGCGAGCACGACCAGGTCGTGCTGGCCGCCGGAGCCGCCACCGCGCGGCTGTGGCCGGGCCTGCCGGTGCATCCCGTGAAGGGCGAGATTCTGCGCCTGCGACACCGTCCGGGCGCGCCACCGCCCCCGCGCCGGGTGATCCGCGCCCGGGTGCACGGCCGCCCGCTGTATCTGGTGCCGCGCGCGGACGGAATCGTCGTCGGCGCAACACAATACGAGGCCGGTTTCGACACCGCGGTGACCGTCGCGGGCGTGCGCGACCTGATCGCCGACGCCGAGGCGGTCCTGCCCGCCCTCGGCGAATACGAATTGCAGGAGGCCGCCGCGGGTTCGCGTCCGGGCACTCCCGACAACCTGCCACTGCTCGGCCGCCTGTCCGACCGCGTGATAGTCGCCGCCGGACACGGCCGCAACGGCATCCTGGGCGTGCCGCTGACCGCGGACGCGGTCGTGGCGCTGCTCGGCGGCGAGGTGCTGCCGGAGGCGAAAGTCGCCGACCCGCACCGGTTTTCAGTTCGAGGAGGTAATAGATGACCACGACCATCCCGATCGGCGTGACCGTGAACGGAGAGGATCACGAGTTCGCCGAGCAACTCACCGTCCGCGAGCTGCTGGAGCGACTGGACCTGCCGTGCCGGGGCATCGCGCTCGCCGTCGACGGCGCGGTGTTCCCGAAGTCCCGCTGGGACGAACCGGTCGGGCGCGGCTGGGCGATCGAGGTGCTCACGGCGGTGCAGGGTGGCTGACGCCGCGCACGAACTGCCCCCGCTGCGCATCGCGGACCGGGTCTTCGGCTCCCGCCTGATCATGGGCACCGGTGGCGCGGAGAACCTGGCGGTGCTGGAGGAGGCGCTGCTGGCCTCCGGGACCGAGCTGACCACGGTCGCCATGCGCCGCGTCGACGCGGCCGGTGGCACGGGCGTGCTGGACCTGTTGAAACGCCTGGACATCGCCCCCCTGCCGAATACCGCGGGCTGCCGCACCGCCGCCGAGGCGGTCCTGACCGCGCGCCTGGCCCGCGAAGCCCTGGACACCGACTGGGTGAAGCTCGAGGTCGTCGCCGACGAACGCACCCTGCTGCCCGATGCCATCGAATTGGTAAGCGCCGCAGAACAATTGGTCGACGACGGCTTCGTCGTCCTGCCCTACACCAACGACGATCCGATCCTGGCCCGCCGCCTCGCCGACGCCGGGTGCGCCGCCGTCATGCCGCTGGGCGCGCCGATCGGCACCGGTCTGGGCATCGGCAATCCGCACAATATCGAGATGATCGTCGCCGAGGCGGACGTACCGGTCATCCTCGACGCCGGGATCGGCACCGCCAGCGACGCCGCCCTCGCCATGGAACTGGGCTGCGCGGCGGTACTGCTGGCGACCGCGGTCACCCGGGCCCGCCGCCCGGCGCTGATGGCGACCGCGATGGCCGACGCGGTGCGCGCCGGATACCTGGCCCGGCAGGCGGGCCGCATCCCCAAGCGCTTCTGGGCCCAGGCCTCATCACCGGAGCTGTGACAGGCACGCCCGGAGTCCGCGCCCGGAAGGCGGGGCGGAGACCGGGCTTGGTGGCGGGCCGGAGGCCGGGGGAGTGGACCGGATCCGCTAACCGGGAGCCGGGGACCGTCGACGCGCCTCAGGGATGCCTCGGGCGAAGGTAGGGGACGCGGTCATCCTGAAGGACTATGTGACTCGCGACCTGTGAGCGATGGTTAACGGGCGGATTCTCGGCAAGACTGTGGGCATGATCGAAGTGACTGGCCTGACCAAACGGTTCGGCACCACCGTCGCTGTCGACGATCTGTCGTTCTCGGTGAAACCCGGGCAGGTCACCGGATTTCTCGGGCCCAACGGCGCCGGCAAGTCGACGACGATGCGAATGATCCTGGGCCTGGACCGGCCTACCGCGGGCACCGCGCTGGTGCAGGGCAAGCCGTACCGCGAGCTGGACGACCCGCTGCGCACCGTCGGCGCGCTGCTGGATGCCAAGTGGGTGCACCCCAATCGCTCGGCGCGGTCGCATCTGCGCTGGATGGCGGCCTCCAGCGGCATCCCCGAGTCCCGGGTGGAGGAGGTGCTGCGGTTGGTCGGCCTCACCGAGGTGGCCAACAAGAACGCCGGCGGCTTCTCCCTGGGCATGTCACAGCGGCTGGGCCTGGCGGGCGCGCTGCTCGGCGATCCGCCGGTGCTGCTGTTCGACGAGCCGGTCAACGGACTGGACCCGGAGGGCATCCTGTGGATCCGCCGGTTCATGCAGCGGCTGGCCGCCGAGGGCCGCACCGTGCTGGTCTCCAGTCACCTGCTGTCGGAGATGGCGCAGACGGCCGACCATCTCGTCGTCATCGGCCGCGGCAAGCTGATCGCCGACACCAGCACCAAGGATTTCATCGAGCACGCCTCGGAAGCGACTGTGCGCGTGCGGAGTCCGCAGCTGGACCAGCTGCGCAGTCTGCTCACCTCCAACGGCCTCACGGTGCGCGAGGACGACGACTCCGCGGCGCTGCTGGTGGTCGGGGAGACCAGCGACGCGGTCGGCAAGCTGGCCGGCGCGAACGGCATCACGCTCTACGAGCTGGCACCGCAGCGGGCCTCGCTCGAGGACGCGTTCATGCGCCTGACCGGCGGCGCGGTGCAGTACCACGGTGAAGGCATCGAACAGGTGATGGGAGGTGCGCTCTGATGGGCGTGTTGACAGCGGAACGCATCAAACTGACCTCCACCCGGTCGCCGTGGTGGTGCTCGGCCTCGGTCGTCGTGATCGGGCTGGGTCTGGCCGCTGTGTTCGGCCTGGTGGCCAAGGCCTCCTACAACAAGGAGGGCAGCCTCGAACTCACTGTCTCGCAGGCGGTTTCGGGTCTCACCGGGCTGGGCGTGATGATCCTGATGATCATGTCGGCCCTGACCGTGACCAGCGAATACCGGTTCGGGATCATTCGGACCACCTTCCAGGCCACCCCCAACCGGATGCGGGTGATCGCCGCCAAGGCCGGTCTGGTCGCCGTCTTCGGTGCGGTGCTCACCGCGGTGCTGGCGCTGCTGGCGTTCGGTATCGCCAAGGTCATCAGTGGTTCGGACGCCGGTGCGCACCTGACGCTGACGTCCGCGGAGGATTGGCGCGGCCTGATCGGCGTCCCGGTCTACGCCTTCCTGGGCGCGATCCTGGCCGTGGCGATCGGGGTCCTGGTGCGCCAGTCCGCCGCGGCGATCGCGCTGATCGTGCTGTGGCCGATGCTGGTGGAGCCGCTGGCGGGGGCGTTCGGGAGCTTCGGCCGCAATGTGCAGCCGTTCCTGCCCTTCGCCAACATGCAGCGCTTCCTCGGCTCGGAGGGGACCGGCAACTGGCACTGGGGCGCGTGGGGTGGGCTGGTCTACTTCACCGTCTTCGTCGCCGTCGTGCTCGCCGCCGCGCTGTACGTGGTGGACCGCCGCGACGCCTGAGACCTGCCCAGCCCCCGGGAGCAATCCCTCGCCACCCGGGGACGGGAGGGCGGTCCTGTCGGGGGACCGCTACGCCCGAGTCACGCCGGGCCACTGCCCGGCCCGCGTGACAACCACACCGGCCCGATGCGAACACCTCGCATCGGGCCGGTGTCTTCGTGTCTGAGCTAGGCTCGGACCGTGACCGAAACACCCTCCGGCAGTGGCGAGAACGGTTCTCGCGCCGACGGTTCGCGACGTCGACCGGAGAAGGGCGGGTCGCGCGGGGGCGAGGGCAGCAGGCGGGCCGAACCGGCGCCGGATATCGTGATCCCGCTCACGCCGACGGACGCCGAGGATCCCCCCGATGCCGATTCCCGGAATGCCCGCCCGCGCCCGAGCGGCCGGTTGCGCACCGGTCAGTTCTCGTCGTTGATGGCCGCGGCCAATCAGCGTCGCGATGTCATCGGAGCGATCCGGCGCGCCCGCGAGAACCTGCCCGGAGACCCGGCTTTCGGTGACCCCCTGTCGGTTTCGGGTCCGGGCGGCCCGCGGGCGGTGGCCCGCGCCGCCGACAAACTGGTCGGCGATACCCCCAGCGCCGCCAAGGAGATCGGACTGGGCGCCCTGCAGGTCTGGCAGGCGATGCTGGAGCGGGTCGGTCGCGGCAAGGGCGGCGAGCAGATGACGGTGATGTTCACCGACCTGGTGGCCTTCTCCCGCTGGTCGCTGTCGGCGGGCGACGAGGCCACGCTGGAGCTGCTGCGCCGCGTTGCCAAGGCCATCGAGCCGCCGATCGTGGATCGCGGCGGCCGGGTGGTCAAGCGGATGGGCGACGGCGTGATGGCGGTGTTCGGTTCGCCGGACCGGGCCGTGCAGGCGGCGGTCGCCGCGAAGGAGAATCTGGCCCGCGTCGAGGTATCGGGCTACCGCCCCCAGATGCGCATCGGCCTGCACACGGGAAGCCCGCGCGAGATCGGCGGCGACTGGCTCGGCGTCGACGTGACCATAGCGGCCCGCGTCATGGAGGCGGGCGGCAACGGCAACACCATGCTGTCGGCCGCCACCCTGCAAGCCCTGGAGCCGGAAACCCTCCCCGCCCTCGGCTACGCTCCCAAGCCCTACCGCCGCAGCTTCTTCGCCGCTCCCCTCAGCGGCGTCCCCGAGGACCTACGCATCTACCGCCTCTACGAGGACTAGTTCCACATCCCGGCATGCCTTCGGCCGGCGGTCAGCCCACCATCCACGTGATCGCCCCCGCGACCGCCAGCACCCCGCACACGCCGAGCGCGATCGCCAGCCACCGAGTGTTCTTCCAACTGCTGTAGGCCCCACCCAGCAGGAAGCCCGCAAGAGCGAACAGCAGCACCACGATCACGGAGTTGGACACGCAAACCATCTTGCCGTGCGCCGAACCACCAGCCCCCCGCACCCTAAGAAAACCCCTCGACCTGCAAAGACAGCAACGAGCCCCAAATTAACAAGCACGCAAGCTTGATTTTTTCCCACCATGATGCAACCCTCTCAATAACGCAACCACCCCCGGTTTGTGGCCCGGCTCGCGTTTCGAGGTCCGCCGCGCATGCGACGAAGTCGCGAGCGGCGGACCTCGAAACGCGAGCCCCCCAGGGGCCACAAACCCCGCGACGCCGAAGGCGGCGCCAAAATTACGGAGGCGCGATGAGCAGTCCGGACGTCATCCGGATCGGGAACTGTTCCGGGTTCTACGGCGACCGGCTGAGCGCGATGCGGGAGATGCTCGAGGGCGGGCAGCTCGACGTACTCACCGGGGACTATCTCGCCGAGCTGACCATGCTGATCCTGGGCCGCGACCGGATGAAGGACGCCAACCTCGGCTACGCCAAAACCTTTGTGCGACAAGTGGAGGACTGCCTCGGCCTGGCCTTGGAGCGCGGCGTGCGCATCGTCGCCAATGCCGGTGGCCTGAACCCGGCGGGCCTGGCGCAGCGGCTGCGCGAGGTGGCCGACAAGCTGGGCGTGGCGGCGCGGGTGGCGCATGTGGAGGGCGACGATCTGCTGCCGCGGGCGGCGGAGCTGGGCCTGGGTGCGCCGCTGGCCGCCAACGCCTATCTGGGGGCATGGGGCATCGCGGAGTGCCTGCGGGCCGGTGCGGATGTGGTGGTGACCGGCCGGGTCACCGACGCGGCGCTGGTGGTCGGCCCGGCGGCGGCCCACTTCGGCTGGGCCCGTGACGATTTCGACGCGCTGGCCGGGGCGACGGTGGCGGGGCACGTGATCGAGTGCGGCACGCAGGCGACGGGCGGGAACTTCGCGTTCTTCACCGAGATCGCCGACCTGGACCGGCCCGGTTTCCCGATCGCGGAGGTGCGCCGCGACGGCAGCAGCGTCATCACCAAGCACGAGAACACCGGCGGCGCGGTCACTGTCGACACCGTCGAGGCGCAGTTGATGTACGAGATCCAGGGCGCGCGGTACGCGGGCCCGGACGTGACGACGCGGCTGGACAGCATCGCGCTCGCGCAGGAGGGGCCGGACCGGGTGCTCGTGAGCGGTGTCCGGGGCGAGGCGCCGCCGCCGAGCCTGAAGGTGTCGCTGAACACCCTCGGCGGCTTCCGCAACGAGATGACCTTCGTGCTCACCGGCCTGGACATCGAGGCGAAAGCCGAACTGGCACAACGGCAGCTGGAGAAGTGGCTGCCGGTGCGCCCGGCCGAGCTGGAGTGGACGCTGTCGCGGACGGACCGGCCCGATGCCGACACCGAGGAGCAGGCCAGCGCGCTGCTGCGCTGCGTGGTCCGCGACCCGAACCCGGACACGGTGGGCCGCAAGTTCTCCGGTGTGGTCGTGGAATTGGCGCTGGCCAGCTATCCGGGCTGCACCATGACCTCGCCGCCCGGAAACGGCGGCCCCTACGGGGTTTTCACGCCGGGATACGTCGACGCGGCCGAGGTGCCGCACATCGCGGTGCTCCCGGACGGCGAGCGGGTCGAGATCGCCGCGCCCGCAACCACTCTCGCACTCACCGAGGTGCCGGAACCCGCGTTGCCGGAGCCGTGGCCGGACGGCGCGACCCGGCGCGTTCCGCTGGGCACCCTGGCGCTGGCGCGCAGCGGCGACAAGGGCGGCAACGCCAATATCGGCGTGTGGGTGCGCACCGACGCGCAGTGGCGCTGGCTGGCGCACACGCTGACCGTGGACGCCCTGCGGACACTGCTGCCGGAGACCGCGCACCTGCCGGTCACCCGGCACGTACTGCCCGAACTGCGGGCGCTGAACTTCGTCGTCGAGGGCATCCTCGGCGCGGGCGTGGCCTACCAGGCCCGCTTCGACCCGCAGGCCAAGGGACTCGGCGAATGGCTGCGGTCCCGGCACATCGATATCCCCGTGGAGCTGCTGACATGAATGTGTGGGAGAACCCGGAGCGCCGCGAATTGCGTTCCACCGTCAGAGGTTTCGTGGAACGCGAGATCCTGCCGCACCTCGACGAATGGGAGCGGGCCGGCGAGATCCCGCGCGAGCTGCACAAGCGGGCCGGTGCGCTGGGCCTGCTGGGCATCCAGTTCCCCGAGGCGGTCGGCGGCGCGGGCGGTGACGGCATCGACGCGGCCGTCGTCTGCGAGGAGATGCACCAGGCGGGCGCGTCCGGCGGACTGTTCGCTTCGCTGTTCACCTGCGGTATCGCGGTGCCGCACATCATCGCCTCGGGTAACGCCGAGCACATCGAGCGCTGGGCGCGGCCGACGCTGGCGGGCGAGAAGATCGGCTCGCTGGCCATCACGGAGCCGGGCGGGGGATCGGATGTGGGACATCTGACGACCAGCGCGGTGCGCGACGGCGACCATTTCGTCGTCAACGGCGCCAAGACCTACATCACCTCGGGGACCCGCGCCGACTTCGTGGTGACCGCGGTGCGGACCGGCGGTTCCGGCGCCGCGGGTGTGTCGCTGCTGGTGGTCGAGAAGGGCACGCCGGGTTTCACGGTGAGCCGCAAGCTGGAGAAGATGGGCTGGCTGGCCTCGGACACCGCGGAGCTGTCGTATGTCGACGCGCGGGTGCCGGTGGAGAATCTGGTCGGCCCGGAGAACAGCGGATTCGCCCAGATCGCAGCGGCTTTCGTGAGCGAGCGGGTGGGGCTGGCCGTGCAGGCGTACGCGCAGGCGCAACGCTGCCTGGACCTGACGCTGCGGTGGTGCCGCGACCGCGAGACCTTCGGCCGCCCGTTGATCGCCCGCCAGGCCGTGCAGAACACGCTGGCCGAGATGGCGCGGCGGATCGACGTCGCGCGGGTGTACACCCGCCGGGTGGCCGAGCGCGCCGCCGAGGGCGAGACCGATCTGATCGCCGAGGTGTGCTTCGCCAAGAACACCGCCGTGGAGGCCGCGGAATGGGTGGCCAACCAGTCGGTGCAGCTGTTCGGCGGTCTCGGCTACATGCGCGAATCCGAGGTGGAGCGGCAGTACCGTGATATCCGCATCCTGGGCATCGGCGGCGGCACCACCGAAATTCTGACCGCGCTGGCGGCGAAGCGATTGGGGTTCACGGCATGAACGGTCAGGCGCGGAGGCGGCAGCGAAGCGTCACCACGCAGCGGCCCGGTCATGCCAGAAAGGACACAGCATGAGTATTCTGCGTACCGCCGTCGATGCCGGGTCGGCGGACTATCAGGCCGCGGCCGAGGCGATGCGGGCCAAGCTCACCGAGATCGAGGGCGAGTTCGCGAAGGCCATCGCGGGCGGCGGGCCGGACAAGCTGGCGCGACATCGCAAGCGCGGCAAGCTGACCGCGCGCGAGCGCATCGAACTGCTCGTGGACGAGGACTCGCCGTTTCTCGAGCTGTGCCCGCTCGCGGCGTGGGGCAGCGACTTCCACGTCGGCGCGAGCGTGATCGCGGGCATCGGCATCGTCGAGGGCGTCGAATGCATGATCGTGGCCCCGGATCCCACGGTGCGCGGCGGCACCTCGAACCCGTGGACGCTGCGCAAGAACCTGCGGATGAACGACATCGTCATGCAGAACCGGCTGCCGGTGATCGGCCTGGTCGAGTCCGGCGGCGCCGACCTGCCCACTCAGAAGGAGGTCTTCGTCCCGGGCGGGCGCATGTTCCGCGATCTCACCCAGGCCTCCGCGGCCGGAATCCCCACCATCGCACTGGTTTTCGGCAATTCGACCGCCGGCGGCGCCTACATCCCGGGCATGTCCGACTACACGGTGATGATCAAGGAGCGCTCCAAGGTCTTCCTCGGCGGGCCGCCGCTGGTCAAGATGGCCACCGGCGAGGAGTCCGACGACGAGTCGCTCGGCGGCGCCGAGATGCACGCGCGCGTCTCCGGCCTGGCCGACTATCTGGCCGTGGACGAGCAGGACGCCATCCGGCTCGGCCGGTCCATCGTGCGGCGGCTGAACTGGCGCAAGCGGGGTCCGGCGCCGCGGGCGGAGGTCATCGAGCCGCTGTACGACCCGGAGGAACTGCTCGGCATCGTGCCCGCCGACCTGAAGGTCCCCTTCGATCCGCGCGAGGTGATCGCCCGGGTGGTCGACGGATCGGATTTCGACGAGTTCAAGCCGCTGTACGGCTCCAGCCTGGTCACGGGATGGGCCGAGCTGCACGGCTATCCGGTCGGCATCCTCGCCAACGCGCGCGGCGTGCTGTTCTCGGAGGAGTCGCAGAAGGCCACGCAGTTCATCCAGCTGGCCAACCAGTCGAACACCCCACTGTTGTTCCTGCACAACACGACCGGGTACATGGTCGGCAAGGAGTACGAGCAGAAGGGCATCATCAAGCACGGCGCGATGATGATCAACGCCGTCTCCAATTCCAAGGTGCCGCACATCTCGGTGCTGATGGGCGCCTCCTACGGCGCGGGGCACTACGGCATGTGCGGGCGCGCCTACGATCCCCGCTTCGTCTTCGCCTGGCCCAGTGCGAAATCCGCGGTGATGGGCGGCGCGCAGCTGGCCGGTGTGATCTCGATCGTCAGCCGCGCGTCCGCCGAGGCCAAGGGGCAGCCGTTCGACGAGCAGGCCGACGCCGGGATGCGCGCGATGATCGAGGCGCAGATCGAGGCGGAGTCGCTGCCGATGTTCATGTCCGGCCGCCTCTACGACGACGGCGTCATCGACCCCCGCGATACCCGCACGGTGTTGGGAATGGCGTTGTCCGCCATCCACAATGCCCCGATCAAGGGCGCCGAGGGCTTCGGCGTCTTCCGAATGTGAGGGCCGGCATGCTCAGCACAGTCCTGGTCGCCAACCGTGGGGAGATCGCGCGGCGGGTATTCGCCACGTGCCGCCGGATGGGCCTCGGCACCGTCGCGGTGTATTCGGACGCCGACGCGGACGCGCCCCACGTGGGGGAGGCCGACGCCGCGATTCGGTTGCCCGGCAATACTCCCGGCGAGACGTATCTGCGGGGCGACCTGATCGTCGAGGCGGCGCTGGCCGCGGGCGCCGACGCGATCCACCCCGGCTACGGATTCCTTTCCGAGAACGCCGATTTCGCGCGCGCCGTGCTCGCGGCCGGACTGACCTGGATCGGTCCGCCGGTCGCCGCCATCGAGCAGATGGGCTCG
>NZ_JARWOP010000168.1 GCF_029868745.1 Nocardia wallacei | reverse complement strand
ACCCCCCCCCCCGCCAAACCCCCCCCCCCCCACCCCCCCCCCCCCCACGCGCCCCCCCCCCCCCGCCCGCCCCCCCCCCCCAACGCGCCCCCCCCAATACCGCCGGGGCCCGCTTCGTTGTGCGTTCGTCGGACGCGGCGGGTTTAACCGGCCCCGTCCGTGGAACTCCTTCTGCCCCGCTCCGATTCGTGCTTGTGGCCGTGCACGCGCAGGGCCTTGTCGAGGTGGTCGGCGGCCACCAGGCGGCCGTCGGCGACCGACAGCACCCACATGCTGCCCTTGCGGTTACGCGCGGGTGGCAGTGTGACACCGTCGATTTCGGCCCAGCGCTGCAACAGCGGCGGAATCACCTTGCCCTGACTGCAAATCGTCCGCACGACCGGGGCGGACACCAGCTCCCGCACGCGCGCCAGCGCCTCGTCCGGGGCTGCGGCATAACCGCTTTCGGACAGCAGCGGCTCCAGCTCGATCTCGGCGCCGAGGGACTCCGCGAGCGGGGCCACCGTCTGCACGCACCGCAGCGGCGGCGCCGAATAGATTTCGGCGGCACCGAATGCCAGCAGATTGGGGGTCAGTGCCGCCGCCTGATCGCGGCCCGCCTTCTCCAGCGGGCGTTCGTCGTCGGGACCGCGGAAACGCTCGCGGCGGCCCGCCTTGCCGTGGCGCACCAGCAGCAGCGTGGCGGTGTCCGGCGGCAGCCGCAGGAAATTCCGCACCATGGTGCGGTCCATCGGGTAAGACAGCTGATCCATCACGCGGTCGACACGGTGCCAGCGCAACTGGTCGACCTCCGAATTGGGAACGAAGGCGCCCTCGGCGACCGACGCGGCCCAGTAGTCCACCCGCTTGAGTTTCCGATGCCCGGTAACCGGATAGGTCACATGACCGAGATAGCGGCTCAGGCGGCTGTGCAGCCCCGTTTCCTCGGCTACCTCGCGGACCGCGGTGACCACCGGGGTCTCTCCGGGATCGATTTTCCCCTTCGGCAGCGACCAGTCGTCGTATTTCGGGCGGTGCACGAGCGCCACCTCGATCGCGCCGCTGCCCGGCGCCCGGCGCCACAACACGGCGCCCGCGGCGAGAATATTGGCCTTCACCCGGGGATCGGACACCCCGACGTCCTCGAAATCCTGTGTCGCCGAGCGATTCACTGCTGACCCGGTCGCCGCAGTCGCATGAGGAACTCCTGGTGGTCGCGAACCTGTTCGTCGTGGACGCGGTCGGGATCGGGCTGGGCCTGCCAGCCGCCGTCGGGTTCGAGTACCCAGCAGCGGGTCGAACGATGCAGCGCCGAATCGAACACCTGCTCCAGCTGCTCGCACAGCCTGGCGTCCTTCACCTGCGCCATGACCTCCACTCGCCGGTCCAGATTGCGATGCATCATGTCGGCGCTGCCGATCCAGAACTCGTCCTGCGCGCGGAAGTGCAGCACGCGCGAATGCTCCAGGAAACGGCCGAGGATCGAGCGCACCTCGATGTTGTCGCTCATGCCGGGCACGCCGGGGCGCAGCCCGCAGATCCCGCGCACCACGATTTGCACCGGCACCCCCGCCTGCGACGCCCGGTACAGCGCGTCGATGATCTGCTCGTCGACGATCGCGTTGGCCTTCAACCGGATCCGGGCCGGCAGGCCCTGCTGCGCCAGCTCGGTCTCGCGGCGGATCCGCTCGACGATGCCCGAGCGCACGCTCGACGGAGCCACCAGCAGATTGCGGTAGTCGGCCTTGCGCGAGTACCCGGTCAGCGAGTTGAACAGGTCGGTCAGGTCGGCGCCGATTTCCGGTGCGGCGGTGAGCAATCCGACATCCTCGTACAGCCGCGCCGTCTTCGGGTTGTAGTTCCCGGTGCCGATGTGGCAGTAGCGGCGGATGGTCGCGCCCTCGCGGCGCACCACCAGGCAGGTCTTGCAGTGCGTCTTGAGGCCGATGAGGCCGTAGACCACGTGCACCCCGGCCTGTTCCAGCTGGCGGGCCCACTTGATGTTGGCCTGCTCGTCGAAGCGGGCCTTGATCTCCACCAGCGCCACCACCTGCTTGCCGGCCTCGGCGGCGTCGATGAGGGCGTTGACGATGGGGGAGTCGCCGGAGGTGCGGTACAGCGTCTGCTTGATCGCCAGCACCTGCGGGTCGGCGGCGGCCTGTTCGATGAACCGCTGCACGCTGGTGGAGAACGAGTCGTACGGGTGATGCACGAGGACGTCGCCCTCGCGCAGCGCCGCGAAAACGTTTCGGGGCGTCTCCCTTTCGCCGAACGCCGACGGCGTGGCCGGGACGTAGGGGGCGTCCTTGAGATGCGGCCGGTCCACCCCGTACACCTGCCACAGGCACGACAGGTCCAGCAGGCCCGGAACCTGGATCACGTCGCCCGGGTCGACGTCGAGTTCGCGCAGCAGCAGATCGAGCATGTGCTCGGTCATGTCGTCGGACACTTCCAGGCGCACCGGCGAACCGAAGCGCCGCCGCGCCAGTTCGCGTTCGAGCGCCTGGAGCAGATCCTCGTCGCGATCCTCGTCGACCTCGAAGTCGGCGTTGCGGGTGATCCGGAACGAATGCTGTTCCACCACTTCCATTCCCGGGAACAGCTGATCCAGGTGCGCGGCGATCAGGTCCTCCATCGGGAGGAAAGCCGCGAGCCGGGCGGCGGCGCCCTCGGCGGTGGTGCGGCGCACCCGCACGAAGCGATCGACGTTGTCGGGCACCTTCACGCGCGCGAAATGCTCACCGCCGGTTTCGGAATCCTTCACCGTGACAGCGAGATTGAGACTCAGACCGCTGATGTAGGGGAACGGGTGCGCGGGATCGACGGCCAGCGGGGTCAGCACCGGGAAGACCTGATCCTGAAAGTATCCCGACAGCCGCCGCCGCTCCTCGTCGTCCAGATCCGACCAGCCGATGATGGCGATGCCCTGCTCGACCAGCGCGGGCTGCACCTGATCGAGGAACACCCGGGCGTGCCGGCCCGCCAGATCCTGGGTGCGTTTGGCGATCAGTTCCAACTGCTCGGTGGGAGTCAGGCCGTCGGCCGACCGCACCGACAGACCGGCCTCGGCGCGCCGCTTCAGGCCCGCGACCCGGACCATGTAGAACTCATCGAGATTCGAGGCGAAGATCGCGAGGAACTTGGCGCGTTCGAGCAACGGCTCCGACACGTCCTCGGCCAGGGCCAGCACCCGGGCGTTGAAGTCCAGCCAGCTGAGTTCGCGGTTGAGATAGCGATCGGCGGGCAACTGTGGTGTCGCGGTGTCGGTGGGCGGCGGGGTGGCCGCCGGTGGCGCGGCCGGTAGTCGCGGCTGCTGCGGGACGGTCTCCGTTTCACTCACACTCACGATCATCCCTTACCCTCGGGTGGTGTCACACGCAACACCACCGTTGCACTCTCTACGGCGCCGCCCCGGCGATCATCCAGCACACATGTGATTCATCGCGAACCTCCGCGTGTGTTCCGGGTGAACATGTTCCGGCCATCCGATGGCCTGCAGCGCGGCGGCGGTGGCCGGGCCGACGCCCAGCGCGACCGCGCGGTCCAGGTCCGCCTCGGTATCGACGTCGAGGCGCAGGCCGGGCCAGTCGCCGTCGAGTTCCTTCGCGCCCGAGTCGCGGTGCCGCCGGGCCGAATCGCCGCCGAACAGGGGATTCAGTGCGGCCGCACCGTCGCGGACCAGCAGTGCGGCGGTGCCGCGGGCGGCGTGGTCGGCGACGAACGCGCGCGGGGCGGGCGCGGCGGTCAGCATGTCGGTCAGTTCGGCGGGGCGCAGGGCGGGGAGATCGGCTTGCAGGGCGAGGAGGTGGACGTCGCCGTGCCGGGCGCGGACCGCCTGTGCGGCGGCGGTCAGGGCGGTGTTGAGGCCGCTGTCCGTGTCGGGGGGTCCGGTGTGGGGGGCGTTCTGTGTTGTCGCCGGGTCCGGATGTACCTCGGCGCCGAGTGCTCGGACGGTGGCGGTGACCTGCGGGTCCGGGGTGACGACCGTGACCGAGCCCAGGCCCGCCGCGAGGGCGGCCGCCACGGTGTCCGACAGCATGGCCAGCACCAGGCGCGACCGGTCGCCGGGGGGGAGGCGGTCGGCCAGTCGGCTCTTGGCGCGCTCGAGGTGCTTGACCGCGATCACGGCGTGGACGGAATCCGGACGCATGGTCTCGAGTCTATGGGGGGGTGGGGCCCCCCCCCCCCCCCCCCCCCCCCCCCCCCCCCGCGGGGCCCCCCCCCCCCCGCGCCACCGCTGCGCCCGGGTCGGCAGCGCGACCGCGCCCGCCGACCAATCGACGTGCGGCGAGGGCGACGATCGTCATGTACGGCAGGAACTAGCCGAGCAGGGCATTGGACACATCGGCGAAGATGGCTGTGGTGCCGGTGATGCCGTACTCCATGCCGTACTGCGACTTGAAGTCCGCCTCGGCCTCGCGAGCG
>NZ_JARWOP010000167.1 GCF_029868745.1 Nocardia wallacei | reverse complement strand
GCACGGTGACCCCCGCCGGGCCCGTCGCCGCACTGCTGGCCGAGCCCGCGACCGGGCGTGTCGCGGTCCTCGACGCCGACCGCGTGACACTGCGGCTGCTCGACCCCGCCGCCACGCCCGCCCGCACCCTGACCCTGCCCGCCCCGGCCACCACTCTCGCCGCCGGCGCCCCGGGACAGCTCCTCGCCACCGCGGGCCGTCAGCTGGTGCGCGTCGACACCGCCACCGGCGAGCTGCGCAACACCCCGCTCGACGGCGAGGCCCGCGCCGCGGCCCGGCGCGCCGACGGCAGTATCGCGGTCGGCATGGCCGGGGGACGCGTGGTGATCCTCACCGCGGACGGGCAAGTGGCACAGACGATCTCGGACCTGCCGGCCATCGACGCGCTCGCCGCCGCCGGCGACGCCGTGGCCGTGCTCGACCGCGCCCAGACCAGCCTCACCCAGCTCGACCTCGGCGACGGCGCCCCCGGCTTGGCCCTGCGCGCCGGACTCGGCGCCACCCACCTGGCCTCCGACCATTTCGGGCGGCTGCTGGTCACCGACACCGCCGGCGGCGCGCTGCTGGTCTACACCGCCGATCCGCTCGTACTGCACCAGCGCTTCCCGGTAGGCTCTTCGCCCTATGCGATCGCCTACGATCAGCGGTCCGAGACCGTGTGGGTGACGCTGACCGCGAGCAACGAAGTGGCCGGCTTCGACCTGTCGACAGGTATACCGGAGGAAGTGGGACGCTTCGCGACGGTACGCCAGCCCGACACGCTGACCATCGACGAACGCACCGGCGACATGTTCGTGGGATCCGCCACCGGCGACGGCCTGCAGCGGATCGGCGCGGACGAGAGGAAGAGAGGGCAGTGATGACTCGGGCCTCGGCGCACCGCAGGTCGATCCCCGCGGACTGGGAGGAGACCAGCGAAGAGGGGGAATACGAATACGTCCCGCTACGACTACCCCCCGAGGTCACCCGGGTGACCGCCTCGATGCGGCTGGCGATCCAGGCCGAATTCGGCGGCTGGGAGTTGTCGCGGGTCCGCGCCTACACCGACGGCAGCCGCAAGGTGCTGCTCCGCCGCCGCAAAACCACCTTCCCCGTCGCCGAAACGGGGATGTGACACCCATGTACTCCTTACTGCTGCGGCTGATGTTCCTGCTGCCCCCCGAACGCATCCACCACCTGGTCTTCACGGCGCTGCGGCTCGTCACCCGGTTCGCCCCGCTGCGCGCGCTGCTGGCCCGGGTGACCGTGGTCGGCGACCCGATCCTGCGCACCACCGCCTTCGGCGTGGAATTCCCCGCGCCGCTGGGCCTGGCCGCCGGATTCGACAAGGACGCCGCCGGGGTGGACGCCTGGGGCCCACTGGGTTTCGGCTACGCCGAGATCGGGACCGTCACCGCGCAGGCACAGCCGGGCAACCCGGCGCCGCGGCTGTTCCGGCTGCCGCCGGACCGGGCGCTGATCAACCGGATGGGATTCAACAACCAGGGCGCCGCCGCGGCCGCCGAACGGCTGCGCGCCCGCCGCCCCGGCGGCGTCCCCCTGGGCGCCAACATCGGCAAGACCAAGGTGACCCCCGCCGAGCAGGCCGCCGCCGACTACGCCACCAGCGCCACCCTGCTCGGCCCGCTCGCCGACTTCGTCGTCGTCAACGTCAGCTCCCCCAACACCCCGGGCCTGCGCGACCTGCAGGCCGTCGAATCGCTGCGGCCGCTGCTGCGCGCGGTGCTGGACTGCGTGCAGGTGCCGGTCCTGGTGAAAATCGCGCCCGATCTGTCCGACGACGACATCGACGCCGCCGCGGACCTGGCCGTCGAACTCGGCCTGGCCGGGATCGTCGCCACCAACACCACCATCCGCCGCGACGGCCTGACCACCCCCGCCGCCGAGGTCGCCGCGCTGGGCGCCGGCGGGCTGTCCGGGCCGCCGGTCGCCGAACGCTCCCTCGAGGTGCTGCGCCGGCTCTACGCGCGCGTCGGCGACAAACTGGTGCTGATCTCGGTGGGCGGCATCGAGACCGCCGACCAGGCCTACGAGCGCATCCTCGCCGGCGCCACCCTGCTGCAGGGCTACACCGGCTTCATCTACGGCGGCCTGCTGTGGACCCGCCGCATCCATCGCGGCCTGGCCCAGCGCCTGCGCGCCGACGGCTACGCCACGCTGGCCGAGGCAGTCGGCGCCGCCCACAAAGCCCGCGCCTGAGCGCCACGCCCGCGCCGCTCAGCCCGACAGCCGCGGCGGCTCCTCGGCGAACGCCCCCGGGCGGCGGACCGCCCGGCCCGACAGCACGGGCCCGGCCTCCCGGCGGGTGCGGCCGCCGGAATGCCGGCGCAGCCGCTCGATCATGCGGCGCGACAACAGGATCACCGCCTGCTCGTAGCGCACCCCCAGCGCGGCGGCGCGGTCGGCGACGCCGCGCTGCGCGGACTCGTCGTGCACGGCCGCGGGATCGCTGAGCAACTCGTCGAGTTCCATACCGGCCAATGCCTGGTCACGAGTCAGCCGATGCTCGGGCAGCCAGCTCAGCCGCCACACCGCCGCTCCGGCGCCGTCCACGCGGAAGGCGTGCTCGGGGGTGCGGTCACTGATCATGGCCCAGTCGGTCGTTTCGATCGTCACGGCTGTCTCCTCTCGAGTCGCCGCGCCCTGCCCCGCGGTGTCACCGCGGTGTCCGGGCGGCTACCCAGTACATCGGCGCCAGTAGCCGAAGGGTTGCGGAAGTGTCGCCTTCGTCGGCGATGTCGGGGTTGCGTCAGGTGTCGGGAGCCTCCCCGCCGGCGAATGCCGGCGGTGCCGTGGCCCCGCGGCGGGTGCGCGGTCCGGACGTGAGGCCGGGTCCGCGCGGCCGGCGATCCGCACGGCCCGTGCGGCGCGGTGGCGGTGCGCCCGGTGCGGCCGCCGTGCCCGGCGGCGGTGCCGGTGCGGGCCGCTAGCCGCGGTGTGCGGTCGCGTCGGCGTCGCGCTCGGCGGATTCGGGCATCCGGCGTCGGCGGATGCGTCGTTCGAGCGGAGTTGCTCCCACCATCAGAACCTCCTGGAGGCGCCGACGACAGAACGCCGACCCCTGAGCGTCACTTGCCGGTTCCATTCGGGCAAATGCCGCGATAGGTTATAGATAGCCGGAAACGCCGCCCGCTAAACCGCGCGATGTCCGGCCGTTTGGCTTATCGTCTCCACGAAGATCACCGCGCACCAGACGGAGGTGGCTGCCCCGATGGCGGGACAGGACGATGCGGTCGCCGCCGTGCGCACCGTGCTCGCCCGTTTGTGCAAGCGGGCGGGACTGAGCCCGAAACGCTTGCGCAGCACCGAGATCGACGTCCGGCCCCTGCTCGGGCTGTACGCGATCGACCAGCACGCCCGGCTGTCACGCACCGACCCCGCCGAGGCCGTGCTGCCCGTCGTCGCCGACCTCGCCCGGCAATTGCCGCCACCGCACCGGCTCATCGTCGACGTCGGCCTGGCGCTGGGCCTGCTGCGCGGCCACCTGCCCGACGCACTCGACGCCGCCCAGCTCTACGCCCCCGATCTGGGCCGCCGCCGCGACTACCTCAGCGCCCACTGGCCCGCCCTGCTGCGCGCCGCCGGCGCCGAGCCCACCGCCGCGCCCACCCCCACCACCCGGCAATTGCGCGGCCGCCTCGAACACGAGGCGTTCACCCTGCTGGCCCAGCGGCTCGTCACCGCCTCGGGCTATGCCTCGGTGCTGCCCACGCGGCAGGCCGCCGCGGCGGGCGACGGCCGCGCCGGCACCGTGACCGTCATCGGCGACGCCGTCCTGGACAACATCTGCAGCATCATCGACCACTTCCCCGGACCCGACGACCCGGCCACCGGCACCTTCCGGGACCGGCCCGGCGGCAAGGGCCTCAACCGGGCGGTCGCCGCCGCCCGCCTCGGCCTGCACGTGCGCCTGATCTCCGTGGTCGGCGACGACCTGCGCGGCCGCCGCATCCTCGACCACCTGCGCGCCGCGGGCGTCGACACCGACCTCGTGCGCGTCGTGCCCGGCGCCGACACCCCCGTGGCCGTCGTGCTGGTGACCAGCACCGGCGAACCGCTCAACATCGCCTGCCCCAACGAACGGGTCCGGCTGACCCCCGAGGACCTGCACACCACCGCCGCCCGCCACGCCATCGCCGACGCCGACGCGGTCCTGCTCACCTTCGAACCGCCCCCCGCGGTGATCGAGACCGCCCTGGAACTCACCGCCCGCGCCCCGCGCCCCCGCCTGCTCGTGCAACCCGTGCCCTCGGCCAGCGGCCCGCAGCGGTTCTACCGCCACTTCGGCGCCATCGACTACCTCATCGGCACCCGCCGCGAACTCACCGCCCTGGCCCCGGGGGGATCCGGCGACCTCGACGACGCCGAACTGTGCCGCCGCCTGCGCGTGCTCGGCGCCCGCACGGTGTGCATCGCCGAGGGCTTCGCCGCGCACGTCCGCTCCGACGACCTCGAGGTCGACATCGGCCGATTCCCGGTCGTGCTCGAGGACTCTCCCGGCGCGCCCGCCGCCTTCGTCGCCGCGCTGGCCCGCCGCATCGTCGCCGCCGGCGGCCACCGCGCCGGACCCGAGGACTTCCGCTGGGCCACCGCCGCCATGGCCGCGACCCAGTCCACCGGCGACATCTCCGCCGCCATGCCCACCGCCGACGCCGTGGACCGCATGGTCGAACTGGCCGCCGAAGCGAGCGCCGACGGCGCGGGCAACCGGTGAGCGGAGTGTTTGCCAGCCTGCCGCGGCCCGGTTGACGGGGTCGCGTGCGGGCACTCCCGGAAGGGAGCTATCGTCTGCTGCCATCGTGCTCGACCCCCCATCGTCGCCGGGGACGCGGACACCGCGCCCGGCTGCCCGAGGTACGACCTGCGATCCTTCGGAGGAGCATTTGACAGCCCAGCTGGACGAGACCGGACACGGTACGGACGATCCGGGATACCACCCGGACGACACCGAGCACCGCATCCGCCGCAAGGGCGGCGAGCTCACCGTCCGCGTCCGCCAACTCCACGACACCGCCGACGGCGGCACGATGCTGCTGTTCGGCCCGGTTGCCGACGGTTGCCTGGTACGCATCCACTCCCGCTGCCTCTACGGCGACGTGCTCCAGAGCGACGACTGCGACTGCGGCCCCGAACTGGACAAGGCCATGGACCTGATCCAGGCCGAGGGCGCCGGCGTGCTGATCTACCTCGAGCAGGAGGGCCGCGGTTCCGGGCTGATCGCCAAGGCCCGCGGGCTGCGCTACAGCGAGTGCCACGGCGTGGACACCTTCACCAGCTACCGCGACCTGAACTATCCCCCCGACTGCCGCTCCTACGCCCCCGTCGCCGCCGCCCTGTACGAGCTGGGCCTGCGGTCGGTGCGGCTGCTGACCAACAACCCGGAGAAGATGGCCGCGGTGGCGCAGGCCGGGATCGCGGTCGAGCCCGTGCAGCTGATCACCGTGCCGCGCAGCGAACGCGCCCGCGCCTACATGCAATCCAAACGCGAGTTCCGCGGCCACTGGCTGCCGGAATTCCGGGCCGACCCCGCTACAGCGCTGCCGTCCGACGCGCTGCCCGTCACCGCGCCGCGAATGCCGGTCCCCGCACCGGCCGAGGGCTGTCCGCGCCCGGCCACCGCGCTTCCCGCCACCGGGTAGACCGGCCGGTGTCGGATACGTCACATTTCCGGCATCGCACCGATAGGATGGGTGAGCCGCGTCACCCGGTGACGCGACGCCAGCCGTGCGTTTCCGATCTCCGCCCCAGCCGAGTTCGCGCCGTCGCCTCTGGCGGAGCGTCCCGAGGCTCGGTCCGTCCACCGATCGGGAACAAGGGAAATGACGACAGACATCGGCTACACACACCAATCCGGCGTCACGGTCCGCACCGTGCCGGAGGCTTTCCAGCAGACCCTGACCCTGCGCCCGCATCAGGTGGCGTTGCGCACGGTCGGCGGCACCCAGCAGATCACCTGGACCGACTACGACCGCCGGGTGCGGGCGATCGCCGCGGGCCTGGCGAAACTGGGCGTCGGCCGCGGCGACACCGTCGGAATCATGCTGACCAACCGGCCCGAGTTCAACCTCGTCGACACCGCGGCGCTCCACTTGGGCGCGGCGCCGTTCTCGGTCTACAACACCAGCTCCCCCGAACAACTGGCGCACGTGTTCGCCAACGCGGGCAACGCCCTCGTCGTCACCGAGCGCGCGTTCCTCGACGCCGTGCAGAAGTGCGGGACCGAGTTCGCGCGCATCGTGCTCGTCGACGGCCAGGCCGCCGGCACCGTCTCCCTCGCCGAGGTGGAGGCCGATCCGGCCGAGGACTTCGACTTCGACGCCGCCTGGCAGGCGGTGGAACCCGGCGACCTGGCCACCCTCATCTACACCTCCGGCACCACCGGCCCCTCCAAAGGCGTGGAGATCACCCACGCCAACATCGTCGCCCAGATCGCCGGACTCACCCAGGACGGCCCGCTGGTGGTCGGCATCGACGACCGCGCGGTGTCCTACCTGCCCGCCGCGCACGTCGCCGACCGCATCTCCGGGCACTGCGCCAACCTGTTCACCGGCGTCGCCATCACCTGCGTGCCCGATCCGCGCGAGATCGCCGCCGCGCTGCCCGACGCCCGGCCCACCGCCTTCTTCGGCGTCCCGCGGGTGTGGCAGAAGATCAAGGCCGGAATCGACGCGAAACTGGCCACCGAGGCCAGTCCCGTGAAGAAGGCCCTCGCCGGGTGGGCCATCGGCACCGGTGTCGCCGCCGCCCGTGCCCGGCTCGCCGGTGGCACGGTGAGCCCCGTGTTGCGCGCCCAGCACAAACTCGCCGACGCGCTGGTGCTGTCGAAACTGCGCGCCGCGCTCGGCCTGGACGAATTGAAGGTCGCCGCGTCCGGCGCCGCCGCGATCCCCCCGGAAACCCTGGAATACCTGCTGGGCCTCGGATTCACCGTGACCGAGGTGTGGGGCATGTCCGAAACCACCGGCGTGGGCACCTTCACCGAACTCGACAGTCCCCGCCCCGGCTCGGTCGGGCGCGCCCTCGACGGTGTCGAGCTGCGCCTGGACAGCGACGGTGAACTGCTCGTCCGCGGCGCCATCGTCACCCCCGGCTACCGCGGCATGCCCGACAAGACCGCCGAAGCCCTCGACGACGACGGCTGGCTGCACACCGGCGACGTCGCCACCATCGACGGCGACGGCTACGTCACCATCGTCGACCGCAAGAAGGAACTCCTCATCAGCGAGGCCGGGAAGAACCTCTCGCCCACCAACATCGAGAACGCGGTCAAAGCGGCGTCCTCGCTGGTCGGGCAGGTGGTCGCGATCGGCGACGGCAAGCCCTACATCACCGCCCTGCTCGTGCTCGACCCCGACACCGCCGCGGTGCGCGCCAAAGCCCTCGGCGCCCCCGACGCCGACGTCGCCGCCCTGGCCGCCCGCCCCGAGATCGTCGAGGAGATCCGCGCGGCCGTGGCGTCGGGCAACACCCGCCTCTCCCGCGTCGAGCAGATCAAACGCTTCCGCATCATCGCGCAGGCCTGGGAACCCGGCGGCGAGGAGATCACCCCCACCCTCAAACTCAAGCGCAGCCCGATCGCCACCAAATACGCCGCCGAGATCGCCGAACTGTACGGCGACCCGGTCCCCGAGGGCGTCATCGACCTGCGCTAGCGCACCGCTGCGAAAACAGCACCGCACGCACATTTGCACGCGAGGCAAAAAGGCTGTGGCCCGGACACATTCGGTCCGGGCCACAGGTCAAGAAAGCGTGCGCCTACTTCACCTCGTAGGTCGCGGTGAGCTGCGCGCGGGCGATGGCGTGCGAGAACAGGTTGAAGCCCAGGAACGCCGGCGTGGCGTTCTCGTCGAGGCCCAGCGACTCCACGTCCACCGCGTGCACGGTGATGAAATACCGGTGGTAGCCGTGCCCGGCGGGCGGGGCGGCGCCGACGTATCCGGCGAATCCGCCGTCGTTGCGCAACTGGACCACCCCGGCGGGCAGCACCCCGCCCTCGCTGCCGGTGCCGCGTCCCAGTGTCGTGATCGCCGCCGGGATGTCGGCCAGCGCCCAATGCCAGAACCCCGACGCCGTCGGCGCGTCGGGATCGAACACGGTGACCGCGAAACTGCGTGTCGCCGCCGGGAACCCCGACCACGACAGGTGCGGCGAGATGTCCTTGCCGCCCGCCCCGAACACGCCACTGACCTGGTCGTTGCCGAACGGCTGACCGTCGGTGACATCCTCGGAGGTCACGGTGAACGCCGGCAGCTGTGGCAGCGGCGCGTAGGGATTGTAGGAGTAGTCGGGCACGAGACCGTCCTTTCGAGATCGTCAGCTGTGCAGGAGGAAATGCTCCAGGACCCGGGTGCCGAATTCCAGCGCGTCGACCGGGACGCGCTCGTCGACGCCGTGGAACAGCGCCGAGAAGTCCAGATCCGGCGGCAGCCGCAGCGGCGCGAAGCCGAAGCAGCGAATCCCCAAGCGGGCGAACGCCTTCGCGTCCGTGCCGCCGGAGAGCATATAGGGCACGGTACGCCCGTGGGGATCGTGCGCGAGGACGGCGTCGTTCATCGCGTCGACCAGATGCCCGTCGAAGGTGGTCTCGTAGGAGTCGAGCTTGGTGATCCACTCCCGCTCCACATCCGGCCCGATCAGCTCGTCCACCTCGCGCTCGAACGCCGCTTGGCGCCCCGGCACCACCCGGCAGTCCACCACCGCCTCGGCGGTCTGCGGGATCACGTTGGCCTTGTAGCCCGCGCGCAGCATGGTCGGGTTGGCGGTGTCGCGCAGGGTGGCGCCGATGATGCGGGAGATGGTGCCCAGCTTCGCCAGCTGGCCCTCGATGTCGGGGCCCGTCGGGTCGAACGCGAGGCCGGTCTCCTCGCTCACCGCCGCCAGGAACTCCGCCACCGAATCCGACAGCACCAGCGGGAAGGTGTGGGTGCCCAGCCGCGCCACCGCTCGGGCCAGAATGGTCACCGCGTTGTCGTCGTGCAGGAACGAGCCGTGCCCGGCGCGGGCCTTGGCGCGCAACCGCATCCAGCCCAGGCCCTTCTCCGCGGTCTCCACCAGATACAGCCGCCGCTCGGTGCCGTCGCGGCGCGGCACGGTCAGCGAGAACCCGCCCACCTCGCCGACCGCCTCGGTGACACCCTCGAACAGATCCGGGCGATTGTCGGCCAGCCACTGCGACCCCCAGCGGCCGCCGTTCTCCTCGTCGGCCAGGAACGCGAACACCAGATCGCGCGGCGGCACCGTGCCCTCGATCTTGAACTGGCGCGCCACCGCCAGCATCATGCCGACCATGTCCTTCATATCGATCGCGCCGCGGCCCCACACGTAGCCGTCGCGCACCGCGCCGGAGAACGGGTGCACGCTCCAGTCCGACGCCTCCGCGGGCACCACGTCCAGATGCCCGTGCAGCATCAGCGCGCCGCGGCTGCGGTCGGCGCCGGGCAGCCGCGCGAACACGTTGCCGCGGCCCGGCGCTCCCGATTCGACGTATTCGGTGGTGTATCCGGCCTGCTGCAACTGGTCGGCCACCCACTGCGCGCATTCGCGCTCGCCCTTGGTGGTTTCCAGTTCACCGGTGTTGGAGGTGTCGAACCGGATCAGCGTGCTGACCAGATCCACCACCTCCGATACGGCGCGGGACACGGGTTCGGCTCGGGACTCGTCACCAGGTGCAGACACGTTCCCCTTCCTACCATCGCGGCGGCCCGGCACCATGCGTTGGCCGCAGCGTGCGCGCAATACGGTGGCCCTCAGCCCGGCGCGGCGACCTTGCGCGCGCCGATGCGCGCCATGCGCTCACGCCCCCACACCCCCAGCGGCGCCAGCGCGCGATCGAGTTCGCGGCCCAGCTCGGTCAGCGAGTACTCCACCCGCGGCGGCACCTCCCGGTACACCTCGCGGTGCACGATGGCGTCCTCCTCGAGTTCGCGCAGCTGCTGGATCAGCATCTTCTCCGACACGCCGGGCAGGTTGCGGCGCAGCTCACCGAACCGGCACACCCCGTTGTTCTCCAGCTCCCACAGGATCAGCACCTTCCACTTGCCGCCCACGACATCCATCGCCGCATCGATACCGCAGAAATACGGCCCGGATCTGTTCGCGCCCATCGGCCCAGCCTAGAGACCGCCGCGCCGTTGTGGCCGATACCAGCGCGACCACGCCGCCCCGGCCACAAGTCCCAGACCTGCGTGCCGCGTCTTGCCCGGCCGGGCGCGGCGGTCCTAGCGTCGGCGCAGGTGATCCCTACCAGAACTGCCCGCCGCGTCTTGCCCGGCCGGGCGCGGCGGTCTCGGTGCAGGCGAACCCGAAGGGAGGCGGCGCGTGAGAGTCCGTGCCCGGCAACGCCTTCGGCGCCGCGTTGTCCGTCCTCCGTGCGCGGCCGCGCTCGTCGCGATCGTGGCCGTGGTGTGCTCGACCGGACCGGCCGCCGCCGACCCGCCTGCGATGTCGGAGGCCTCGGCGCGGGCGCTGGCCGCGGCCCGGCCCGCCGCCGACGGCTCCCGCCTGGTGGCCGCCGTCGCCGGTCCCGGCCGCGTGGTCGAGCTGACGGTGCACTCCGCGGCGATGGGGCCCACGGTGTGGGTGGCGGGAGCCCCCGCCGCCCCCCCCCCCCGGCCCCCCCCCGGGGGGGTTGTGGGGAAAGGG